>JBKJNQ010000164.1:0-7493 GCA_046593575.1 Bacteriovoracaceae bacterium
GGTACTCTTTCGATATGCTGTCTGCCGGCCTGAATGAACGCTCGCAGCGGGAAATACCCAGACATCTGATGGTCAGAGGCAGCTCCATATTCAGGAGAATAGAAAAATTCTCACACTTAATTTCTCTCTCGCAGGTAATCTTCACAAACTGTTCCAGAGCGTGAACTCCGGTATCAGTTCTCGAGGCCCCCATGGTGGAAATTTGTCCGCCCACGACCACGGAAAGGGCAACATTAATGTCATTCTGAATGGTCGCGAGATCTTTCTGCCATTGAAAGCCGAAATGGTCAGTGCCGTCGTACTGGAATTTTGCCTTGTAGTAATTCACTTGAGGATTGTATCACAACTGGCCCTAGGCGGTCTTGGCCTTCAGGAAAGATTCGGCAAGCTTCAGGAGACGTTTCTTCTTTTCAGGGTCCATCTTTTTCAAGGTGCTCACCATCATGCTCATGCGGTAATTCTTTGCAAAAAAATCCTGATTATTTTCAATGAAGCGCCAGAAAAGACCATCCCAGACGTCACACCACTCACCTTTCTTATAGTCGGACATCTTCAGGACGTAATTACTTCCGGAGATATAGGGCTTAGTCGCGAAAATTCCACCATCAGAAAACTGGCCCATGCCGTAAACATTTGGCCCCATCACCCAGTCGGCACTATCCACAAACATTTCCATGAACCAGCGATGTACTTCTTCCGGATGGATCTCACTCAGAAGCATGATGTTCGAAAGAATCATCAAGCGCTCGATGTGATGACAGTAGCCGAACTCATTGGCCTTCTTAATCGCATCATCGACCGGAAGAATTCCTGTCGTCCCTTCATACCAGTCTTTGGTGAGTTTTCCGTGATGATTGAAAAAGTTCTTCTTATCCTGGATTTCTGAATAATTCTGATAAATTCCCCTGACAAATTCCCGCCATCCCATGACCTGCCGAACGAAGCCCTCCACAGCGGATAAAGGAATCTTTTTATCCTCATGATACCGTTTGAGGACTTTTTCCAGAATCTCGGTGGGAGTAATGAGACCATTGTTCATCATGGGTGAAATAATCGCGTGGTACAGGAAAGGATCCCTCGAAGTGATAGCGTCCTGATAATCTCCGAACTGTGCCAGGTGGTGATCGATGAAATGATCCAGGTATTTTAAAGCACCTGCTCTGTCGGTCGGTAACCAGAAATTATCCAGCGAGCCCGGATGATCGGAGAACTTTTCATTCACGAGCGAAGTAACGTCTCCCAGATGAGAACTCACATAAACTTTTGCGAGACCTTTATTAGTGAGCTCTTTCGGAGCTTTCTTCCGGTTCTCAACGTCAAAACTCCAGTGACCGCCCTCGGGCTTCTCGCCTTTCAGCAAAAGGATCTTAAGGCGTTTTCTTTCACCTTCGTAGAAACTTTTCATGAAAGGCTTGGCGTTGTACGCCAGATAAATCTTAAACTGCTGACGAGAGCACAGGAACATCGGGGATTCGATAAAATCCAGTGTGATTTTTTCCTGCAGACAGAAACTTATCAGCTCTTTTTCAAAAAACTTATCCTGAACTTCCGCCATCACAAGGTGATCAAGTTTATGGAGTTTGATAAACTTTTTCAGGTTCTCGAGAAAAGAAGTTTTAGAAAGCTTGTGGTAGTCGACAGAGAAACCTTTTTCTTTCAGATGATCAGCGTAGGTTCTCATCGTTGTGAAGAAAAAAGCTATCTTGTGTTTATGATATTTGAAATGAGTGGCAAGACCCATGTCCTCGGCCATAAAAATCGGAAGCGATTTTTGATCTTTGTAAAACGCGACCGGAAATAACTGATCGCCTAAAATAATGAGTCCACTTTTCATAGAGAAACAATATCAGGCTGAAGGCCTGAACCCCATGGACAAATATTGGGCATCTGTGTAATCTTCAACCAACAAGGATTACCTATGATCAGTCTGCTTCTCGTATGGATTCTCTCGGCTGCCGCCCTGCTGGTGACATCTAAAGTCGTAAAGGATTTTGAAGTTAAAAGCTTTGGCAGTGCCATGGCGACGAGTGTTGTTGTGGGTCTACTCAACATGACCTTGAGACCAATTCTGTTTCTTTTGACACTCCCACTTAACATCCTGACCTTGGGACTCTTCACCTTCGTGATCAATGCTGTCATTTTAAAAGCAGCAGCGGGACTTCTTTCAGGATTTAATATCAAAGGTTGGGGCCCGGCAATTATAGGCGCTCTGGTACTGGCAATCGTGAATATGATGATCTTCTGGATTTTTCCGGTTCAGACTTACTGATTATTCTGAGTCGATGACCCGAACAGCAATCGCAGACAATCCTTTGGGGCCTTTGCTGATTTTAAATTCCACTCTTTGTTTGTCGTGAGGAATTCCCTCAGCACACGCAGATTTGTGGAAAAATAAATCATCCATCTCTTCTTCCGGTACGATGAATCCAAATCCCTTCTCATTCTCAAAGAACTTCACAAAACCGGTGTAATACTGCTCATTATCTTCCTGACGGATGACTTCTTTAATCTGTTCCGTGTCCCACACGATTTCATGGATGGCGACCACTTTTTCGCCCTTGTGAATTCGCTCAAGCTGGGCCCGGACAGCGATTTCACTCTTGTTATCGACGAGCATGTCCTTACGGTTACGATTTTTTGTTTTCGTCATGTCGTACTTTACCAGCTGGACTCTTACTTTCTTCATTGTTCCCTTATTTGCCAGTTTCCAGTGGCAGCAATTTTCTTGTCTCTTTCCAATTTAACCTTTTTCTTGCAAGTTACAAGCTGGAACCTGCGCTAAAAATCGCTTAAGATGCCAAGAATATGCATACACTTATTTGGTTTCACAGAGACATGAGGGTTCATGATCATCAGGGCCTGAAATGGGCGCTAGAACACTCGAAGAAAATTTCGGCGATTGTCTACGCTCCTCAAAATGCCAGCAATAATAAACTCCACTTCTGGCGCAACCTCGCCGAAGAGATGAAGCTAAACCTGGAAAGACTGGGCATTGAACTTCTGGTTCAGGAAGATGAAACAAAAAGCCTTCCCCTCACTGCCACAAATATGCAGGCCCACTTGATTCTCACGCACCAGCGGATAAGTTTCAGGGAAAAAAGCGAGCTTCTGCAACTTCAAAAAAACTGCGACATCGAAATGAAAGAGATGGGAGAATTGACTCTCTATCCATCAGAGAAATTGTCTGCGCTCTCTCTGAATGACCTTAAACCATTCACAAAATTCAAGAAATTTGCCGAGGCCAACTGGGTTGTCCCCGCAGAGATTGAGATCACTGCGAAAGAATATACTTCCGCACTTAAAAGATTACAGCATTACATCCATGAAACCGAAGCAGTGAACCATTATCACGAAACGCGCAACGGGCTCCTTGAAGTAAATGATTCGAGCAAGTTTTCGCCGTGGCTTTCCTGGGGTGCGCTCTCCCCTCGCCGGGTCTATTGGGAACTCAAAAAACTTGAGGCAGAAAAAGGCAAGAGCGCCGGTATCGATGCCCTTATCTACGAACTTATTTGGCGGGACTATTTTAAATTTCTATCCGGTGTACAGGGGGAGTCTTTTTTCGAGCGTGATGGGATGAGAACTTCACCCTTTGTTTACCAGGAAGATGCTGATCTCTTTACCTCATGGTGCCGGGGCGAAACTGGTGATGATTTCGTTGACGCCAATATGCGCGAACTCCTGCTCACAGGATGGATGTCAAACCGTGGCCGTCAAAATGTAGCAAGCTTTCTCGCGAAGACGCTCAAGCTCGACTGGACACTTGGTGCTAAGTGGTTCGAAGATCAACTCATCGACGAAGATCCGGAAAATAACTTCGGAAACTGGCAGTATATTGCCGGAGTTGGTACGGATCCGAGAGACAGGATCTTTGATGTCAAAAGACAGGCCGCTCTTTATGATCCCCATGGCGAGTATCAGAAACGCTGGCTACGCAGTTAATCCTGGTGGTACTTGGTGTTAGTCGCCACAATCAGTAATACAGCTCCGAGAATCATGAAGGCAGCTCTAGCTGCGTTCTCGTCAGCAAAATTCAGGACATAAGGCGAGATTAAAAGCACTGGTCCTACCGCAAATTCAATCCACTGATGAATCTTAAGAGTGATCACTTTTTTCAGCGTGAGAAGTGTCACCGTAAGATGAGCGACGGCCAGAACATAGCTGAGGATAGCTGCATTTCCCGTTAGCCCTAAGACCATAGGCATAAGAGCGAAGATCGCGACTGAGAGATAATCAAAATAAAGGTGAAGCTTGAAAGGTAGTTTTTTCATACTTTTATGTTAAGCGACCTGCTTAAAGTATACCAGAAAGAAATTCCATGGCTCATGAAACGAGTCATGAGGTATTTCTCTACAAATAGGGGTACGAAAAATTCTTAGATAAACCCGGGTCAAAAAGGGATCCGGATCGCACTTCCCTCTGAAGCGAAAAGCAACTATCCTGTACTTCAAGTGACTCAACATTAGACAACTGAGTCTTTGGTGGATTTTTAAATGAAAAAAATCATTATTTTCTTCGGGATCTTTTCCCTCCTCAACCTTAGCTTCATCCCTCTGATGGCTCTTTATGGCCTGAGTATCTGCCCAGTTCTTCGGGTCCCTGGCTTTTTTTTTGGCTGCGCCTACTCAGGTGCGTTTATTTTGAGTGTCCTGATCACGAACATTATCTTGATCCTAGCCTTTATTAACGAGGGACCGGAAAAG
The DNA here is from genome assembly GCA_046593575.1 of Bacteriovoracaceae bacterium. Taxonomy (GTDB): domain Bacteria; phylum Bdellovibrionota; class Bacteriovoracia; order Bacteriovoracales; family Bacteriovoracaceae; genus Peredibacter. Next base: position 4,704 of record JBKJNQ010000164.1, read on the forward strand.
CTGCCACGATTTATCCAGGAAAGACTCTATCTGATTTATATTTTTAACTACTCCTTCGCTACTGCCATCGGTCTCATTTTTCTAAAATGGCTTTTTAACTTAAACCACCTGTCCGGAGATTCACGCGCACCTGAGATTCTTGCGCTCACGAGTATCGTTTTATGTATCACTCAGATTTATGGACTAAGCTGGGCCCTGGGAAACAGATATCCTCCAAAGAACATGACAAGGATCAGTTTTGATCAATCCTGGCTCCAACATACTCTGCGAACTATGGCTCCCATCGTGATTGCGCTCGTGGTACTAACACATTTTTTGCTTATTCAATCACTACTTCAGGAAAGCAAAGATGCTATTCCCGCGACAACAAGCGAGATCATTAAACAATCTAACTACATCATACTCTTCGTCGTCGGATGGTTAAGTGTGACGTATCTTTTCCACTTCATGTCTGAGCGGGAAAATGCTCTAAACATCAACCAGCATCTCAAAAAACTGGAAGAAGGTGATTTCAATTATGTCTCAAAGACCCAGGGATCTTGGGGACTCTGGGCTTCCTTGGTCAATTACATGAATGATTTCTCCAAGGCCTTCAACGAGAGGACTAGGCTTCTGAAATCTTTTTCACGCTTTGTCACGAGCGAAGTCGCGCAGCACGCACTGAGAGACGAAATTACTTCCACAAGTGGGATTGAAGAAGAGCTTACCGTGATCATGTCCGACATCAGAGATTTCACCAGCCTGACTCAGCAATTGGGCCCCACTCAGGTCGTGGAACTTCTGAACGAATATTTCACCGTCATGCTCTACGAAATGATAAAACATTCTATAACGGTAGATAAATTTATAGGGGACGGAATTCTTGCGTATGTAGAAAACTCTACGGGCGATAAGGTTCTTGAGAATCGCCGTGCCGTGACTGCTTCTCTGGCGATGCTCGAGCGTCTGGAAAAACACAATCAGCTATCCTCTCTAGCCCCAATCAAAATCGGCTTGGGAGTTTGCCGCGGGCCTTTGATCAAAGGCTACATCGGAAGCCGGGATAAACTCCAGCACACCATCATCGGAGAAACGGTCAACCGTGCCGCGAGGCTTGAATCTCTCTGTAAGGATCTTGGAGTCACCCTCGTGATCGCTGACGATGTTTACGCCTCTTTAGATGCTGACCACAAGGCGCTCTTTCGAATTTTTGAGAACGTGAGAGTGAAAGGCTATAGTAAAGAAATAAACGTCTACGGCCTGTCATCCTAACGAGTGCTTAGAACCTAACGTCGGAGGATAGAGGCATGCACCTATTTATTATCGCTGCCGATCGGATTGTAGATGGAGAGGGCTCACATGCTGAGACTGAAAAAGTTCTCGCCGCTGCACGGAAGAAAAACCTCCGAATCATAACGCTGGAAATCGTTACTCTTGCTAAACGCTGGGAAGATAAACTTGCGTCCCATGAGTTTAAGAGCGGAGCTTCGGCGATGGCAGCAATCGAGAAAGGAAGAAAGCTTCTCGTGACTAAGAAAGCTGATCTCGTTGTCATAAAAGGCAGAGATTATTTAAAGACGGAATATGAGCATAGTGCGCGGGAAAAATACATGCGCCTCTACCGCAACAAGTATACCCCACTTGATGGCTATGAAAAACTCGTTCCCCTATTCCTCAAGTATCACAAGCTAAGTGAAAAAGATTATTTCACCATCCGCGATGCTCTCTTTGAAAACTACGCACAAACGTGGAACGGAAAACTTCCGGGCGAAAAATGGTTTGCTCCGATCTCGAAATATTTCAGGGGTGTCGATTGCGCCAACCCTACCGTCGACTACTCGGGACAGATGATTCTCTCTTTGAAAAAAGTGAAGGGTGCTGTGGCGATCACTGGCAATGCCTTCACCAAACTTTCCGTCGATGGATTTGAATCTCTTCCCAAGATTGCTCCGTATCTTCACCTGAAGCGCACTGCTGAGAAGGCCTTGAAAGAGGCACATGTTGATTTTAAGAAAGAATTCCTAAAGGGACGGGCACTCCTCGATGCGTATACATGCTATCCGGTGGTGCCGATGGGTCTCCTCCTGAGACTAGGACTCGTGAAAAATATGAAGGAGATTCCTGAATTCCTCAAATCTCACAAAGTCACAGTGACGGGTGGGCTCAATCTCGGAAAAGCGGCGTGGAACCTGACTTCACTGAATGCTTTGATTGTGATGAGAGAAAAACTTCTTTCCTCAAAGAAAATGAAAATGGGACTTGTTCACGGGAACGGCTCGCTGGGAAATCAGCAAGGAATTACCATTCTTCATCGGTGAAGCAGAGCAATAACCGATTAGAATCTTTTAACCTTAGTATCCATTTGGCACCGGTTTCGTATCAAAATCAATAATAGAATTACTTCCTATTCGCAGATACAAAATTCCAGACTATGTTAGTGCAAAATCCATCCATCGCATGAGGTAACTGTGAATCTGAAAATGATCCTGACACTTATTATTGTTTCCCTCTCACTCACTGTTTTCGGAGCTGAGAAGGAAAAGAAAAAGCCACTCGACGTAGAAGAAGTCGACATCAAGCCTTCTGAGACTTCTGCCAAGAAAGCTACAGATAAAGCCGATGAAGTCATCACAAACCGTCTTCTTCGCGCCTCAAGCGGATCACTCTCTAAATGGAGCGGAAACTTTTCCTATAACTATAACGGTGGATCTCTCCAGAAACCATTCGCGGCCCAGAGACCAAACATCGTCAGTGGTGCTGATGCTCTGACTCTTCAGTATATGAACGCGAACGTTGGTCTTCGTTACAGAA
>JBKJNQ010000170.1:0-4897 GCA_046593575.1 Bacteriovoracaceae bacterium
AGGAAACTTCGACGGAATTACTTACGCTAAAGGTGCCGCGAGCTTGAAGCAGCTTCACTTCTTCGTGGGTGAAGAAGGCTTCAGGAATGGGCTTCGCGATTATTTTAAGCGCTACGCTTTCTCCAATACTAAGCGCCAGGATTTTATTGGTGCCATTGCTCTTGCTTCTAAAACCGATCTCACTGAGTGGACAAATAAATGGCTTCAGACGGCGGGACCGAACCGCGTAGCTGTGACCCCGACCTGTAACGACGGTAATCTCACTTCGCTCGTCATCAAGCAGTCCCCGAGTTCATCCGGTACCCTTTCTCCTCACCGTACCCGTCTCGGTTTCTATGAGCTCGACGATGATGAGCTGGATTTCGAAGGAAAGCAGGACATCCTTTTCACGACCGACGCCACTCAGGTGGATGTGATAAAGCAGGACTGTCCGGACTTCATTCTTCCGAACCTGAACGATCTTGATTACGCTTTATATTCTCTTGACCAGAAGTCACTCGCCAAAGCGAAGGTTGCCCTTGCTACGATCCAGGATCCGCTCTCGCGCCTGATGGTCTGGAATATTCTTTATCAGATGGTCCGCGACTCCGAACTTTCTCCGAAAATTTACATGAGTATTGCGATTGATGCCCTGAAAGGGGAAAAGGATGATCTTCTTCTTGGTTCACTTCTTGGAAGGAACAGTAACCTTCGCTATATCTACCAGGTGTATCTTGATAAGGAAGAACGGGCGCTTATGGCACCTGAGTTTGAAGCGATGGTGTGGGGCCGGATAGAGACGTCTCCAGCTGGATCATCTCTTCAGATGTCCTTCTTTGATTTTTTCCTGTCGATGGCGCAGTCTCAGATGTCCGTGACAAGAATTTTCGACATGCTGGTGAAGAACGAACCACCCAAAGGGATCACCCTTGATCAGGACAGACGCTGGGGTCTCATCATGAACCTTGCGACCAACGGCCACACGATGGCGATGAAACTGATAGATGAAGAAATAAAAAAAGATAACTCCACAATCGGTAAGCGCATGTCTCTGGCCGGTCGCGCCGCCTATCCACTCAAATCGCAGAAAGCTTATTTCTGGAAAGAGCTTTTTTCCGGGAAAAACTTTACTCATAGTGATCTGGAGGAAGCGGGTTCGCGTATGCACGGGGCAAATTATCCGGAACTCTCAGAACCTTTCTTCGAAGATTACTTCAAGAAACTCGTGAAAATGGACTGGAAGTCTCATGACGACAAAGTGGACGTCTATTTTGAGTCGTTTTTCCCGCATGTTGTCTGTTCGGAAGAACTACAGAAGATGAGTCAGAAGTATTTTGTGGGAGCTAAAAACCTGACGTCGATTGCCCGCAGAAGCTGGTCAGAAGCGCAGGATGAACTCAACCGATGCGTGAAAGTTCGCAAGCTTCTGCCTCCGAAAACCGATAGACATTAATTCTATAAATGATTAATATGAGGTCAATGCCCGGGTGGTGAAATTGGTAGACATACCGTCTTCAGACGGCGGCGCCTTTAAAAGCATGCTGGTTCGAGTCCAGTCCCGGGCACCATTTCTAACCGCTTAAATTTACTCAAAAATTTTTTTACTTTCCATTGTTCATGCGAACCACTTTTGGCTTTGCCAGAAATTTAATTTACTGTCATACCGTATGGCGGTAAGGTGGTGTAGAGGTCTTTGAGTGATTAAAGAATTTGGAAATAGGGTAGCTTCTGATTTATTCCATACTGGGAGGACTAAAAAACTACCTGTTGAGTTGTGGCAAAGGGCCATTTACCTATTAGATATTATGGACGCTGTCAGTTCTTTGGATGAACTGCGAAGTAAAGGATTTCCGCCTTCTCTTCGACTTCATAAGTTAAAGGGCGCTAGGAAAAACGAGTTTGCAATCGATATTAATAAAGTGAGCGGATGGAGAATCACATTCGAGTTTGCAAAAAATGATTTCTACAATGTGAAAATTGAAGATTATCACTAAGCAGGAGAGATGATGGAAAAGATTAAAAGACAAAGAGTACAAAGACGTCCAAGTCACCCAGGGGAAATCTTAAAGAATATCTGGTTGGAAGAACTGGGTACAACTCAATCTCAGTTCGCTGAAGCTTTAAGTAAGGCAACAGGTGGGAGAGTTAAGGTATCTACTATGCAGACGAAGCTGAGTGAGATCATAAACGGTAAACGAGCAATGAGCGCAGAGTTCGCTGTCCTTTTAGGTGCGGTACTGAATACATCACCTAGAATGTGGATGAACCTACAGGTGAATCTTGATATTTGGGAGGCCGAAAAGGATGCTGCTTAAATCTACCCAATTTATTTTTCAGCTTAATTAATCTTTATTGTTTGTTTATTGTTATCAGTAACTACAGTGTTTGGCTCGACTTGCAGTGACCTCACCCCAATTTTCTAATCCATTTTCTCTTGGACCAGATCAGTCCTGGAATGCTTTGCACCCAATGTCCTCAACCGCATCCACAATGTGGGAGCTAATGTCGGAAGGTAATGTCCATAAATAGTAGCTATAAAGCCTGCTACTATTTCCGTTCCACACAATGGTTACGAAATTGTTTCGGTCACCGCTGAAGTATGTGGACTGGTTTTTCAAATCTCCACAGGTATCAAAACTCGTCGCGTAACTAATTCTGCCCAATGATTCAGCGTAAGTTCCGGTCTTCTTATGGAAGTAAACTTTCGTGAGATCTCCTCCCAGAAAACTTGTCTGTGTCAGGATAAATCTCTGGTCTGAAAGAAACTGAAACTCAAAAACACGGATGTCTTTATTGGATCCGTAATCTTTCATCACCTTGAAGTAAGAGCCCGGTGTGAAAGTCAGGGACACTGTAGGTCCCGGCTGAGTGATGGGCGAGGGTGAACCACTAAGAGATTCACCAAGCTTTTTCATCCCGCCGGGGTTTCCGCCGCATGCCACGATCAGAAAAGAGAGGGCAATAATGCTGGAAGTATTTTTCACACGGTCCTATGGTGTCACTGTTGCCGGAACTGGTTCCATATTAAGAAGTGTATCTCCGGCCGCTGAAAGATTTCCTGCAACGATGGAAACGTTGATCGGAGAAGAGGTTGTGTACCCAGCGGAAGAAATTTCGAGAGTATAACTGCCTTCAGGAAGAGCAATTATTTTAAAAGCTCCCTGAGCATCACTGATACCAGCTGCGAAGTCTACACCGTTTTGTTTCACGGTAACGACAGCTCCCCCGAGAGCGACATCATCAGATGAACTAGCTGTACCCATGTCCGTCTTGACGTTGCCTGATACAGAACCGGCAGTGGTGCGGTTCGCTGCGCGGAGAGTGGGCTTGAAATGAAACCCAGTGATCGTGCTTTCATCTTTTGAATCCCCCTGGGGGACAAAGGACTTCGCCAGATCAAAGTCGAGAATAATGTCTGAACTTGCCTGAGTGGTAATATTCACCGGTGGATCAATTTTAATCTTTAATCCCGAACTGGTGCCGCTTGGGATTTTGAGATTATAGTGGGCACCTGAGACGAGGTCGATCGAACCCGTCTCAATAATCAGATTTAGTTCCTTGTACTGTCCCGGAGGAAGATTGAGATCGATAATGGGAGTGACCAGACCATTGGTAAGCTTCACAAGATCAAGCACCAATGGCTGACCGACCAGAGAAGTAGAAATATCTGTAGAGGACTTAACGTCAATCCGATTCACGGTAATTTTTGCTGATGAAACCTTCATGTAAGAGAAAGGAGCATCAGTGGCGATGAGACGAAAATTTCCGGAGGCAGAGCGGAGACTATCGAGACTGGTGATCCCCGAACTACTCGGTGGCGGAGTCACGTCTTTCCCGCACGAAGCAAGAAGAGATAAACCTAAAAGAACGGGGTAAAAGTTTTTTGTCGATGTCATGGGAAATGTCTCCTGAAATTTGAGTCACTTCAATTCGGTTAAAATTGCTAATTTCTTGAATGATATTATTAATTTTGTGATGATCAGTGACCTTGAGCAATTAGGCTCTCTTGGCGCCCTGCCTGTCACGTAGCGTGCACCTGGATGTACTGACAAACACCTAGATCCAGGCACTTTTTTAAATTTCATATTTGCTCAGATCACGCTAAAATAAAGCAGATATTTAGTTTTTAATTGAGAACGCTGATTTATTCGATCAATGGGAGGTTGTAAATGATATCAAAAATAAATTTATCGCTCGATGAATATTTTCACTTTCTCGATGAGTATTTTAAAATGTTTAAAATAACTAAGCCCAAGAGAAAAATGATTACAGGATCGAATTTCAAAATTTAGAATCTTCTTCTTTAATTCTTCGCTTTAGCTGCCATCGTCATAAACACTGACCGTGCTTCGCTTGTCTCACTCAGTTCATGTTCAAAATCAATTCGATGCTTGTTTTCATTCAGTGCCAGGTCCACGCCAAATTGATCCAAACCACACATCCTGATGGTATCAGTATCTCTGCATTCATGATTCAAGTAGAAACGTGAGTATTCTTTGAGGTTGTGCTGATGATCCTGGTTCATGTGCTGAATAATTTTGATTTCTTCATCGATAGAGAAAATGTTCTTGAGATCTAAAGATTCTCTTTCAATCCAATAGATTTTTCCAAATCCACCGATGAAACGAAGCCTCACGGGATTGATTTTATAAAAACTAAAATTATGCGTGCCAAAATATTCTTTGGAGGCAGGGAAGTAATTGAGATAGCGTTTTTTAATATCTTCATCGTCAGTGACTTTCTGAGCTTCCCCGATATAAGTAAGCCTTCCGATCGACTGCTTGTTGGTATTGTCACTTCTCTCACTAATTAAGAGAGACACCTTATTATTACTCAGTATGTTTTTCGTATGCTGGGCAATTGAGCTGATTAGGATATTGGGGATGAAATTCGAATCCAGGCAGTAAGGTGTCACTGA
>JBKJNQ010000072.1:0-15095 GCA_046593575.1 Bacteriovoracaceae bacterium
GAATTTTGAAAATATTCGAATCTGATTTTGTAATATCGTTCTGTCCATAATTCAGATCCTGCGCCATTACTTCAGCAAGCTGTGAATCTGTCGATGCAGCTGCAGGCTGTTCGGCACCTAGTGAAAAATCGACCGATTCACCTGGATTAGAATTGCCCGGAGTAGCCAATGCGGGAGAGCCATTTACTCTTTCGAAATTGCGATCAGCATTTCCTAGTTCTTTTTCTAACGCTGATGCAGCTTGTGCTGGTGTCATGTTCAACGGAAGTGAAGACGATCCACTATCCGGAGCACTTGCTCCTCCCGCCGCAGCTATGAGTGCGCCTTCAAACTGAGATGCAATTTTTGCATTCTTCGCTTTAAGATTTGGATCCTTCAATTGAGATTCAAGTTTCTTTTTGCCATCAAGAAGATTAGCTGCTGTGTTTATAGAAGCGGCACCATTCAATGAACCAGCACCAACCTGACCTGTCGTGATCTGGCTTAAAGGCTGAAGACCATTTGAAGCCGCAGAAAGTGCACTTAAACCTAAGCTCGATCCAGAACCTGAAAGAGTAGATGAACAATTCCTAGTCGCCCTACAAGAACAACTTTCATCAACTGCTCCATTCGCAGCGATACAAACTTTCTGCGTTGAGAAATCTGTACTCGCATAAGTCCCAGCTGCACCAGGTGTTTGCCCTGACCAAAGTTGCTGACAAACCTGTGAGCTGCCTCTTGCAGAATTTCTCTGCCCACCTTCGGTATAACAAAAGCAATTGGCATTCGCCGACATGCTTCTTTCTTCAGCTGTACAACTAATGGCACCGTTAGCATCATTGAAGCTGTCTTTAAGTTTACGAAGGAACTCTGCTCTGTTCTTAGCGACCTTTGCCTGTTTGTTTGCGTGCATAAACATGATGGCTGACCATCCAGCGAGAACACCAGAAATTACCGCTCGAGCTTCAGGAGTTTGAAGCATATTACCTACGAGTGGAAGAGCGGCATGAGCTTCTTGAACAGGATTTAATTCCTGAAGTGCTTTCGCAGCTACAAGCCTCAAAAGTGAAATCATGCCTTGGTCATTATTTGTTTCATAACCGATTTCATTTTTAATAGACTCATATCTATCAAGCGAAGGTGAAGACTCTGACTCTAAAACATTTCCGTACGCAGACTCATAAAGAACAGCATACGAGGCAAAGTCTTTTGCTTCGGCCATACCCTTCAAAATTATCCTCAAATCCCGATTGTCCATTTTTTTAAATTTATAACTAGCTTCAGGACCGAAAAAAGGTGGTGGGGGTGAAGGTGGACCAATTAATCTTGGAGCTAAAGTCGTTCCAGCACCTGCCGTTCCCGCAGCACCGGCTGTTCCCGCAGCACCGGCTGTTCCCGCAGCGCCTGCTGTTCCTGCAGCACCGGCTGTTCCTGCAGCACCGGCTGTTCCTGCAGCGCCTGCTGTTCCTGCAGCGCCTGCTGTTCCTGCAGCATCAGCACCTGGAGGAGGAGGCATACATGTAACCTGAGCTCGGTATCTAGCGGCTTCCGCCACTAGACCTGGAGCACTTGGGGAAAGTGCTTTAGTTGCAACGGCTGCGGCCTTATCCCTTGTATGCTTACCCATTATTTCTACTACCGACATCACTGCAGTTGCTGCAAACGCAGCAGCAGCAGCAGCATTAAATCCAGCTTTCATTTTCGCTGCACTCTGCATGCACTCTTCACTCTTGGCGAGCATTTCAAATGCTTCGCTTTGATCCTGGGCCATACTCACTTTCGAAGTTCCATTGGAAGTTTGCTCTGTGGTCGCTGCTTTTTTCTTTTCCCAATCACTGCGGATTTTTTTAAGGCAGCTTTTATGTTTTTTATTAGACATCATATCGCCAACGAAAAGAGCGAGACCTCCCGCAACCATCGCCATCTTGGAAGCAGAAAAACATTTCGTTGAGCCCATCAGGGATTGAGCAGCTATGATTAATGGAAGTGCAAGAGCAGCAGCTTTTAGGCCTTTATTAAACAATCCACTTTTATCTTTAATTGATTCTTCAATCTTACCTTCCTGCTCACCTTTCTTAAGCTCTTCTTCCGCGAGACGCTTGTAACATTCCTTGTCTCCGTTACAACTTGCCGTCGCATTGATCAGCATCGCATTTTGCTCAGAAGTGATGCATCGATTTAGAGTGGAATCGTAAACAAGTCCGGAGGGACAAGTTGTATCGTCGGCCTGTGCTTCTGAAATTATTTTCGTTCCTGGAAAATGAGGCCCGATGATGAGCTCAAAACAGAGAATCAAATTTAGAATTCCAAAAAATCTTTTCATAAAGGCCTCTCAATAAAGTTCTTAAGTTATTATAATCGCTAACCTTTGAGGCACCGAGTGCGCAGACTTTTCCTATGATCCCTGAATGGGATGAAGCAAAGAATTCTTAGTCGTTTCAGGTAGTTAGATGTCAAGAATACGTTTCTCATCCCACTTCACCCACGCTACGATGTTGACCTAAAAGGTTGGCATAAATGAAATATCTCCCATTTCTCCTTCTCCTTTCATGGGCAGCTCTCGTTCAGGCCGCTCCAGAACTCAAGGTCGGAGACATCCTTCTTCAGCCCCTCGACTGCTGGTCGTGCGATCTTATTGAAGCCGAAGAAGAATCAATCTATTCGCATATGGGCATTGTGATTTCACTCGATCCTATTCTGGTCGCGGACTCCAGAATGAAAGTTGAGATTCAAACTCTCGAAAAATTTAATTCGATCACTGAACAAGGGCAGAAAATTGAAATTCTGAGATTTCAAAATGAAGACATCGTTCAGGAACTACAAAAGAAATCCTCATCTTTCCTTCAATTATTTAAAAATGATTTTGAAGGCCTTTCCTACGATCACAAATTTCTCTGGAACAATTTTGATGAGAACGGAAGTCAGACTCTCTATTGCTCTGAGATGATCGCTAAACTTCTTCAGGCCTTCCTGGGAATTGATCCCATCGTAAAACGCATGCATTTCAATAAAAATACTGATCAGTGGGCGCGCTATTTCCACGGCGACATTCCTGCCGGGAAATGGGGTAATTCTCCGGCGGATTTTGAGCGCTCTGAACTTTTTTATTCAGTAGGGGAGCTATGAAGCTTTCGCTCGAGAAACGTCACCTCGATCTCAAAGTTAACTGGAAACTTTCCCGCAATCAGACCACGGTCAAAGAAAACTTCATTGTTCATCTCCATACTCTCTCAGGAGATTTTCTCTCTGAGATTGCTCCCAACATTCGTTATGGTGAAACACCGGATCTGATTGATGAGCAGTTTCAGAAATGGTTGGCCGATAACGACATCACAAGAATTTCCAATCTACAGATCTTGATTGCTGATCTGGATAAAACAAAACTTTTTCATTCTCTCCGTTTCGGTCTCGAGTCAGTGTTCATCAGCTATTTTGCCAAGAAGAGTGTTCAATCTATTTCGGATTTTCTGGGACTACCTCCCGCGATTACGACCTCGACATCTTTCTCCATGCCCATCATGCCCGTGGCAGAGATCAAAGATTACCTCGCACCACTGGCGCGTTTTCAGTCTCTGAAAATTAAAGTGGATGCTGACACCGGCGAAGACATGCTGAGAGAAATTCGCAAGCACACTTCAGCAAAGTTGCGGGTGGATGCCAACGAAGGTTGGAAAGATCTCAATTCCTTCATGCGTTTTCAGGAAACTCTGAAAGGTATGAACATCGAACTCATTGAACAGCCTTTTCCTTCTTCCATGTCTGCCGAATATAAAGAATTAAAAAAACACACTCCTTACAAACTGCTCGCCGATGAATCCATCGAAGATGTGGGCGACTTCTCAGAACTAGCGACTCAGTTTCATGCTGTGAATATTAAGCTCATGAAGACGGGCTCACTCGTGAAAGCGCGCGACCTTTTAAAAGAAGCTAAGAAGCATAATCTTGAAGCGATGATGGGCTGTATGATCGAGACGACCATCGGGATTTCTTACGGAATGTTATTTACTGGGATGGTGGAGTACGTGGATCTGGATGGGTTCTTGCTGGTAAAAGATGAGCCCTTCCATCTCGTGAGCGAGAAAGAAGGACTCTTAAGTCTTGTTTAACTAGTGGTGACCGTGGCCGTGCTGACCATGAGCGTGGCCATGAGAAAGTTCTTCAGTCGTTGCCGGACGAACTCCGATGATTTCAACATCAAAGAAAAGATCCTTGCCCGCCATCGGATGATTTCCATCAACTGTAACTTCTTCAGTGTCGATCGCCATAATGGTGAACACGGGAGAACTCTGGTCATTGTTTACCTGAAACTGATCGCCAACAGTAAGTTCAGCTCCTGGAGGGAACTGAGTCTTTTTCACTTTAACGACGAGGTCAGCGTTAACTTCCCCGTAAGCCTCAGCAGCTTTCACTTCAATTTTTCTCTTATCGCCAACATTCATGAGTGCGATGACTTTTTCAAGCCCTGGAATGATCTGATGTGTGCCTTCTAAGAAGAAAAGTGGTTCGTCACCGATTGAGGAATCCAAAACGGTTCCGGCCTTATCAGTAAGCGTGTAGTGGAATCCAATCACTCTTTTCATACGATCTCCCATTCAAGTCAGCGAATCTTTCTGACGATTGATAAGCAAAGTTCTTTATTTAATGCCATAGCTTCTATCTCGGTTGCCGTAAGTTTGGCAAACGTATCGGCCAGGATCTGGAAGGAAGAATGGTCAGTGTTAAAGCGTCTTTCAAGCCCAAGAGGGACATTGAAAGTAGCAATAAAATCCGACCAGAATTTCTCTTCAACCGCAGCAAGAGCGACGTAATTATCGTCTTTACAGCGATAGAGACAATAGCACGGGTAGGCCCCATTATGCAGAAATTTCGTGCGTTTCTGATGCCTTAGCTCGCTTGACCAGAAAGGATGAAAAATCTTTTCCGCGGTATCGTGAAGATAACTGGTTGTTTTGACGAGTGACTTCGATTTCTTGGACGCAATGAGATTAGCGAGAAGCTGAGTCGCAACTTGCTGACCGAAAGCAATTCCAGCGACAGGAAGAAATGGTGGCGGAACGATCGCATCCGTTTCATGTGCTACATGGAGCGAAAGATAGCCACTGATCGCGAGTGCATTGAGATCGTGCATGGCCTTATTGTGAGTGGAAGATGCTTCCAGTTCAACTACGGCACGCTCACCAACCAGGTCTTCATCATTAAGACCCAGGGCCTCTTTTAATTTCGGTGAAAGAGAAAGAAGAATGCCATCGGCATCTTCAATCAGCTCAGCAATTTGCTTTTTAATATCTGGGGATTTGAAATCCAGGCGCACAATTTTCTTTCCAGCATTCAGTTCTTTATACCAGTCTTCAAAGCTTTGATCGAAAGCTGAAAACATTCCCGAAAGGAAGGGATCTTTATGTTTCTCATCCTCGATCTTGATCACTTCAGCACCGAGGTCATGAAGGATTTTTCCAGCAAGAGGCCCCGGAAGTCGGTGAGTGAGATCAATGATCTTGATACCCTTAAGCATCTTTTTCTTCTCTCGCCTTAAAGAGACCCTGGAATTGCTCAAAGCCAGTTCCCTGGGCTTCGCAAGCATCACGAGTGCAGATCTGATAGGACTCATCATTTCGAGAATGATAATCCATCACAAATCTTGAGAAGAAATGCGTCCGCATCTCCTGGAACTCTCTTTTCTCATTCCAAGAAAAAGGAACTTCCACTTTTCTGAAAATATCCTGGGGATAGGTATAAGCACGAAGGCCTTCACCGTGTCCCAGAGGGGATGTCAGTGTAAATTGAATCATGTCCTGAAGCTTTTCTCCGAAGACAACCTCAGGCCTCAGTTCTGCTTTAAAGACTGAAAGTCTCGCCAGAAGAAGAGCTAAGGTGGAAACAGGAGAGCGGTAAGACTGATCAAAAAGTGGCGCTCTTTGACGGGCAAATCCAGCTCCACCCATCGCCGTGAAATATAATTCCCCGTTTTCCAGGAAGTTTTTCAGAGTGAAGTCCACTGTCTCGAGTGCGTTGGTTTTGAAAACCGCATTACCCGTTACTTCGTAAAGCCTTAACTGGCATTCAGCAAAGTTCACGTAGTCTTCCAGATAGATCGCCTGATTATCGAGGGATGTTGTATGACGGATAAGGTGGCGCCCGGTTCCCTTTTCTTCAACGAGGAATGTTTTTAAACATCCTTCAATCGTCGGCTGAATAATCGAGAACGCCTCATTCTGAATCACATCAATCTGACAGTACTGAACGACATCCACGAGAGCTGAGAGGAGCATGAAGTTCCAGCTCGCGAGCCCTTTCCGATCAGTCGCAGGTGGCATGCGGTATTTTCTGAGCTCAAGAAGTCTGCGGCGAATCTCACGTATCTCCTGCCAGGCGTCCTGTTGATAATACTGTTCCTTCATTTCTGGATTGAGCGATATGACATTGAGGCCGTGATCGAAATTTCCTTTCTCGGTGATCTGGAAAACTTTCAGGAAGTGCTCGAGTTTTGCTCGTTGAGCTTCAGGAGCGTCCTTGAAACTTTCCTCGAACTCTTCCTTAGAGAAAGTAAAATACAGTCCCTCGACTCCTTCTGAGTCGGCGTCCTGGGCACTGAAGAAATATCCTTCATCATCAACCATTTCTGATCGGAGATAATCGATTGTCTGGAGAATACTGTCGTAAACAATGGGGGCCGGATAAAATTGCGAAAGCCGAGCGAGAACTTTTAAGAGTCCTGCCTGATCGTAAAGCATCTTCTCAAAGTGCGGGACCATGAAGTTGGCATCAGTAGAATAACGGTGAATTCCGCCCTTCACATGATCATACATTCCACCCATGAGCATTTTCTCAATACTCTCAGCGACATGACGACCAAGCTCCTGTGGAATCATGCCTTCAAGAATTTGTTCTGTCGCCCATTCGAAAAAAGCGAAATGCGGAAACTTTGGTGGCTCGCCGTACCCACCGTTTTTTGCATCAGCAAAATTCTTCAGCGCATTCATCACAGCCGATGGAGGAGGGAAGTGTCCCTGGAACTGAACTCTTTTTTCGAGAACATTCGGCGTATTAATCTGGACCAAAAGATTGTCGGCACTTTCCTCAATGGATTTTGGATTCGTCTGAAACAGGTCCACGATGTGTTTCATGATTTCCATGAAACTTGGAAGGCCCTGGCGACCGACTTGCGGGAAATAGGTTCCGGAGAAAAATGGCTTTCCATCCGGAGTGAGAAAAATTGTCAGCGGCCATCCTCCACGTCCGGTCATGATCGAGCAGACATTCTGGTAGTACTGATCAACATCGGGAAACTCCTCCCGATCGACCTTGATGGAGACAAAATGCTCATTCAAGTACTTAGCAGTAGTCTCATCTTCGAACGATTCATGGGCCATGACGTGGCACCAGTGACAGGAAGAGTACCCAATAGACACAAATATGAGCTTGTTTAGGCTCTTAGCAGTTTTCAGGGCTTGATCATTATAAGGCCACCAATGCACAGGATTTTCAGCGTGTTGCTTGAGGTAGAGAGACTTCTCCAAAGACAATTTATTTTCACTCATAAAACCCCGGAATTTGGTGTGAGATGGGACCGTGTTATTTTGGTCGTATCAATCTTCAATGGTTTATCTCAGCTTGGTCAAGGGAATTTGCCAACTGAGAACGTGACGGGATATAAGCGAGGTTATGATGGAACCAACGACTGGTGATGCAAGCGTTCTCGAAAGTCTTGCAGTAGTAGTTGAAGAGAAACCTAAAAAATCCGTTTTTAGTATTTTCTTTTCTACCTACAAAATTCCTCTGTTCTCACTCATCCTGTTTGGCTCGTTTGCTATGCGTGCCTTATATCCTGAAACCTTTCATTTTGGATTCAAGCGTCAGAAGAGTTACCGCTTTAAAAGCGACAGCTTAGGTTTCTTTATCGGAGACATCAGTTTCTTTTCGAACAATTCATACGATGAAGCAGAGAACCAGATGGTGGGTCTCTTCCCGGATAGAATTCAGAAGAAAGTGAAGAAAGTTATCCGACCGGTTCTTATCCTTTGTGAGAAGCACCAGCTCGATCCTTTCTGGGTTCTTTCGATGATGTGGACTGAGTCTGACTTTAAGAATGATGCCCTTTCTAAAAAAGGTGCCCGCGGACTCATGCAAATGATGCCGCAAACTTACATGGAAACTCTCGCGGAAATGCGCTCGAAAGGTCATTTCCTGGAATCTGATCGCGGCGAAGATTATCTCCGCTACCATTATGCCCAGGCCTTCTACGACATGGGGTATTCAAAACTCGTATCGAAACTTAGAAATCTTGAAGTAGGGATCTATTATTTGAAAGGACTGCTTGAAACTTTCAACAATAACCATCACTATGCCACTGTTGCTTACAACATGGGACCGTATTGGACGAAGAGCCAGCTCCGAAACAATCTTCCTGTAGGAAAAAGTAACCATTACCTGAATAAGGTTCTGAAAAATTATTATCACATTACTAAAACGCTGAGTCAGAACTCTAATGTCACCTTCATCCCGCGCATCTGAACTAGAACAATTACGAGAGGCCTTACTTCAGGCCAACTCAGAATATTTCTTTAACCTGGCAGAACGCCGGAAGCTTTGTATTTCCATTCAGGAAGTCAAAGAAACTTCGGGTCGCTTTTCCCATTATGATCCGGACCGCGAGAAGATAGTCTTTACTCACTTTCGCCAGCAATTAGGTGCACTCTCTTTACGCGAACTTCTTTCATTTTCACTGGTGATGGAAGATCACGCGCTGGCGATGGCACCCGGATCCTACCCGGCCTGGTCACAAAGATATCATCTGACATCCCCTCCCAAGGATCTGCATGAGATGATTAATCCTCTCATGCTCAAAATTTCCCATCCTGATATGTTCGGCAGACTCGAACTGACCACAGAGTTCAATTTTTTGAAAGATCTCTGATTGCCACCCTCGCACTCTCAACTTATTATTTTCCCTTATGAGTAAGGACAGGGTTATTGCCCTTGATGGTCCATCCGGCAGCGGGAAATCCACTGTTGCGAAAATGGTCGCGGAAAAACTTGGCCTCATCTATATCGACACGGGCTCCATGTTCCGTGCCGCTGCGTATGTTCTCCAGCATACCGGAATTGATTTCTCGAAACAAAAACTCAGTTCAGCTGAAGACGAACTCATCAATAAATTTTTTCATGATCATCGCTTTCAATATGCTCCAGAAGCAGGTGTCCTGATTCAACTGGATAACCTGAATCTGACTGATGTCATCCGCGAGCATCATGTTTCAAAACTTGCTTCTCAGATTTCCAAGTTCAAAGTGATCCGGGATTTCCTCGCCAACTGGCAAAGAACGATCGTGACCGATAGACCTTCAATTCTCGACGGTCGTGATATAGGGACTGTGATCTTTCCGAACGCCATCCTGAAAGTTTTCCTCACGGCCTCAGCAGAGGAGAGAGCAACCAGAAGGTTTGAAGAGTTAAAGGAAAGAGGGCAAGCCGATCTGGATTTCAATACGATCCTTGCCGATATTAAAGAACGTGACTACGAAGACATGAATCGGGAAATTGCTCCCCTGAAAAAAGCCGCTGACGGTGTTGAACTTGATTCAACCGGTAAAACCATTCCCCAGATTGTGGAAGAGATTGTTTCCCTTTGGGAGAAACGGAAAGAGAAAATATGATTCTGACCCAGGAAAAATTCCAGGAAATTATTGGCAAGTTTGAAAACTTGAAACCCATTCTCGTTGTCGGTGATCTTGGTATCGATAAGTACACTTACGGTGAAGTGAGAAGAATTTCTCCTGAAGCACCAGTCCCGGTACTTGAAGTTTCCAAAGAGTGGCATAAGCTTGGTCTTGCCGCCAACGTATCTGATAACCTGAAAAGTCTCAGTGTCGCTTCAACATTATGTGGTGTCATCGGTGACGACTCGAGGGCCAACCTGGTTGAAAATCTTCTTGAAGAAAGACAACTCAAAACCTGGGGTCTGGTCCGTGATCCGGCCAGACTAACGACTTATAAAGAGCGCGTGACAACCGCCACTCAGCAGATCTGCCGCGTGGATTATGAAACGAAAGACTCGATCGATGAAGAAACATCCAGAAGAGTGACCTCACGGATTCAGGAGTTTTCTGAAAATCATTCAGGACTCATCATTGAAGATTACGGCAAGGGTCTTTTTAGCGAGAATCTCTGTCAGAAAATTATCAAAGATTTTAAAGAAAGAAATCTTCTCATCGCTGTTGATCCTTCTCGGTCGACTCCGCCCCACTGGTATAAGGGAGCGACCCTTCTCAAGCCAAATCGCGTAGAGTCGCACATGATGGTAGAGGCCCTGGGCTATTTTAAAGAAAGAAAACTTGAAACCATCGCGCAGGTTCTCGCTGATAAACTCGGCCTGGAAAAAGTGATCATCACACTTGGCCCGGATGGGATGGCGATGCTTGATACAAAACTCGACGGAAAACTTAGGATTATTCCCACTGCTGCCAATGAAGTCTTCGATGTCTCAGGTGCCGGTGATACTGCCATTGCTGCTATTACATCTGCTCTTCTTTCCGGGGCAACCCTTGAAGAGGCCGCTTGGGTTGGAAACTGTGCCGCCGGAGTTGTTGTGAGAAAACGGGGAACTGCTCTTTGCTCACTTGATGAACTGAAAGAGTATTTCCTGAATCTTCGTAAAATTATGAAGTAATGCTCAAGACTCTTTCCACTCAACCCGCACTTCTCTTTGCGAGTTTTCTTTACAGGTCTGACCTTCATTCTGAATCAGAATTAAAATCCCTTTGGGAAAAGAGTTATGGGCCTTCTGAATTTATCTTTCCAAAAATAAATCCCCTGATCACTTACTACGCTAAAGAAATGGGCGAAGGCCTGGGCCGCTTTCTGGCGATTACTTCAAAAACATTTCCCCGAAGCGAACTTTTAAATTCCAAGATTCTTTCTATGGGTTGGGAGAATCTGTTCGCTGTAGATGGACGACGCATGGTGAACATCGATACAGGCATGTTGTCCCTTGAGAATTTTATCCTCGCTACGACTAAGAATTATTCCCACCGAATCTTCATTGATGAAGATATTTTCGCTGACCTGACTTTTGAATTTAAGAATGGGAAGTTTCATTCGATGCCCTGGACTTACCCGGATTATCAGGATCAGGAAAAAATGGACTTCCTCATGAGTGCGCGGAAGCGACTCCTCGCATCTTTTCTTCCCATGACGTAATACCCCTGATAACCTTTTCCCTAAATTTTCAAGGGATAGCTATGCAGGTGCTCAATACTCTTATTCAGGACTTTACGAATGAACTGGCAGGAATTCAGAAGGTTGCTGATCTTCTGAACCTCAAGGCGAAATATATCGGAAAGCAGGGCCCCCTTTCTGATGTGATGAAAAATCTGAAGGACGCTACACCCGATGAAAGAAAAACCATTGGTGCCAAGGCCAATGAAGTTAAAAATGCCATCGAAGAGCTCGTCGCAAAAAGAATGCTTGAACTTGAAGTTCAGGAAATTAACGCTAACCTTGCTAAAGATAAAATCGACATCTCACTTACAGATTCAGTACTCGACAAGGGACTTCAGGCAGCAGGTCTTCACCCGGTCACGATCATTCAAAAAGAAATCGAAGATATTTTTATCTCGATGGGATTTGAAGTGCTTGATGGCCCTCATATCGAAGACGATTATCATAATTTCGAGGCCCTCAATATCCCTGATACTCACCCGGCCCGCGACATGCAGGATACTTTCTGGTTCGCTGATAAAAAGCATCTACTGAGAACTCACACATCAACGATTCAGGTTCGCGGAATGAAGACCAGAAAACCTCCCTTTCGGTTCGTTGGACCCGGGAAAGTTTTCCGTTGTGAGAGGACTGACGCTTCCCATGAAATGGTTTTCCATCAACTGGAGGGCATGATGGTGGGAGAGAATGTTTCCGTCGGAAACCTGATTTATTTCATGAAAACACTTCTCACAGAAATTTTTAAACGCGAAGTTGAAGTCCGCCTTCGTCCGGGGTTTTTCCCATTTGTTGAGCCTGGCTTTGAGCTCGATATCAAATGTCTCATTTGCGGTGGTAAAGGCTGCTCGGTTTGTAAGCAGGTTGGTTGGGTCGAGCTTCTTCCGTGTGGGATGGTTCACCCGAATGTTCTTCGTCATGGTGGCATCGATCCTGAGAAACATAGCGGCTTTGCCTTTGGTCTTGGTCTCGATCGTCTGGTGATGATGAGATATGGAATCGATGATATCCGTCATCTCCATGGAGCTGATCTTCGTTTTAACTCACAATTTAAATCTTTCTAGGACACATATGCTTATTTCACTTAACTGGATCAAAGACTTCGTAGAAATTCCGGATATGCCTCCGAAGGAGCTCGCCTCAAGATTCACTCTTGCCACTGCCGAAGTGGAAGATGTGATCGTCAAAGGTGAGAGTCTACGTGCCGTGAAGGTGGTTGAGATCAAATCTCTGAAACCTCACCCTGATTCAGACAAACTGAATCTTGTGACTTTCGATATTGGGAACGGCACAACGAAAGAAGTTGTCTGTGGCGCGCCTAATGTACGCCCAGGACTCAAAGTTCCCTATGCCTCAATCGGAACGACCCTTCCGAATGGTATGACACTGGAACCGAAAAAAATCCGCGGCATTCTCTCTGATGGAATGCTTTGTTCTGAGACAGAGTTAGGTCTCGGTGACGGGAAGGCCGGACTCATGGAACTCTCTTCAGATGCAGTCTCTGGCATGTCACTTCCTGATTATCTCAAGATGGATTCTGATGTGATTCTGGATGTTGATAATAAATCCCTGACTCACAGACCAGATCTGTGGGGATATCTGGGGCTCGCGCGGGAGTTTTCGGCCGCCCATAACAAGCCTCTCAAAAATCGTTTTACCCCTGAATGGGAAAAGAAATGGGAAGCTCAATTCACCAAAGACGCTTCTCCCGTTAAAATTGAAGTGAACGAGGATTCCTCGTGCCTCGCTTACTACGGGCTTTCTATCGACGGGATCAAGATGAAGCCCACACCGGATTTCATCAAAAACCGCCTGGAAACAGTTGGTCTTCGCTCCATCAATCTCATCGTGGATATCAGTAACTACGTCATGGTTGAGCTCGGCATGCCGAACCATATCTTTGATCGCGAAAAAATCCATGGCGGTAAAGTTGTTATCAAGCGCGCGGGCCTTGATATGAAGTTCAAGACTCTGGACGATTCTGATCGCGATCTTGTCGCTCACGATACCATTATTGCCGACACAGAACGTCCACTCGTCCTCGCAGGACTCATGGGTGGACTTGAAAGTGGTGTCACTGAAACAACTTCAAAACTCTTCCTCGAAGTTGCCAACTGGGAAGCTCCGGAAGTGAGAAAAACTTCCGTGCGCCTCGGTCTAAGAACGGATTCTTCTCAACGTTATGAGAAGACCCTCGACAGTAACATGTGCTACCGAACCCTCCTTCGTCTGGCGGAAATGATCAAAGAGCACTTCCCGGAAGCGAAGATCATTGGTGCGCCAGAAAAATTTGTGAAAACAGATAAGCTCTCTCAGGTCGTTAACCTAAATATTTCTCATAAAGAAATCATCACTGCTCTCGGTTACGGTGTCGGAGATTCACGGATCAAATCAATCTTTGAAAGTCTCGACTTCAAAGTGAATCTAAAAGACGGTGTATTCAACGTTTCTGTTCCCACTTACAGAACGACGAAAGACATCAGCTGCAAGGCCGATCTGATTGAAGAAATTGGACGAATGATCGGTTACGATAATATTCCTGCGGTATCGCCTATGCTGCCAGTGAGACCGGTTCGCCTAACGGCCTCAAAACAATTTCACAGAAAGATCCAGGATTTCCTCGTGAACAATACCCGTTCACTCGAAATCATGACTTATCCATTGGTCGGAAAAGATCTTCTGGAAAAATCCTTGTGGCCTGATCTTTCCGAGAAGCTTGTCCTCGTGAATGCTCTCTCGGTTGAGCAGGACCGTATGCGTCCGTCCATCATTCCTTCTGCCATTGAAAAAGCTTCTGTTAACCAAAAGAACTTTGATGCCTTTTCATTCTTTGAAATTGGTCGCTCTTATCTGGATTATGAGAAGGAGAGAACTCACCTGGTGATCACGATGTATTCGAGGGAAGCGACTCGCTTTGTAGAACTGGAAAGTGCCGTTGAAAAACTTCTCTCTGCGCTCAATGTTTCTTTCAACTTTGCTGAGGCCAATGAGAAATTCCCAAGTACTGTGCTCCCTAAAGGATGGGCGGGAATTCATCCTCATGAGTTTGTGAACCTTCAGATCATGGGTAAATTCACCGGCGCACTCCTTACTGTGCATCCGCTTGTGCTCAAAAATTATAAAATGAAAGGTCATCTTTCACTTGCTGTCATCGACATCACTGATCTTGAGTCTCGTGAGCAAAAAGATAAAACGAAGTATCAGCCAATTCCTAAATTTCCTTCTTCGTCTTTCGACGTCACGGTTGTGATGGAAAAAACAGCAGCTGCTGCTGGTGCAGTTACGGCCCTGAATGCCCTTAAGGTGAAGGAAGTGAAAAGTAAGAGCATCGTTTCTGTTTTTATGATCGATGATCTAAAAAAGGCCGTAACAGTGAGAACTGTATTCGAAGACTCAGAGAAGACGTTAACCCCTGAAACAATTAAAACTCTTGAGCAAAATGTCATCCAAACGCTTGAAAAGGCGGGGTTTTACTTAAGGTCTTAATAGTTCGTTGTTTAGAGTGATTTTTAGATGAATATTTTTTTTAAATTCAAATCTAAAATCTCTTGACGGTTTTAAGGAGATCTCTTAATCTCCCAAAACACTTCCGAACGAATTAAGTAGTTTTTAGCATGAGTCTCTACTCAAGCCGGATTTTTTGCTCTTTGAAATTCGAATAATATTTAAAATTTTGAGTCCTTCGGGATTCAAGATGAGATGAGAAAGTATCAAACGTTCAATTGCCGAGTCTTTCGTAAGATTTAGGCAGTTCGTAAGAACTGTAGAAAGACGGCCATAGCAATATGGTTTAAATCGCAACTTGAACAAAATTCTGTAACAGGAATTTTAATTAGAGCTATTTCGAATAAACTTCTAGTTTACTTAAAAATAATACTTGGAGAGTTTGATTGTGGCTCAGA
>JBKJNQ010000134.1:0-6755 GCA_046593575.1 Bacteriovoracaceae bacterium
CGTCGGTAAAATGGCATCGGCCAGTCCCATCTTATAGGCATTCTTACCCTTGATCTGCCTTCCGGTCAGGATCATATCAAGCGAAGTCGTGAGACCCACTTTTCTCGGAAGCCTATAAGTTCCGCCGAAGCCCGGAAGAACTCCGAGCATCACTTCCGGAAGTCCCAAAGCAGTCTTGGGATTATCCGAAACAAAAATCTTTTTACACGAAAGAGCGAGCTCCAGCCCGCCACCGAGACAAACGCCATCTACTAACGCCACGGTTGGCATCTTGAGATCATCGATCGCGTTGAACATCGAATGCGCTTCATCGAGCGCTCTTAAAGCTTCTGATTCAGTCTTAAGAGAATTGATGACGGAGATATCAACCCCCGCTAAGAACACTCCCGGCTTGTGGGAAAAAAACACGAGTCCCTTGGCCGTTTTATTCGCCTTGACCGCCTCGATCGCTCCCTTCATTTCTTCCAGTGTCTCACGGGTAAAAGTCGTCATCGACTTCTTCTCGTGTTTTCCGAAGCCAATCCAGATGAGGTTATCTCTTTCTTCGTACGTCAAAATTTGAAAGTTCATATCACACCTTTAAGTTTTCAATGATCACAGCGCCACCCTGGCCGCCACCAATACAAAGAGTCGCGAGACCATATTTTTTCCGGCGACGCTTAAGCTCATGCGCAAGTGTCACAACCAAACGTGAGCCAGTTGATCCCACCGGATGACCGAGAGCAATCCCTCCGCCATTCACGTTGAGCTTCTCAAGCGGAATTTCTCCGATCACTTCATCAATTCCCCACTTCGCGGAAAGATTCTTATCTTTCATCACCTTGAGACACCCCAGAACCTGGGCCGCAAACGCTTCATTGAGTTCCACCAGATCCATCTGATCCATCGTGAGACCCGCGCGTTTCAGTACCCCATGAGAGGCCATCACGGGACCAAGTCCCATTCTCTCCGGCTCCAGACCATGGAAGTGGAAATCCACCATGCGTGCCATGGGTTCTAGTTTATATTTTTTCACGGCCTCTTCAGAGGCCAGAAGCCACATCGATCCACCGTCTGTGATCGGACAAGCATTCCCCACAGTCACTGTTCCCGTTTCTTTTTCAAAGTACGGCTTGAGTTTCCCGAGTCTCTCCACAGATGAATCTGCCCGAGGACCAATATCTTCAGCGATCATTTTATCTAGCTTGTCTCCAGCCATGATGGGAAGAATCTCATCGCGAAACTTTCCTTCCTTCGTCGCCGATATCGCCAGGTGATGCGAGCGATCCGCGAACTCATCCTGCATCAATCGCGTAAGTCCAAATTCTCTGGCGAGAGTTTCCGCCGTCTGTCCCATATTCCTTCCACAGAAAGGATCCGTGAGGCCCTGCTCAATGGCGATCACTGGTGTGAGGTAGTTCGGACGAAACGTCGAGAGAGTCGCTAATTTTTGTCCCGTTGATTTTGCTTTCATCATGTTGATGAAAAATTCCGTCATCTCTTTGTTATAAAGAAGTGGCATCTGAGACATGTTCTCCACACCACCGGCAAAAATAATATCGTTTCTACCCAGAGCAATTTTCACATACGCCTGCGAAAGCGCTTCCATTCCCGAGGCACAGTTTCTGTGCACAGAATATCCGGACGTTTTTTTATGAAGTCCTGCTTCAAGTGCAATCACGCGACCCACGTTTGGATACTTCGGCGGATTTCCCGTATTCCCCACAATCACTTCATCGACAGCATCATAAGGAATGCCGAATTTATCCACGAGATGGCGGATAAGATAATGTCCCAGATAGGGAGCAGCGATTTCTTTCAGGTCAGCACCAGATTTCACATTGGGGGTGCGTTTTCCATCGACGAGATAGACGGGTTTCATAACAATCCTTGTTGGTGAGTTCAGGAATTATTTTAGTCTACCCGTCCGGTCTTTTTAACTGAAAAGCATTTCTGTCGGGAATAGTATTTTGAAAGTAAGTCACCCTTTGCCTTTGATTGCAGGCGCGGCACAGAAGTCTGAGATTCTCGACGGTACTTTTCCCTCCTACAGCAAAGGGTTTGATGTGATCCAGCTCCAGGGCGTAGGTCGATTGGCACTTCGTGCACACTCCGCGGTCTCTTTGCCAGACCTGGGCCTCAATCATCTTAGGAATGAAGCGCCCTTCGGTCGAACCATGCGACATTCTCTTAATTAGAGTTGGATCCCAGATCTTTGTCACTTCGTCGCACATTTTGGTGATCAAAGAATCATTATCCGGACAAGTGTGGGCCTTCAGATCACGAACCTTATCGAGTTTTTTCTTTGTTTCTTCCTTCACCACAAGAAATACATTTCGGGAAACAGCTTCTTTGCGGTTTTCATGGAGAATCCTTTCGGTTTCTCTGGTTGATCTATTTTCGATTTTTTTAAGAATCGCAGCTTTCTCTGCGGGTTTGGAAATCTTTTCATCTCTGAAAAAGAAGTTCGCCTGGTTTAATTGCGTAAGGTTGAGTGAGCCATTTTCAATTTGAATGGAGACTTCGGGAAGATCTTTCAGGAGACGGGCCCCTGAAACTCTCCGGGAGGCTTGCCCCTCGGAATACTTCAGAATTTTCACACAATAATCAAAGAGACTACCGCACTTGAGCTCAACAAAAAGTTTTCGCCGATCAATTTCTTTTAAATGCCAAAGAATCTGACAATTGAGGAGACGCTCTTTCTCGACGAGATTGTTGGTGTCTTTAAGAAGTGTTTCGTCAGTAAGATGATTCAATTTCATGAATCAATAGATACGTAAAACATACGGAAATGTCAAATACTATTTTACGCCGCCGTCGAAGCCTTGCGTTACTCGAACGACGGCCTAAACCAACACTTGGGCCTCATCCCGAAAGTATCGCCATTCTTCTCATGGCAATATCCCTCATACTCATTAGCGAAACTCATCGGAAATTCCGGGCCCTTATTACAGATCGCTCCCTGAAACGCAGTTTCCGCGCGGCAGGCATTCGGCGGGTAGTTCGTATTCGTCACTTCCACTACCGGAAGCGGTCTGAAAAACATCGTCTCCGCTTGCTCAGCTTTTGAATTCTTAAACTGAAACGATTTCGCAATATCTTCTCCCGCCTTCGCCGTCCGCAAACACAAATGATATTCATCTTCGTCGGCATAAACTTCGCGGCACTTACTCTTCACACCAGCGGGAAGATCAAAAGCTTCTGCCGCAGCATTGCCCACATCTCCTTTCAAAATATCGCGCATACATTTAAGAGCTGCAAAATAATCCGCCCCTCCCTCCGACGTCGACCACTTCCCTTCTTTTTTCGGAAGTCCGCCAAAGTGATGGCCAATTTCGTGACAGCCAACATACAAAAGTCCGTCGCGGGTCATGTAGCGCCCACGAGCAAGCGCACCCGCAAAAAAGAAGCGCACTGTCTTCGCATCAGACCAACCTGTCTGAGCATTGAACCATTCATTGTTCCAGTCTATGTTGAAATTCACTTCAAGCCCCAGGTCGCCGAAGACCTTGGCGTAATGATCACGAACTCGCCCTAACACTTCGGTAAAATCCTGCTCGGTCAAACCAGATGCCGAAGGCAAAGGATCCGTCGTCAGCGCCTTAAAGCGGGCAATCACAAATTCATGCGGCTCAACCGGACACGCGAAAGTCGTATTCATCAGAAGGAGAAAGATAAGAAGAATTCTCATCACAAAACGCCATCCTTAAACCAGCAATTCGGTCTCATGCCTAAGCGGTCACCATTTTTCTTATGGCAAACACCAGCGGTTTCATCGGTATCGCTTAAGTCAGAATTTTTCTCACAAATTGCACCCCGGTACGCCGTCTCCGCACGACAAGGAATGGGTGGATAGCGCATGAGTGTGTCTTCCACCGGAATCAAAATCTGATTAAACAAACTCTCATCAGCATCCGCCCAGTTTCTTTCTTTTGACTGAAGAAATTTATAAGCACCTTCAGCGGCCATCGTCGATCTCAAACAAATATGAAAGCTGTCATCATCAGCATAAGTTTTCCGGCAACGGCGGCGGATATTTCCCGGAACGTTGAGCTCAAGGGCCTTAACGTTTTCCGGATCACCTTTCAGAACTTCTTTCATGCACTTTAAGTTCGCAAAATAATCGGCCTCACCTTCCGTCGAAGACCAGGGCATTTGTTTTTCTTTCGGAAACCCTCCGAGCTGATGACCCATTTCATGGCAAGCAGCGAACAGAAAAGAATCCTTGCTCATATATTTTCCGCGAAGGAGTCCGCCGGAAAAAAGAAAGTACACGGTCTTTCCATCTTTCGATTGCGAGGTCATGGCATTGCCCTCGTTCACATCCCAATAAAGAAGAACCTCAACGGATTTTCCCTGGGCGGCATAAACCGGATCATAAATTTTCCGCACGCGCGCGATGAGATCCTTGAATTCGCCTTCAGTAAACTCACTCACAACCATCGATTTGGTATGCGGCAGATTTTTGAAACGCGCGAGACTTTCCGGGGACACCGGGCAACTGAATGCCTGAAAGGCAAAAATGAATAAAAGGAATTGAAGCATCCTCAAAGTCTAACAAGGCCTAAGATCAGGGGGAGAAACTTGTAATTTTTACATAAAAAAAGGCCCCCATTCGGGAGCCTTCTCAGAAAAACTATTCGGAAATTCTTAAAAGATAACCATCAGACCGGCCGTGATCGACAGAGCGTTGGCGTTGATCACTTCATCAGCGAGCTGGTTCAGACGCTTCTGATCCGGGTTGTTCGAGACGTTCTTCGAAGAATCAGAAGAAAGGCTTGAACCAAGACCGCGTGAATATGAACCCTGAACAATCATCCCTACCGAGCGGGTAAAGAGGATTTCTGTACCAAGTGAGAGACCAAGGTTAGCAAAGCTTGTCTTGTACTGTTCGTTACCGAACTGAGCATTATAACCGTAAGGGTTAGCATTGAAGCTATCGTTCTTCAGATAGTTCAAGCTCGCCATGTTGTAGCCCATGCTCATCCCGATGAAGGGCTTGAAGCGCTCAGTGCGGGCAATAAAGAACTTACCACCGATATCAAAACCGTAGTTCTTATAAGAGATATCGCGACCTTTCTGTCCGTACTGCTGGTAGTAGAAGGGTGAATAACCCTGGTTACCAAAAGTATTGTTTGCAAAGTCTTCCGTCTGAAAAGTTGTGTAACCGAAACCAACGTTCATCGAGAAACGGTCAGTGATATTTGATTCCGCACGAAGACCAAGGTTATCAGCGCGAAGTGTTTCAGTATCACCAGCGTAATTCGTTACTCCACCAGTAAGAGCGAGTTTCAGCTGCTCGAAGGGCTTGAGTGGGCCATCGTTGATGGGAGATACTTCAGCTGTTGAAACAACCGGAGCGGCCGCAGCGACCTGAACTTCCTGAACAACTTCTTCCCGGCGATTGCGTACATACTTATCGCAATCCGCAGCTGGATGCTCTTCCATCAGACATTTGATCTTCTTGTTGTACTCAGCAATTTCCTTCTGAGTATTTTTCTTTTCATCGATATACTCTTCAGTCGTCTCAGAGAGTTTCTCAGTAGTTTTTGAGAGTTCCTTAAAGCCCTTAGTCTTTTCCTTATTCAGGCCGACTTCGTTCTTCTGCTTTCTGATTTCCGAGCGGATGGTCTCAAGCTCGTGGTCAGTCACATTCTTTTCTTTCAGATAGCCATCAACGTCGATCGGGTCTGAATTCAGGACCTGATCTTCCGACTGTGCGTAGGCAGTTGCGAATGACATCGCCAGAGCTAACGCCAATAGAGTTTTAGAGTTCATGGTTCCTCCTCAAAAAGGACAATGCTTAAATTGATCGGCCGGAATATACACACACAACGCGCAGTGATAAAGCGAAACTCAAGAGGTGGGAAAAGATTACAAAATGTGAAATGAGGTATTTGTAAGAGTTAACTAACGGAATCTACGCCCGGGGACAACTACGGGAAACGTTTTGTAAGGGCGACCGTTCTTTTTGCCACTAAGTTTGAACCTGTACTCAGCAAGCGATCTGGCGATGAAACTATTGGGACTAGTGAGAAAGTAGGATTTGAACTTGTTCTGAAAAAGGATGCAGATCGAGACGGCCACCGCAATCATGAGCATGTATTCAACCGATGTCTGCCCCAGCTGTCCCATCCGTTTCATGACTATATTATACCTCACAGGCCTTCAATCCCGTAGGAAACGGCCAGAAGCCCGAAAGATTTGTACCGAAATGGGCCCCAGTACTCGAACCCCTCGATAACTGATCCCGCTAGACCTATCTGCAAGGGGAGCCTGGTGAGAATCGCTGCCTCAGTTTTACGCTGCTCCCGAAGGGCACGCATATCGAGAGTCACATTCTGGATGCCACCAAACTGCCAGTCACGAATTTCAAAGGGCAGGGTTTGGGCGTCTTTCTCAAAGGACTTTTGCGTTCCTTCCTTATAAAAATTCGGTTTCGAACCAGGTAACTCCGGGTACGGCCATTCGTAAGCGGTCATTTCCCCATCTTGGGTAAATAAAACGCGGTACGGATCTTCCCCACCCAGGTCATCTTCATCAGCAAGAAATGTGAGCGAAGTTGCTGGAAAGGGGGACACGGGACGCTTCACCGGGGTGATCTGAGTTTTTCGCAAGAGCGGATACGGGGAATTCACCGTAAAGGGAACCTCCACCGGAAGATGCGAGAAGAAGAGCACGCGATCGCCACTGATCACACCCTCAAAACTTGCCAGAAGAAGATTCTCAAATTTCTTCTCGTGAAGTTGCCAGAACTGGATCTGACTCTCTTTATA
>JBKJNQ010000106.1:0-19393 GCA_046593575.1 Bacteriovoracaceae bacterium
GACGGAGCTTCGCAAGTTACTAGAGAGCAGAGAAGTTCTGGTAGAGCTACAAAACAGAGTCAAGAAACTTCATTCTAACAACGACGAGAATACTGAAAGCGAAAAGCTCAAGGCAAAGTCTTATGGTCTTAACTCCCAACTTGATGCTTTAGCAGAAAGAATTGCTATGCTGCCTGCAACCGTTTCAGCTGTACCGCTGTTCAAGCAAATGGAGAAACTTGAAGTTGCCAAAAAAGATGTAGAGGAACGGCTATTAAAGGTGAAGGAGATCAATCTTTCTGAGCGACTGGTGAGTATTGAATCGTTTGAGCAGTTTGCAGAAATTGCGAAGAAGACCTTATTAGATAATCCAGACTTCAATATTAAGCGAAGCATCCTTCAGAAATTCATTCATCGCATAGAGATCGGAATTGATTCGATGAAGATTTATTGGAACCTAGATCAGCAACACTTTGAAAGTGCGTTTAAAATAAAAAACCCCGACCGAAGTCGGGGTTTTAATCACTCTACGAATTTTGGTTCGCAGAGCTTGCTATTTGGTGCCCGGGACTGGACTCGAACCAGCAAACCTTGCGGCGCCACCACCTCAAGATGGTGTGTCTACCAATTTCACCACCCGGGCAAAGTGGAATTAATTTAAGGGATTAAGGGCAGGATTGTCGAGAGCTTTTTTTACTTGGGAAGTAAATCATCGAGGTCCAGCATATAGAATTTGATCCGATTTACACTCTCTTTCAGGTGACTGAGCTGCTGACCAAGAACGAACATCGACTGATCCGGAAACTGCTGAGCACTCACTACCGGATACACCGGAGAGGCCAGTTTCTTCTCCTCAGCGAGAATGATTTCTGTCTCAAGGAGAAGAGTCTCCAGCGGGTCAGGAATCGATTCTGTGGTCATGTTTCCGAAGAGCGGAACCACATTCATCTGAGCTTTTTCGAAATCAACGTTCATACTCGCCTTTTTATGTCCAATCTACCGGACTCGCTTCTACTGTTGCATCGGTTGTGCCACCTAAGCGGTGTCACTTTGTCCCCAAAATCGGTAGCACTTTGATACCGACTTGGTGTGTTAACCTCATTAAGCCTTAGAATCCCGTTGGGCTCACTGATATTGCTAAGGTGCATGTAAAGCTTATAGAGCGTCTCAATGTGTGACACGGAACCCCCCGGGAACAGGGTAAATCCTACCCGGATAGCACTCCCTCAAGAGATTTTCTAGAATGGTCCTATGGATAAAGCTAACTGCTCGCAATGCCGTCACTTTTACATCACCTGGGATCAGAAAACGCCCCACGGATGCCGTCGTTTCGGGATCCAATGTAAGGACAAACCTTCCGCCATTGTGGCCCAGGCCGGTCTTGGAGATTGTCAGGGGTTCGAAGCAAAGAAGAGACCTGAGGCCGAAAAGAAAGGTCTAGACCTCAACCGGAAGGAGCTTTGGTAAAGGAAGCCCTCGCTCAAAGTAGTTCGGATCAATTTCAGCAATAATTCCCCCACCGAGACAAATATCACCGTCGTAGAAAACAACTGATTGTCGTGGAGTCATCGC
Organism: Bacteriovoracaceae bacterium; assembly: GCA_046593575.1. Taxonomy (GTDB): domain Bacteria; phylum Bdellovibrionota; class Bacteriovoracia; order Bacteriovoracales; family Bacteriovoracaceae; genus Peredibacter. The sequence continues at coordinate 1,552 of JBKJNQ010000106.1, forward strand.
ACGTTGGGGTTGGTGAAACTCTACCCGTAGAGTGTTCCCTATCCGCTTCACTCTGCAAGTTTGTTCCACTTGCCGATAGCGGACCTTGGCCTTGCATTCAAATTCTTCCGGCACATTATCTACGAGCCAGTTAATTTCACCGGCCACTAATCCATCAGCATAAAGCGCCGGATGATCATCACCCTGAGCTAAGACCACTTCATTCTTCTCAAAATTTTTCGCGACCACAAACCACGCAGCTCCCGGGCCGCCGATGCCCATGCCTTTCCGTTGTCCGAGTGTATAGAAGCAGGTGCCGTCGTGCTTTCCGAGAATTTTTCCGTTGGTATCAATGAAATTTCCCTGGGAGCTTACGATATACTGAGAAAGAAAATCTTTAAAGTTTCTCTCACCGATAAAACAGATGCCGGTCGAATCTTTTTTCGTTGCTGTCGCTAGCCCGTGCTTTAAAGCAAGTGCTCTCACTTCTGGTTTCGGAAGATGCCCAATTGGAAACAGGACATCCTTGAAAACTTCTTTATTCACGGCATAGAGAAAATACGTCTGATCCTTATTGAGATCAGCACCCTTCAGAAGTTTTCCATCCTGAACCTGGCAGTAGTGCCCGGTCGCGAGATAATCTGCTCCCAGAAGTTTTGCCTTCTCATAAAAAACTTTGAATTTGATTTCGCGGTTACAAAGGACATCTGGATTCGGGGTGAAACCTTTCCGGTAATCCGAGAGAAATTCCTGGAAAACGGAATCCCAGTATTCCTGGACAAAATTCACAGAGTAATAAGGAATGTCGAGTTTTTCGCAAACGCGGATAACGTCCTGATAGTCAGCATCGGCAGGGCAATTACCGTCCACGTCCGTCTCATCCCAGTTCTTCATGAAGAGCCCGATGACCTTGTACCCCTGCTCTTTTAAGAGCAAGGCGGCGACAGATGAATCGACTCCGCCGGACATACCGACGACAACAGTTTTTTGCATGGAAGCTATATAGCAAAATCAGCGTGTGATGTCTAAGAGTGTCCCCATGACGGCGCCGCCGATAAACTTATAGGCCCCGTAGAATGTTTCATGGTTAAGTACTTCCGCCGTATCCTGAAAAGTCTGGTAGAACTTAGGGTTAAAATCATCTTCCCAGTTCTGGGAAAATGTCACCGCTGTGATTCCCTGCTCCCAGAAACGGAAAGTATCCGATTGCTCAAAATTATTCGCCTTGAGCTCAAAGTTCATTTTCGTTCCCATCTTCTGGCCCCTCTCAAGAAGGGATCCCGCCCAGCGCTCATCCGAGGCGAGCTGCCTTCCGTAGAGAACCATGTTCCCGGTCTTTTTTGTCTTATCCAGAAAACTCGTATCCTGCCCGAGCATCTCAAGGTTCATCACACCCATGACTTCTTTTCCTGCATTTTTGTCTTCCGCAAGAATCTTGGCGTAGTGAAACGAACCAAGGAATCCAATTCCCTGCCAGTCGAGAAAAACAATTCTCACAGTGTAATTCAAATCCACCTGAGAAAGAACTTTCACCAGGGCCAGCCCCACCGCCACACCGGTGGCGTTGTAATTGGCCCCCGGCATCGGTGCTTTGGTATTGATCGTCATGGTTTTCATATCGATCGTGATCGTGTCGTAGTGAGCAGTGATGACGAGAATTTTCTTCGGATTAAGTCCCGTTTTCTCCCAGACAATATTATGGGCCTCAACATTCTGAAGACCATCGAGCTGGCGTTTCAGGTAACTCGTGAAATGCAGCCACTTATTGTATTCGGGATTTGATTTGGGAATTTTTCCTTCAACCTTTTGATCGAAGTCGCGCTGGTGAAAATTCTTCCCTTCTTCCAGATCCGGCTTAAAGGACATGGTGGTGACAGTACCAGTACTTTTCGGATCAAGTTCACGCAGAGTGATCTCAATAAATTTCTGAGCGGACTCATGTCCCGGTTGCCCCACCATCCTTGAGGGGAGAGTTGGTTTGATAAAATTATTCAGGAGATTCAGGAGATCGCGCTGGGAAACTTTTTCAAGCTCCGTACGGACGGCCGTAAATGTTCCCGGTGCACGGGCATGAACTCCCGTAATAAAAAGACTAAAAATCGCGGTCGTAATGAATCTGAACATGTGGTTCCCCATCTTTCGTTAGTACTTCATCTATAAAACAAACTGTACCCGTGAGAATGATCCGGGAATTCTTTCCTTTCTTTTTCAAAACACTCAGGATCTCGCCTTCCAGGAGCGATACCGGGGTATCAAGTTCCACCAGGCAGGAATTTAAAGTCTTCGGATAAAACCATCCCTCAGAAGAAATTCCATCTTTCACCAGGACTGCGCGGAAAGGAATTTTCCATGGTGAATCCGCTGGAACCACACAATGCCTCAAAACGATTTTTGTCCGGAGAAACCAGCTTTCATTTTTCAGGATGATTTTTCTGTCACTGGTAGAATATTTTGCAAAAAATAATGGTTTATGATCGGCCGTCTCGCCAAGCTGAGATCCTCTGCGGAATTTAATAACCCCTTCATGCTCTGGCAAACGATCGTCTGTTTCAGAAACCATCTCGCCGGGTTTGTGGAACCTCGGCGGAATCCGTGCCGCGAGATATTCGATGGTGTTCTGCTGCTCAGGAAAACATTGAAAAGGAGCAATCTTTTGCTCCGAAGACAGAACCCCGAAATTTTCCGCAAGCTTAATGACTTCCTTTTTCTGTAAATCAGAAAGAGGAAGCATGAGGTCTTTCAGAATATCCTGAGGAAGTCTCGAAAGAAGGGCCGACTGGTCATGAGTCTCGTCATTGGAGCTCTGAACATACGTGATCGAGTCTGCCTCGTTTCTGTATATTTTGGCAAAATGACCGGTCGCCAGATTCTTTCCGCCAAGCTCTTTCATCTTACTGTGAAGAAAGCTCATACGGAGTTCGTGGCACATCCAGCACTGGTCCGGTAATTCTCCGGCGGCCTTTCTGGCCATCCATCTTTCGACGACGGCTTCCCGAAATTCAGAAGAAATTCTGATCACATGATGAGGGATTCCCAACTGGTGACAAAAAGCAGAAATGGTCTCAAGATTTTTCTCAGATAAAGAGCAGGAAAAAAGCGCGGAAGAGCTGCCGGGAATTTCTTCCCAACCCGGAACTATGGTTACTCCAATCAGGTCGTAACGCTGGATTTTTAAAAGATAGGCCGAGACCAGAGAATCCATCCCGCCCGATAGTCCAACGATAATTTTCTCTTTCCGAGCAGCTTTGTCGGGCAAGTAAGTTTCCGTTAATTTGTTGGGTCCATTCATGCCTCTTATTATAAGGCAGTTTCTTTTAAGGTTCTAAGAAGTTTCCACCGAGAAACTTTAAGATGGAAAAAGAGATGATCCCTGGCCTCTACGTATACGAACGGGTGTCCCCGAAAACCTCGCCGGTCCTGAAGGAACTCCTTCAGCTGTCGAAGACCGTTTCAAAAAGCTCAGGCTTTTCTTTCGTCCATGGAAACTCATCCCTTATCCCCCAACTTTCTCTCTGGGAGAATCTTCAGCTCTCGGCCGCGCATGAACTCTGGGAAGATTTCGTCCGCGATTCTGCCCCGACCATGAAGGCCCTTATTACTCTCGTAAAAGAACCCCATAAGAAGGCCGCTGTCGCTTCGACATGGGAATGCTTCCTGATCAGTCTTCTGAAAGGGATTCTCGAACCAACGCCGAATCTCCTGGTGGATATGGAAGAAGAAATCTTTCCTTCCTTCGTTGTAAAAACCGTCAAATCGGCACTAATGAATACTTCATACGAAAAAATGGTTTACCTTTCTTCAGGTGCGCCGTCGCTGTGGCTCGATTGTGCCCATCACTTAGTGAAAAAAAATGGCTTTGAATTTGTCTTTGAAAAGCTTGATGCTGAAAAGCTCAAGCGTCACTGGGCCGCTTAAACTTCACCGAGCAATTGATCTTGATCGCCGTCGTCGTGAACTTGTTCATGGGCTTCACCCGTATCTGAAGCAGGTCTCCCCCACAATCCAGCTCCACTGAAGAAATCGTTCCAAAAGGTAAAAGTATCGCCTTGCTCATGTCTTGAGGTGTCAGCTCGTGAATATGGACCAGTGGTTCAGTTTCGGCCTTCATGTCATGAAAACAAACAACCTGAATAAGTTCTTTTTTCCCAAAACCCATGAGTGTGGAAAGACCCTCGCGGAATTTCACTGAGTCCTGTTTCTGAAGAAGGCTGAGTATTCTGTGCATATCCCGGGCAATCCGGGCGTAGTAGCTTTTCAGGATTTCCCGCTCCCCAGTTGAGAGTTCACCGGGAAGTTCAGAAAATCCTTTTTTCACCCACGCGGAAAAGTTCCCGGTAAAACTCATGTCATGAAAAGCATGCAGCTCGCGGGCCATGACTTCAAATTCCATTTCCACCAGGCGATTAAAACTCTCCTGGATAGCGGGATCAGAGTAAGGAAAATACTGAGTGAAGAAACTTTTGATACCGCCGCTTTTGGTGTTCACGTAAGCATTTTTCTTGTTGAGCTTGAGACTCACAAAGCGCTCAACGCCCCTGACGAAAACGGCAAGGTCCGCTTCCTGGATATCTCGACCAAGTTCTGAGTTAATAAATTTCCCCAGAAGTCTCGGCTTCTCAGGCAAAACTCCCAGATAGTCTTTCAAAGCATTCATGGTGAGTTTTGAAACCTGAAGAAGAAACGTCAGCATCTCCGGATAAAACTGGCGGACCATCCGATCTTGTTGCGACAGTACGGAGAGGTAATTGGGATCGAGGGATTTCTGAAAAGTCAGTTCATCATTATTTTCGACAGCGATGCCACGGGCGACCAGATACTCAAAGAGTGAGCCCTTGACCTCATTAAAGAGTGCCTCTTTCTTCGCCTCTCCTTGCGCCATCTATTTTGCCCAGTAAGCTTCCTCAAGCCCGTCCTCTTTTTCAGGAAGACCCCGGAGAAGTCGAGGTGAATTCTGCGAGAGAACTTCAAATGAAACGCGGTTAGCGTATTTACTGATCTGAGAGATCGAAGAATACGTGAGAAACTCCGTCACGTGCTTTGGTGAATTCGGAACTTTCTGACGATGATAAAGATTGGCCGAGATGTCGTGAAGAACGGCCGCCAGGGCCGCGTCTCCGGCGCCATTGGTATTTTTAATCATCATCGGTCCCCCGCGGAACGGATTGATGTGAGTGTAGAACTTGATGGGATTCTTGCAGGCATTCTTTCTCATCGCCCGCGAGTATTCCCATTTGTTGTAGTCAACGATCGATTTTGTGTGAAGAGGATCTTCTGTCTCGCGGCCATGAGTCGTATCCGTGACCGCACCGATATAAAGTCCGCGGGCACCAACGGTAAGAAGTATCATGTCACAAAGATCGAGAATATTTTCCGCCGCGAGCAGTGGATCACTGATTCCGGTAAGGGCAAGTGCTTCGGCTTCATTCATCGCGACGACAGAAACATATTTCGGAAGAATCTCAAGCAGAAGCTCTTTATTTTCCTGCACCAAACCACTCGTCCCCAGACTCAAGACGACGGGCACTCCCGCTCCGCGAGCGATATCCATCGCGCGCATCGTGGACTGAAAAATGGGAGATTTTTTATCCCGAAGGGTGTAGGCAGAAATCAAGATGGCAGCAGATTTTTCGATCACTTCCTGAGGAATGTATTCCGGAGAAAGATCATTCATGCAGCCTTTCGAGATCGCGAACGTTCTCTCGCGATCAGGTGAGACAAAACACAAGGCCCGTCCCATCGGGCGGGAACACGGCTGAAGATAAGTGAGATTTACTTTCGAAGAAGTATTGCAGATGTATTTAAAGGCGTAGTCACCGAGCTCGATATTTTTATTGATAGTTCCGAGTGCGACTGACGGGCAATCAGAAAGGATAGAAAAATTATGAAGGGTGTTTCCGACTGCTCCCCCCGGAAACTCTCCGGTGATGAGCCCACGGTTTTTCATATCCCAGTAAATATCATCAGCAACTTTATCATCGATGATGAATGATTCTGACTTGGGAAATTTGTGATTGATAAGAAAATCATCTTCTACAGGAATTTCAATATCCACGAGCAGCTGATCAATGCCGACAACGTAGACATTTCCAGGACGGGAAATTTCATCGTCAAAAGACATCCGTTGTTTGTCTTCTACAGGGAAATAGTGCTTGGTGTTGCGCCGGCCGGGAAACTTCATAACTTACCTCTGAGGAATGGCCTTTTATAGTCCATTAACCAACACTTCGGAAAGTGGCCCGTGGACGATGACGCCCGTATTATGGTAAAACTTTCATATGTTTAGTCTCGAGCACCCCCAAAAGAATGCCCTCTTCGATTTTTACTCCCCCATGGGCCCTCATTACCGTGGACTTCTCTCAATTCCCCACTCGGGAGAAAACGTTCCGCCAGAGTTTCTGGAGTATTTGTCAGGGGACATCAACGCTTATAAGGAAGATGTCGACTTCCGGGTCCATGAGCTGATCGACATCCCGGCCCTTCAGCGCGCGGGTGTCGCTGTTATTGTTTCCCATATTCACCGGATCTGCGTGGATCTTAATCGCTCCGAAGATAATTGCGTTCTTTTCTGGAAGGACAATACTCAGGGTAAAAAACTGGTCGTAAAAGATCCGTCACCTGAAGTGACAAAGAAATTTATTGAAGATTATCACCGCCCTTATTACGAAATTCTCAAGGCCGCTTTGGTTGACCTGGAAAAAAGAAAAACCGGCAAAGTTTCCATGATTGATCTTCACAGTATGCCTTCAAAACCAACTGCCTATCACATGAAGCAGAACCCGAATCAGAAAACCTGGCGTCCGCATTTCTGCCTTTCAGACAGAAAGGGTCTGACCTGCGAGCCGGCCTTCATCGCATTTTTCAAGGAAGTTTTTCAGATTCTTGGATATCAGGCGATGCTCAATGATCCTTACGTTGGTGGATTCGTCACGGAGTTCGTAGACCGCTTCCGGACGAATAACATTCAGATCGAGATTAACCGTGATGTCTATATGGACGAGCTCACGAAGGAACTCATTCCGGAAAAAGTGAATGCTCTTCGTCCAACGCTTACCCAGGTTTTGATCGATGGATTTGCGCGGTTTGATAGCTAAGATCAGTGAATGATCATCTCATCTTTCTTCGCGGGTACCGATTCCTTGGCCTTCTTCAGATACATATTCATGCGCTCATCAGGGGTAAGCTCCGGACCTTCGTCCTTCACTTTCTCTCTGGTCGCCTGCTGACCTTTTCCGATCGCCTCAAGTTCAATTTTCCGCTGGAGTGAAATCTCCGGATCATCTTCCTCGGTGAAAATATCTCTCGTGGTAAAAGTCTTACCGTATTTTGCGTAAGCGTATTTATACATTGTCGAAAGATGCTTCTGATATTTACTGCCTCGCTCGAGATAAAAAATCATTTCTTTCAGGAGTTCTACGTTCGCAGTGTCCTGAGACCAGGCACTGAAGAGATAAAGCATCCCTTCCTGATCCACCTGTCGGGAAAAATTGAGCTGCTTAAATTCTGTGTAGAGAATGCGGGCCATGGCAGAATCTGACGGGGAAAACGAAATCGTATTGAGAAATTTTGACCGGAGCTTTTGAGATTCCAGATTATTTTTTTGTGTTCGGAGGACATACGAATAAATGCTTCCGCGATCAAGGATCATCACCAGCTCCATGATGTAATCTTTATCCTTGGATTCAAGCTCAATAATCGCTCGGTTGCCGGTAGGGAGAATGCCGTAGCGGATAGTTTCTTTAGGCAGAATCTTCGAGCGGATATAAAGAAGGTAGAGCTCATAGATCATGTCATCGATGGGTTTTTTCTGAACCACAAATGGCTTGGTAAAAATATCTTTCCAGAGCTCGTCTGGAGATTTTCTGTTGATGCGATTTTTCACAAAGGGCAGTTTGAAAAGCTCAAGGCCCGAAGCATAGTCATTCTGAACACCAGTCTGAAGTGTATATATCCGGGAGTTCTCTCTCCCCCCTGGACCCAGGAATGACATCCCGACCTGAAGCCCCTTGGCCCCTTTATCAAACTCCATAATCGGAACCGTGACAAAGAATGGATGACGAACTGGCAGAGGAAGCATCGTCCCTCTGAGTGGGAAATCTTTCCAGAGTTCGGGATATTCTTCTTTGTACTCAGGAATGGATTCAGGAGAAACAGGTGTCAGAAGTATGGGCCGATAATCACTGATTTCGTAGTAACGATTCCATCCGGACCCGTTCATCCAATGTGAGTACAGAGAGTATGGATAGGTATAGAGCTTCCACGCGCTCAATCCGAGCGAGATTCCGATGACAATAAAAAGAAGGGTCAACCAGCGCATGCTAAGCCTTCAAAAAAACAGTGGTTCTTATGTCACCTTCATCGGTAGGTTCAGGAAAACTCATGAAAAATTTCTAAATGCCGAAAAGCTGTACGACTTAGTCAGTTTAAAGGACTGCTTATGAAATACACATGCGTACTTTTTTTGGTGATCTTGATCGGCTGTGATACGCCGACACGCTCACGTTTTCCCTCGACCGGAAACGGAGATGCACTTCAGGCACCAACCGGGACGAATCTCACACCGACACCGACCGGAACAACCACTGGTGGGACACCCGCACCGACTGCGACTCCCGGTTTTGAGAACTGTAATCTCACGAATCGCAATTCCACAGCTGATCTTGGTTCAATCGGAATCTGTAAGAGCTCACAGGATGAAACATCCATCAAGTTCGTGACCTCTACTTCAGACTCTGCGAACCGCACTTGCTTCATTCCGACATACAAAGACGCTTCCGGGAGCTCAACTTACCTCGGAAATCCTCAGTGTACTTACACAGAAGCTGAAAAAGTTTATTCGGGTCACCTCTATAAAAACCGTCCAGGCCTTCAGCAGTATCCGATCAATGGCGTAACGATCATGAAGGAGGCCCTTCTGGTGGATTACTTCGCGTGTATGGACGGATATGTTGCCTACATCCAATCGAGCAATTACTGCAGAGTTTATCCGAGTGACCCAAATTGTGTGAATGCCGCTAACCAGGCCCGGGCCGCAAAATGTAATTATTTTAAGACGAAGTATCCGAACAACTACCTCGACATCTATCTCAGATAATTAATTCAGTGTGGGTTTTGCCATCGGCGTGCCCACACTAAAAATTTCCAGCAATTCTTCTTTTCTCGTGACGAACGTAAGGATCGGAAGAAAAACTTCGACCTTGTTTTCCTTATCCGCATAAATTGTCCCGATCACCACATGATGGATCATTTTTGCATCGGAATAAGTCTTGAAGTAGGTCCGGATGAGGTAACTATCCTGGGTTTCCTCGAACGAGCGCTCGGGAAATTCCACCGTCTCCTGGATCTTATGGTCAAAGAGGTGAAATTCCTCAAAACCAAAGTCATCTGACGTTTGATTCTCGATCAGTTTCGACAGGTATTCTGATTTTTTTAACCCTAACCATTCAAGAACTTCATCCGGAATATTGAATTTGTCGTCGTCGATCACATTTCCTCCGGGGCAAAAGCTACCCTCTCAGGAATCTTATCACTTCCCTGTAAGATTGGAGGGAGAAAAGGAGATCCCAAGTGATGCGTAAGTTAGTTGAAGCTCCCGGTCTGGACCAGTTGATCGAAGCAGGAAGTACCGGATATTTCCCATTGTTTTATAAAGATTGGATTCATGAGTCGTTCGCTGATAAAGCGATCGTTCAGAAAATCTCCTTCTCGCTAGCGGCGGAAACTGTTCACCGCGTATATAAGCAGATTGAGCGTCACTCCTCTATCGAAAGAAAAAAGACCGCTATTCAGGCATTGAAATATGAAGACCGTAAGGATTTCATCCTCTCTTTCATGAAGATGGTGGAATTCCGTACTCTCGATAAAATCAGGGAGCTCCATTAGTGATGAAGGGATTTCTTTTCTCTATCCTGTTCAGTTTCAGTGCTCATGCTGAGTACCGGGCCTACCAGTATATTGTGAAATCCCGCGATCCTCTTGCGACTGCCACCAAGGCCGATGCCCGTTACATCGTGTCCATTTTGTCTCCCACTAACTACAAGGCCTATCATGGGGGAAACCTCGTGAGTGTCGATCTCCTTCGTACCTGGATTTGTCCGGGCTATACCGGCCGCGGTACTGCACCCTGCGATCATCCTTACGACAAAGGAAATCCATGAGCGGTGGTATTAAAGACATCGCAGTTTCCCATCAACGCCTCATCGATACGGTTAACCGTAAGCACGAGCGCGAAGTAAAACAAATGAATGAGATTCATTCAGATAACGTGGGACAGATCCGGAAATCTCACTCCGTTGATCTCGTCAGTCTTCAGGACCAGCATGATTCTCAGATCACTACTGAGAATGAAAGAAAAGAACGTGTCCTGAGACAGATGAAAGGCAATCTCGACGAGACCAAACAGCTGACAGAAAAAGAAATCAAAGAACTCGCCGACTTCAAACAAAAAGAAACTCACGACATTCAGGGTAAATTCACCAACGATCGCGAGCGCATTGCCGGCGAACATAATGAAAACCTCGAAAGTATGGTCGATCGTTATAACCAGGCCAGCCGTAAAATCAATCTCGATGGCCAGGAACGTGTGAAGGCCGATACTGAACAGATGAACGACCTCTACTCCGACCGCTCAAGCTTCAATCAGAAACGAATCGATAAACAACATAATGAGTTCGTTGGTCGTTTCAAGAAAGACGATGAGAAGTATCAGAAGATTAAAAACACCCAGGACACGACTTTCAAGAAAGAGCGCATGACGACTCATAAAAAGCATGAGACCGACATCGCGACGGCCACCAAACTTCACTCCGAGGAAGTTGAAAAGCGCGATACCCTCAAGCGTGGCGACCTGAAAGACCAGGAAGTGTTTTTTGAGAAACGCTACTCCGATACTTACAAGCGTCATAATGAGCATTTTAAAACTCTCGACCAAATTCACGACAAAGTGGTGAAAGGTCTCGAGGCCGATCTCACGAAGAAAGTGGATTTTAAGGCGAGTCGCGTGGAAGATCCGTTCTTCCAGTTCGTTGAACTGAAGCCCACGGTTGAACAGACTGAGACCGGAATCCGCATTAAAGTGAATGTCCCCGATCATTCGAAGCAGGACCTTCAATTAAATCTCAATGGTAAGGAAGCTGTGGTGAATTTTAACCGCCGCTACATCGACACTCAAAAAGATGATCTGGGGAACTCAAGCCGGGTCAGTAAGATAGAAACTCTCTCCACTCGCCTTCAGACAGGCATTCATCTTGATCCGAAATCGGTCAAATCCAGCTATCAGAATGGCGTAATGACCTACGAAATCAAAAAAGCTTAATCGTTGGCGACGTAGAATTCCGAGAATTGCGGTTTGGTAATTTGAATCAGATCCTGAGTGACTTCTCTCACCTCAGCTTTTGGGGGACCTTTGGTACAGAAACGATGAAGGCACTTGAGGGCCTCGAGTTCACCCTGTGCAATAACTTCGACTGAACCATCAGGAAGGTTTTTTACGTGACCCACAATCGGAAGTTTTTCCTGAAGCACGAAATCGGCTACGGAGTAGCGAAAACCCACTCTCTGAACCTTTCCTTTTATGATCAGTGTCATCTGTAACATGGCACTTATTCTAGGGAATTCGCTCCCGATCATGCAAGGGAATTGATACAATATCGCTATGAGGCGTCCCAAGCTTGTTCACTTCACCGGCATTCAGTCAGATGAGTACATCTACATCCGTGCCTCCATGACCTATTCTTCACAGGGAACTTTCGCTGTCTTGGAAGAGCTACAGGAAAATCTGAAGGACATCGTTCCCACCAGACCGATCCAGGGTTTGGGTCTCCTATCTTCCAATGAATTTCGCCTGAAAGTGATCGGCCTCACCGATGATGATCAGGAAACAGCGATCAGAAGTTTTGACTCTGATAGCTTTGGAAATTTTAATTTTAAATTCGCGCAGCCGGAAAATAAAAGTGTCGTAAAGCTCCGGCTTTATGAAACCCGCTCACATCCGGGCCTTGATCTTCTGATCGGGTCATTCATTCCAACGAAAATCCTGACTCCGAAAAAACTTGTGATCACGGATTTTGACAAGACTCTCGTGGATACCCGTTACTCCACCATGAAAGAGCTCTTCACCTCGCTCCGAAATCCGATTCAATATTTTCCGCCGGTCGCGGGATCGATTGAACTGATTCAGTCACTGGTAAACGAAGGCTATCAGCCGTTCGTGGTTTCCGCTTCTCCGCATTTTTATGAGAACGCCATCCGGGACTGGCTCTACCAGCACCAGATTTTTACCGGAAACATTTTCTTGAAAGATTATCGAAGTATTTTTTCTTTTTTCGAGGGTGATCTTTCGACCAAGGATCTTCGGTCTCAGGGTTTCTATAAACTTAATAACATCGTCAACATTCTTCTCATGACCGGCATTCCGGATGATCTCGTCCTGGTGGGTGATGGATTTGAATCAGACACTCTCATTTATCTGACTCTGGCGGCCGTTCTCGTCGGGCGCTATGATCCGTGGACCATCTGGAATAACATTAAAAAAGAAGAATCCTTTAAGCTAACTAATCAGCAGCACTTTCGCTTCTTATCAAAGTTTTACCAGCTGAAGAACATGAGTGACGTTCACCCTCCGGGTAAGATAAAAATATACATCAGGGTCAAAGCGGGCATGAAAGATAAGCTTGAGAATCGGGTCTTCCCGCTCGACTTCGCAAATCAACTCCACAAATTGGTTACATATTATGAAGGTTAGAATTGTTCCCTTGATCGGCGATCTGAAAGAGAATGCTTATCAGCTCGGCATTTCCGAGAAGGTCGCCTTTTTAGCTCTCGAAGCAAGAGTCTCTCGTCTCCTTTCTCAAAACTTTCTTCTGCGCCAGGGCCAGGACATCCTCCTTCGGGCCCGCGCGAGACTCGCCAAAGAATCACCATCGCCGTTCACTTCAGTTGTTCAGTCGTACTGTGAGGGCCTCAATATCGAGCCTTCCCGCTATCACGCTTTCCTCTCACTCTTTGAACACGCCGCCCATTACGGACAGACCTGGCCTGAACTCAAGGCGATCCTGCCCGGATGCACCAGTCTCTTTCACCTCGAAGGAAAAGAAGTCTGTCATACTCGCCTGGTGGATTTTCCCCTCACAGGAATTCTGGATGAAGATCCCGTTTTATATCTCTGGCAGGGTGAGAATCGTCCGACCCTTATGAATTTCTCTACTCCGGGACTGGCACCGGTTTTCTTTCACGCGGTCCACGGCTCCGGCGTCTCACTCGCCGTTCATCACAAACCTGGGAAAATTTTTCACCGTGAGGGGGAAAGTATTTTCCAGATTGTCTTCAACTCACTCATGGAGTCCAAGACTTCCTCTGACATAAAAAAAGAACTGAAGAAAAGAGAGTCCATTACAAAATGGGGAGTTCTTATTCTCGATCGTGATGGGAAAGCTGAAGTCTGTGACATTGAAGGACCCACTCAGAAATGGGAGTCCTTTGCCCTGAATGACGGAAGCAATATTCTTTTCACCAATCTTCCGCTTCAAAAAGAAGGCGATGGAAATGAGTCCTATCTCGCATTCACAGAGTCGCGCGAGAAATGGCTTCGGGAAAAACTCAAAGTTCAGGATTCCCGACACATGCTCGACCGCCTGACCGATGTTGAAGACCAGCGGGAAAAGAAATGGCTTCACCCAGCTGCCACACTATCTACAACGGGGGCGATTCAGGTCAATCTCACGAAAGGCCATCTCGATGTGAAAACCGGAAATGGTGCACTCACAGAGAGTGACGAGATCCTCAGGTTTTCTCTCGCCGACCAGAATGACAAAAAGGTCCTGAAAAAAGAAAAAGCGCACAGCACTTTCGAGAAGGCCTGGAAAAGGGCCTCGCTCGCTCAGGCCAGATTTGATGAGGGAAAAATTGATCTCGCTTACCATGAACTTCAAATGGCGATTGCCCTCATGCCCATGAAGAGATGGAAGGACATCTTCAGTTTCTATCTTTGCCTGTGGGACTTTCGCTTCGTCGGAAATAACAAAGAGCTTGCTGATGTCTATAAGCGTCTCAATACTCTTGAGCTTCACGATAATATGAAAGATCAGGGTCTTCTTCTCAGAATGCGGATTGAGAAAAAACTGAACCTTTCTCCGACCGTTGATCCGAAAGATCTTCCTGTTTACTACCAGGAGATTTTCCGGGAAGAAAAACTGGCGAGAGGTCCGGTGTTTGCCACGTGGATGAATCTCCTTTATCCACGAATGGAAATCCTGGATGTCCTCTCCCCTCACATAAAATAGGAATCAGCATGGGACTTTTATACGTATTCCCCGTCTCAGAAGAAGAAACAGATTTCGTCGTAAAGAAAGACGATACCCTAATCCTCAAAACCTACGGTCTTCCCTATATCTTCTGGATCTATGCCCTCTGCGCGGTCCTTGTGGTGTTTTTTATGTTCCTGGCAATCAAGGAGCCGGTCTTAAAACTCATCTCTCTTGGTGACGAAACGGATGCCACTCTCGGCTATGCACTTCTCACTTTCGTGGGTCTCGTTCCGGTTTTCATCCTGTCTTTCTTTTTTTACGAGAAGCGGATCACCAAAAAGAAAAATGAACTTGGTCTGGAGCATCGGATTTTTGGGATCAATGCATTCTCGGAAAAATTTCTTTTAGAAAAAAATGATCAGCTGGTGATCGATAACTTTATCGACTCTCCCAACATCGCACGCATGAAGAACACACCCGAATCAGCCGGATTTCAGAACCGCGGATACTTCACCCTTAAGCTTCTCTCAGCTGAGGGAAAAAAAATCATGATCGATCGTCACAACCGAAAGGTTGATCTCGAAAAACTCAAAGAATTGATTCTGAGAAATTAGTACTGATAGGTCGCACCCAGACCCAGGCGACTACCAATGAAGGTCGGTGTGATACTTTTATAGGGCCGTGGGACATCAAACCCATAAAGACCTGTGTAGTAAAATCCACCGAAGACCTCAAGTCCCCAGTGATTGCCCATGATCACATTGGCCGCTAGTCCCGAGCCTGCAGAAAAACCGTAACCATTCACGCGATACTTTGTTCCGAGTGAGTAACTGGAAAAAGGTACGGCCAGTGCTTGGTTCTGCCATTTGAAGACGAAATAATCACCGTTAAAGATCCGATAGGACAAATCAATACCGGTTTCGATCATACGGAAAGTTTCCTTACTCTCCTGGCCTTCAGCATAACCAAGGACCACGCCAAAATCCCAGTTCTTTGAAGTCTTCACGGCACCTTTGAAGTTAAAGCCATTCCACACAAAAGGATCTTTATCTTCGAGCTGGTCATTTTTCTGAGAAAGAGAAACCTGGGTAGCGTAAGTAAAAGCACTCAAAGTATAGACTGACTCAATCTTCTTCTCAGCGACACGTAAGAATCTTTCTGCCACGAGACGATTACTGTCGAGACTTTCAATTTCGGTACTCACATCAATGGTGCGGATATAGGCAACTTTTCCGGAAACAACGATGGGATAAAGCTGCGCCTTATTACGGGGAACTTCCCCGACGGATACGCGCTTACCTTTCTGAATAAACCCGACTGGAGAGGTCATGGTTTTGTCCGCGTAGATCACGGCCTTCTCAGCAATGACGATTGCGTCCTGGGCCGCCCATACTTGTGGGCATAAAACGGAAAAGAGAATAATCAAGGAGATTTGGAAGAAAGCTGAAAGTGGCTGAAATCGTTTTGCAATCCCGGTCATCGCTTTATTCCTGACTGTCATGGTCTGGATACTGGTAAAATCAAGGTCATTAGAATGAGTCTAACCTGACCATGAAAAAAAGAGGAGCAAAAAAGGCACTCTTAATTTCTTTTTCACCTTACCGAAGAGTTAAGTGAAATGGGTCTTTCCTAAGGATTGGAATATGAACACTCTCTCGAAACTATCTTTCATAGCACTCGCTTTATCGCTAGTCGCTTGTAACGAAAAAGTTTCCCCTGAACTCCAGAGCGGAAATTCAGTCAGCTCGACCACGACATCTGGTGGTGGCTCCGCAGTTATACCCGATGAATATTACTTCAGGGTAACAAACACGAACGACACTCTGTTAAATTTCAAACTCCACAAGTCTGGTCTCGCTAACGTAAATGCAAATTGCGAAATCACGAGTGCCAGCGCACTTTCAAGTGATGCCTATAGAAATGATCCTGCCACGAACGATATTACGTGCTTTATGGAAGCAGAAGAATTATCTCTTTATTACAATGGTCTCTCTTACGGAATTGAAAGCTCTGCCAACACCTGTCCATACATTGGCTATTCACCGTTTTCCTATTTCAGAAAAATGCCGGGTGATTCTTCGGCGTCTGTGACTCTTTCAACATGCGGTGCCGGAATTGATGATGCTTTTCTGAACACTCACGGAGCTCCTGCTCCAGCTTCTTGCGATCAATATTATGACAGCACACTCCTGACTGCTTTCTCAGTTACTGCTGAAGAGGACCTTTGCCGGTTCAATTATCCGACTGCCGATAACCCGGCTTCTTGCGATATCGGGATAATTTCCATAACTAAAAATGCTTATGTTAGGGCCGCAGGACCGGATCTTGTTCTAGGTAATGCTGATGATACGCAAACGAAAACGACCACTCTTAGTACCAAGAAATGCGGCGGTAAAGTTGCCAATTGTATCGAAGGCCCGATTACAAATGTCAGTGCCAATAAATACACAAATGTGATGGAAGTTTCTAAGGGAAGTGTTTCGGCACCATTCTCAAAAACAATCACTCTTGCCAATTATTTCAACGTCTATGGTAGCAACATCAAATATGCTAACTACCGTCGTGACCTTGCCTCTCTGGAAATTGAATACGGTAATAGTGCCAAGCCTCTGACAAATTCCTACATGAGTTCATGGGGAGATCCGACTCATCGATACGATTACAACCCAGAGTTGATGTCCCTTTACAGTAAGAATAAGCGGATGGATGGAACGACTTTGGTCACTGATGCCATGATTCTTGCTGAGCAAACCAGAAACGCTTACAAGGCCAAACCTCTGGCGGCGGAAGCTTTTGTGGGACTGTCCGGCTCAACGAGCCCATTCTATACTTTCTACTGCCTGGATAATGCTTATGATATCCGTGCCAGGATCAGAATGGTTGTCCGTGACTGGGACCGCATCCTGTCTACGACCGCCACCAGCACTTCATTTGCCAGACTTTCTGATGTCGATCTCCTTCCCCCACAGGCGAGACAAGACGTGCCTTACACTGTGGAAGTGACTTCAGACGCAGACAGCTTAAATGAGTTCAATGATATTTTGGATTGGGATGATCGCCTGGATATGGAAAGAGATGATAGCGGTGTGGCCTATGACCCTACCATCACCATCTGGAGACCAATGCCCGACGCAACATACACGGAGGGGTTCTTTAATCCTTCGTGGTTCATAGACGACAAACTTTAAATTTAAAATAAAAAGGGCCGCTTACGCGGCCCTTTTTTTATTTAAGCAGATCTAAGAGAGAATCACTTCTCCATGTAGTTCTTCACTTTATAGTTCTTACCCATGTACCAGAAAATTCCAGCAAAGAGCGCCATGAGAGCGGCGAAGAACATAAAGTACCCAGTTGAAGCAATGGGGAAAAAGTTAACTTTAGAGACGTATGCCGTGATCAGGTTACCGAAGAATACTGTGAGGAGCCAGATCGACATAACGGAAGATTTCATAGCTCTCGGAGCTTGTGTGTAAGCGAACTCGAGACCTGTGATCGAAATCATAACTTCCGCCATCGTGATAACGAGGTACGGGAAGAACTGCCACATCACATTGATCTTATCGCCTGAAGTATCCATCCACATCTGAAGAGCACCGACGATTCCGAAAGAAGCA
The DNA here is from genome assembly GCA_046593575.1 of Bacteriovoracaceae bacterium. GTDB lineage: Bacteria > Bdellovibrionota > Bacteriovoracia > Bacteriovoracales > Bacteriovoracaceae > Peredibacter. Next base: position 19,385 of record JBKJNQ010000106.1, read on the forward strand.
GCAGCCACG
>JBKJNQ010000207.1:0-3715 GCA_046593575.1 Bacteriovoracaceae bacterium
ACCGGGACTGGCGGCAAGAATCATGAGTCCGATTGAGAGTGTTGGCGGAAAATGAAAGGCGTAGCAAAGAGAAAAGGCGAGGAGGGGAAGGAGAATCATCTGACAAAATAGTCCCACGAAAACACTCCGGGGATATTTCAGCACTCGCTTAAAATCTTCGACCGTGAGCGATAGTCCGAAGCCCAGCATGATAATCGCAAGCGCTAGGGGAAGAAAAACTCCGACTATGGTTTCTGTACTCATGAATCCATTTTAGCCCCTATATGCTGACTTTACAACTACCTGAATCTTCGAAGGAGCAAGAGGAGGGGTCAGATTTTGCCTGTCCGGATCTATTCTCAGGAAGTGATAAAATTTTCCCGTGAGAAACTCCCTGAAGCTGTTTGTATTACTGGCCTTCTTTTCAAGCTGCGCGTTCGCGGCGAGGGATGAGCAGGCGATCCGGATTGAACGTGATCTTTCGATTATGGTTTCCCAGTTGAAGCTTCTCATGGATAAAAAAACGGATGTTCTTCTCGAGACGATGAAAACTTCTGAAAAAAATCAGTTTGAAAAAGACGTGCTCATTTTAAAAAACGAAATTGAAAAATTATCCCGGCAATTTGCTATGAAAGGTCGTCCATGAAATTTTTCCTACTTCTGTCGATGGTCGCCACACCGGTATTCGCCGCTTACAACACGCCGATCTTTACCCTGAGTGAGAGCGAGATTATCTCGAACCTCCGCTGCTTTAAGAAGGTGTCTGAAACCCTGAAAGACTGGAAGTTTACCGGGGAATGGTCGAAGCATCTCTCCCACGCAGAAAATAACGGAGTGATTCTTAATTCTCCAACGTTTGAGTTTGGCGCGTGGGTGAGCCTCAATATTGTGAACTCAGAAGTATCGATGGAACTCGTGAAGCCGATGGCCGTGAAAAGAATTACCTTCACTAAAACTTGTGATGAGCAGACGGAAGTTCAGTTTCCAAAGCCCACGTACTCTCTTAAGAATCGGTTTACCGATGAGGCGCTGAAGAAGTTCATGGATGAGAATCCAAAGGGTCTTATCTATGTCTGGTCTGCTAACATGCCCTGGTCGGTGGAAGGCATGAAACAAATCCGTGAAGCTGCGAGAGATCTGAAAGTCCCGGTGAAGATTGTCATGTCGCCGATGTCAGATGCCAAGCTCACGGCGGATCTCCTCGCTCAGAAAAAAATCATCAAGGAAGATACCGAGATGCACGCATCACTTGAATTTGTGATGAGAGGCATGACCATTCATGATCCTTCTGTTCTCGCTTTCAAAAACGGACATCTTTCCCGCTGGGCAAGACCCGGAAGAGAGACGAAAACACTCTTGGTGAAACATTACGCGAAGGAACTCAAGTGAAATACTTCTTCTTACTTGGCCTCGCGGCTTTTCAAGTGAGTGCCCAGGAGTTCTGCCGGATGGATGTGAATCCCCCGGTGAAAAGATTCCAGCTCGATGTTCAGCCAAGTTATTTTATCAGTGCTGACCCTAATGGCCGCTACGTCGGGGTCATCAGTTCGGGAAATAATATTTACGACATGGATGATGTTGTTGACGGAAAACCGAAGAGCATCAGGGTCCCAGGATCCTATGATCCGGTTTTCACCCCGGATGGAAAGTATCTGACGATTCCCACGGGGATTTTCTATGATGCTGGCGAAGTGAAGAGTGCCATGCAGAAGGGCGAAGCCTTCATTACTCCATCTTCAGTCGGTAAGGGAGACTCTTCCGCCCAGTCTCCTTATCAATCTATTGGTGTTCTTTCGCAGACGAATGAAAAAACCAGCTACATGTACCTGAGTGACGTGAAAGAAGGGAATGCGAGTGCCGATCTCGAGTATTTTATCGCTGACGTTGATCACACCGGAAAAACACTCACGACCCAGAAAAGTGGAACTCTTTGTTCGAACATTCCCCAGGGAAATACTCCGATGGTTTCTCAGGACGGGAAGTACGTCTCCATTCTCAACACAACTACGCGTTCTACTCAGATTTACCGGATTAATCTCGAGGGATCATGCCCGATGATGGTGGATCTGGGAATTCCCACCGGAAAAGTTTCTTTTGATTTCAATGCCAATCCAAGACGAATAGCTTTTCACGTGGACCGCGCTTCAACCAATGTCACGTGGTTCTCCGGTCTCGGGAAGGGGATCACCAAAGATACATACGTGATGGATCTCAGTGTCACAGCTCCCGACAGAGACAATGAAAAATGGAATGTCACAGGTGTACAGAGACTTGGTGTTCACTCTGAGGAAAGTACCGGGACTTATTACCCTCGCTTCAGAAAAGACGGAACACTGGTTGCTATCAGCGTGGACAATGAACCGAGAACAATTGATGGCGTAACAATTTCCAACACTAATTATTATCTCGATGTTTTCCAGCCGAGAAATGGCCGTACTAACAAGGTCTATGATCCGGCGATGATGCTTGATCCTTTCTGTGACAACGGAACTTTGAAAGATAAGGCCTTTGCTCCTTTGGCACTTGCCTACCTCTGGAAAAATGCCTGTGATCAGTCGAGCATGACTGATCGCTACCGCGACTCACTTCTTCTTCCCCCGTCGATGGATCATGATGCGTGTATAGCTCTCGTTGATCGTTTCTGGTCGCAGAGAAGAGAGGCCTTCCTCGATTCTCCGATTGTGTTTGATGAATTTAATGGCCCGGCCGTCACCAATGCCGCCCATGGAACAGTCCGCGAACACGCAAGTGCTGCCATGACCGCTTTCAGTCCCGCTCAGCTGAAACAATCTTGTCCCGCCGAGCGCGCCAGAGAGCGCGTTGTTCACGCCATAACTCCCGCAAGAACCGTTGAGACAACTGCAGAACAGCTCATCATGAATAAGTGTGGTGGTTGCCACGATACTGAGCACACGAGTGGGGGAATTGCTTTTCAATCCGGTCACAACATCAATCGGACTTCAAACGGCGAATACTCTGGTCTCAATGCTGGGACAGCACAGTTTGCGATGTTGGCAATCTGGGATGATCGCATGCCTCCGGGAGGATCGGAGCATCTTCGAGATGCTGATAAAAAGAAAATGACGAAGTATCTTCTCGACTTCCTTCCCGCTGCTGAACGGACACAATTTCAGACTCAAATACGCGAAATGGGCGGGTCCTGGTAAACAGGATCCCTCTATTCCAACCACTTAGACCCCATCACAACTGTTCTCAGAGTGAGACGTTTTTGGCATGATGGGGCGTACACCAAACATTTTGTAGAGGGGTTATCTATGGGATTAATTTTCTCAGCTCGGGAAATTCTTGAGCGTTCAAAGGGTCTCACTTTCGATGACGTTCTCCTGATGCCTCAGCATTCCGAGATGAGCTCACGCAGATCTCCCAACCTCGAATCCAAAGTCACAAAAAATTTCACACTCAAAACTCCCATCATCTCTGCCAACATGGACACAGTGACCGGTCCAGAGATGGCAATCAAGATGGCCGAACTCGGAGGGATGGGAATTCTTCACCGTTTTATGAGTCCGGAAGAGCAAGTTCGTGATGTAAAAAACATGATCGCAAAAATCCGCCCTCTCGGTCTTCCAGTTGCCGCATCTATCGGCGTGAAGGAAGAAGGCATGATGAGAGCGGACATGCTCGCGGATGCAGGTGTGGATATTTTCACGATCGACATCGCTCATGGAGATTCTGTGATGATGCTCGAGGTTCTCGATTACGTGAAAAAGAAATA
>JBKJNQ010000226.1:0-8999 GCA_046593575.1 Bacteriovoracaceae bacterium
GATGCTATTTTTATTCAGAGTGAATCGACGGAATAAAAATAGCATCAGGTCTCTCGGTCAGGATCGCTGACATCGCTAGGACATTCGCCTTCACAATATTTTTTAGTGCCGTTACAAATGCGTAGTCGCTGGTCATTTGTTCATTCCACCAACCGTAGTAGGCGGAAAAAAATGCGCAGATATACATCTCGTTTATCGGTGTATAGAGCTGAACCCATGGATACCTTCGTGCGAAGTCAGCAGTGTAAGTCGAAAAGAGTCGTGGGAAATCCGGATTCTGAAAGTTACCCAGCCAATCGGGAAGTCCGAAGTGGCAGAGATCGGTGATCGGAATAATATCCCGGCGTGCGAGATCCCGGTAAACTTCGTCCGTGAAAGACCAGTCGTATTTCTTATGTCCCAGCCAGGTCGTATGAATCGGCGGTCCATAGCGGAGAAATGAAATATCGAGGTCCTCGACGAGATCAAAATCCTCTTTCCATCTTTTGTAGTGACCGGATTTTTCCATCTGATCAATCCGCCGGCGACCACCATTAATGGTTGGGTAGGAATTCTCAATGCCGGTGGCGAATAAAAAGGAATTGGAGGAAGGTGTTCTCACTTGAACATCCTACCTTCTTCATCTTGAATGCCCGGCCAAAATTAGCCTGAAGAATTACTCCGGAATGCGGTCAAGGAATGTGACCATGGCGGCTTCGACCTCTTTTAGTCCGTCACCTTTTTCTGCTGAGATAAAGTGAATCTGCTTCACCCATTTGAAACTCTTATAAATTTCAGGAGTGATGGCCTTGAGCCTTGAGCGTTCGCTCTGCGTTTTAAGTTTATCGATCTTATTAAACATCAGATAAGTCTCAAGATCGAACGCCTTGATGTAATCGTGAAAGGCGGTGTCGGAATCCTGCAGTGGATGGCGCGCGTCCTGAATATTTAAGAGAAGGATTTTTTCTGAGCACATGCGAAAAAACATATCCAGCAGATCACCCCAGTTCCGGGCCATCTCTTTTGAAACATCGGCATGGCCATATCCGGGAACATCGAAGAGATAATAAAACTTTACGGTCTTGGTCTGTCTGTCTTCAACTGGAAAGCTGAAAATATTAATCTGCCGGGTACGACCAGGAGTCTTTGAAACTCTAGCCGTGCTTTTCCCAAAGAGAGAATTGATCAGCGACGACTTCCCGACGTTCGACCGGCCCACGAATGCAATACCGCTCATGAAGTGATGTTCATTGAGCCAGGTCTGCAATTGGTCGACCTTATCGATTCCCATCAGAAATTCGGCTTTTCCTTTCTGTATATTCACTCGCGCACCCTTCACTTTTTCTTTTTTCTTCCTCCATCCTAACAGATAAGGACCTTTTTAAACAGGAGTGAACATGTTCCAGCGGAAAATGATTCTGAAACAGTTAGAAGAAGGAGGTGTTAGGCTGGGTGATAGTTGCAGCATTTTTCCCTCTCATGGGCGCAAAAAAGAGTTCACACTGAACCGGAAAGTGATTGATCTCGTCTCCCATCATTTTCGTCCGGACAATCTATCTCTCGCTTATGTGGAGCTGCCGCAAACATCGGTGAATCCTTTTCACTATCGCCTGGAACTGGAAGACATTGCAGAAGGAAGATTCGTGCTGAAAACTTTGAAGGGCCAGGCCTTCTGGTTAAATGGTCTGGCGGCGCGGGAGGCCTATGTCGAAAGGGCGGACCGGCTTTATGTCGATGAGCATCGGATGAATTTCGATTCTCTGGGTCTAAAAGGAATTACTGAGAACCATTTCGAGCATCCTGTTTTATCGGAGCTCTTTCTCATGCAATCAGATCTGCGGATTCTTCTCGAAGGAGAAACCGGCACCGGGAAATCTCATCTGGCTAAAAAGATCCATGAAAGAAGCGGAAGAAGCGGTCCCTTTGTAGGACTGAACCTTTCCTCATTCAATCCCCAATTGGTTGAGAGCGAACTTTTCGGTCACAAGAAAGGAGCCTTTACTGGTGCGATCGCTGATAAAAGAGGGGCGTTAAAAGAAGCAAATTTCGGGACACTCTTTCTGGATGAAGTGGATTCTCTTCCGCTTGATCTTCAGACAAAGCTTTTGACCTTTCTTGATTCAGGAAAATTCAGAAGAGTCGGCGACACAAAAGAAGAGAGTGTGAACACGCGTCTCATCTTCGCCTCGGGAAAGAAGTTGCAGCTTCTGGTAGAGAAAAATGAATTTCGTCGTGATCTCTTTTTCCGTTTTAAGGCCGGGCACACACTCACGATTTTCCCTCTTCGCCATGAGGTCGGAAAAATCCGCGAGGCGTGTCAGCATTTTTGTCTCGCTCAGAACGTTACGATGACTGTGAGACTCTCGGAGTTCTACGAAACTCTCGCCTGGCCCGGAAATCTTCGTCAGCTTTTCGGACATCTGGAGAAAAAGAAAATTCTCACCCGCTCGACTCGGTTGGATTTCGATCACGCCGACGAAGAGTTACTGCTTGAGAGCTCGGATCTTACTAGCCTCGCGACCCAGACAGAGATTACATCACTCGATCAGCATAAAAGAGATTACGTCAAAAAAGCTTTTTCAGTCTGCGAGGGGAATGTGGCGATGACGGCGAGAAAGTTACAGATCAATGAAAGGACGGTGAGAAGCCTGATCAGTTAGCGAGGAGGTAGACGACTTTGATTTCCTGAACATGACCATGAATTTTGTGGTCTTTGATAAACTGGTCAATTTCGCTTTTAAGTTTTTGACGGATGATTTCCTTTCCTTCTTCAGTCAGAGGGAAACTGGCCACGGATGGCTCTATCTCAAGAATCAGGTGATCACGCAGTTGGAATTCAAACTTTTCGAGGAAAATTTTACTTTCGCGGGTCGACATGGTGGTCATGAAGTCGATGTCCACTGAACGGATCTCATTAACTTTCGGAATATAAACCGGAAGGCGCATATTCGTCAGGGTAAAGTGCTTCGTTTCTTTTTTGTAGTAGATGGGACGCTCATAACTTACTTCTTCGGTACTGGCCGGTGAGCGGTAGCTATCTGAGTGGCCATTCATGAGGCGATTTCCAGAAGAGATAATACTGAGTCCTGAAAGAATTGATCCGCCCGTGAACGCCATGAGGAGCAGCGATTGAGCTGCCGAGAGTCCCTGAAGCCATTGGCCTACGAGAAGAAAAGGAGCGAGGAGGATGACTTTGAACTGGCCCGCTTTTTCTTTTTTTCCGGCATTGTGTTTAGCAAGGGCAGCTTTCAGCGGTTCGACAAAAGTTTGTTTGTAATCGAAATTCAGCGCATAGGTCTTGAGACCTGGAAGCTTTGCTTTTAAAAATGCCGGAAGATTCTTGATGAAGGCGATGCCGTGAGAAATACGTTCATCGATGGTTGAAAAATAGATCCGAATTTTCAGGGGAATAAGTGAGAGCGAACTTGCGCCAAGCTTCATCAGAAGTGAGTTCAGGAAATTTTCGATCTTATACAAGAATTCCATCAATTGGCTCATCGGTATACTTGGGCCATTCCCTTAGCAGGCAATCCTTTCCGCCCGCACTTTTCCCACTCAGAAGAACCTCCCGAAGACCGAAAAGAGTTAAGTGATGTGAAACAAGGATGGTTTTATGACACGTTATCTAATTCCGACAGTTCTACTCCTCTTTACTGCCTGCGCGGATCTTCCGGGTGGCAGGACTTATCTGTCTGAGATGGAGCATGAGGATGCTACTTTCTACCGGCCTGATGAAGACTTCCCGGTCGTAGGCGGAGATGCTGAAGTGACCGGCATGTCGATGGATGAATACCGTCGCAATCGCCTGCCTAGAACTGAAGAAGAAAAATCCACTGACCGCGAGGGACAGATTCTCAAGGCGGAACTTCGGAACCTGGAAGAATCGCAGGGTGAAGAAGATCGCGAGTACTACAATAAATACAAAAAGAAATTCGCAACTGTTTCGGAAAAAATCTATTACCTGAAACTTCCGCGCGGAGAGCGCCGGTCGTATCTTCAGGAAAGAGGTTTCACGGAAGCAGCACGATCACCGGCCGCATTATCCCAGGCACTGACCGCACGCCGTTCAGATGTTCTTATGGGTATGTCAAAAAATGATGTCGTCGCCTCTCTTGGTAAACCCGCGCGGGTTGAAGTGGCAGGAAATCCTTCGTATGAAAACGAAAGATGGCTTTACCAGTTCAATGGTTCTGCTAAGTACATCTACTTTGAGTCAGGACTTGTTCAAGGTTGGGAGTAATGCGTCTTAACTTAATAGCGTAATCCCCTTACTGTTTCCCCATGACTATTGTCCGGGAAAAACATCATCTCATTTTGCGTTTGTCTCATTGGATAAATGTACCCTTACTTTCTCTCATGATCTGGAGCGGGCTTCTGATTTACTGGGCCCATCAGCCCTACATCACTATCCCTGATGATCTCGGCCCCTTTGAACTTCATCATCGACTCGCAGAAGGCATGGCCTGGCATTTCACTCTCATGTGGCTTCTGGTGATCAACGGCTGCATCTACTTTTCTTTTCTTTGTTTTTCCGGTGAGTGGCGCGAACTTGCTCCCTATCGAAGAATTTTCCTTGATGCTTTTCACTACACGCTTTTTGACCTGAAAATTTCGCGCAATTGTCCTGAGTGGAATGGGAAATTCAATCCGGCACAGAGGCTTGCGTATTTTTCGGCCATTATTCTTTCATTGGGAGCAGTGATCACGGGGCTCGCGATCTATAAGCCTGTCACGCTGAATTTTCTTCTCGCTCTTCTTGGTGGCTATGAAGTCGCGCGCTTCCTTCATTTCTTCTGCATGATAAGCCTTGTGGCGTTTATTTTCCTCCACCTCCTTCAGGTGGCAAGAGCGGGCTGGAACAATTTCCGCGCAATGGTGGCCGGTTATGAAATGGAAAAATAACTACAAGCTGAGAACGATTGTCAGCTGTCTTCTCCTCGTAACTTTTTTCTTCGTTTCGTGGAAAGTTTTCCGCCATATCAGCGACGGTGAACTGATTTCCGGAGCACCAGCACCTTTGTACAAGGGTTATGTTCTCAATCAGAAAGTCTGGGAATTGCTTCGAAGCACCAAGAGAACTTCTAAGGGATCAGGGAAAAGTCTGAAGGGAAAATCTCCGCGGGTGAATGGCGACATCGGCCTCAAATCGGAAGTCGATGTTGAAAGATATTCCGTTGAAATTGTGACGCCGGAAAAATCCGTGTTGTTACCAATCGGAGCTTTCAAGGCCCTTCCGAAGATTTCCACCACAACAGAATTTCGTTGTATCGAAGGATGGAGCGAAGATATCGCTTATGCAGGTGCGAGATTTTCCGAATTCATGGCGGCCTATAATGTTGGAAAAAAGCCAGATGGAAAATTTTATTCTTACGTTGGTCTCGAAACGCCGGACGGCGAATACTATGTTTCGATTGACATGGAATCGATGCTCCACGAACAAACTATTCTGACTTATGAGATGAATGAAGCTCCCCTGAGCATGGAAAATGGAGCTCCCATCCGGCTTATCATTCCTGTGAAGTACGGAATCAAAAGTCTCAAACGCATTGGGAAAATCATCTTTTCCGACGTCCAACCCAGAGATTATTGGGCCGAAGAGGGCTACGACTGGTACTCAGGTCTCTAACGCGCCTCAAAAAAGGGTGCATTTCTCTTCAGAAACAGGTAATTTCAACCTTATCTTTTAATCGCAATGTCACCTACTTACCTGAGAGGCAAGGATGGATTTTACCCTGGAATTTGAGCGCCCGGTTTCGGAGCTTGAAAATCAGATTCGCGAACTTCGTCAGACCACAAATAAGAACATCGATATTTCTCATGAGATCGCGGCCCTTGAGGCCAAGGTCAATCAGATGCTCGAAGAGATTTATAAAAAACTCACTCCGTGGGAGCGCACACAATTGTCGCGCCATCCACAGAGACCCCACTCGATTGATTACATCGAAAAAATTGTCACCGACTTCCATGAAGTTCATGGAGACAGAAGATTTGCTGACGATCCTTCGATGATTACCGGTTTCGGATTCATGGATGGCCAGAAGGTTGCTGTCATTGGAATTGAGAAAGGCAGAAAGACTCAGGAAAAAATTAAGAGAAATTTCGGCATGGCCAATCCAGAAGGCTATCGGAAAGCTCTGCGGGTTATGCAGCTCGCCTCTCAATTCAATATACCAGTCATTACTTTCGTTGATACACCGGGTGCATATCCGGGGATTGGTGCTGAAGAACGCGGGCAGGCACTTGCGATCGCTCAGAACATTGAAGAAATGTTCAATATCAAGTCACCGATCATTTCCGTTATCATCGGTGAAGGTGGATCCGGCGGAGCCCTCGGAATAGCTGTCGCTGATAAAGTTTATATGATGGAGTACTCCATCTATTCTGTGATCTCTCCAGAATCTTGTGCCTCGATTCTTTGGTCAGATCCGAAGATGGCCGAGACAGCTGCGAACTCACTTCAGCTTTCTCCTAACAAAGCTCTCGAGCTAAAAGTTATTGATGCCGTTATCAAAGAACCAGCTGGCGGAGCTCATCGTTATCCGGATCAGGCGATCCAGAAAGTGAAGGAAGCTATCCAGACATCGCTGAAGCAGCTTCAGACTCTTGACACTGACCTCATGATGCAAAACCGTTTTGAAAAATTCCGCCAGATGGGGAATTCCACTATTACCGTCGATAGCGACGAGACGAGAGAGTAAAATGGCCGTTTATTCGATGACAGGATTTGGTAAGGGCGAAGCTCAGGGTGAGAGTTTCACCATCACGTCTGAAATCAAGACGGTGAATAACCGCTTCAAGGATTTCAAATTTAGAATGTCCTCACTCTTTAATTCGCAGGAACTTGAACTTCGCTCAAAACTTGATAATGAGTTCCGTCGTGGCTCATTTGATGTCAGCGTTTCTTACAAGAAAGTTGATAAGGGTGATGTGAACTTTCAGGTGGACCCGAAAAAAGTTGAGGCCTTCCTCAATCTCATGAAACCGGTCTTCACAAAAACCGGAACAGCGTTCTCCGTTTCCCCTACAGAATTTTTAAGATCAGATTTTTCTGTAGACGACGACGGTGAACGGGAAAAGGAAATGCTTCCTTTGATGCAGAAAGCGATCGACGCTGCCATCACAGCTCTGAAAGAAAGTCGCGCTCAGGAAGGAGCGAAGCTCGTTCAGAAACTGCTCGAGCATCTCGCGGTTTATGAAGAGCGACTGAAAAATGTTGAGAAGATGAAGGGTGATTACCCGGAAATTCTTCGTGAGAGACTTACGCAGAAATTTCATGAAAAGCTTAAGGATATCCAGGTGGATGAGGGCCGTTTCCTTCAGGAGATAGTCTTTTATTTAGAGAAGTTGGATGTAGACGAGGAAATCAATCGGGCAAAGATTCACCTGCAGAAACTTCGGGCGACGTTGAACTCCAGTGGTGAGATCGGCCGTCAGATCGACTTTCTCCTGCAGGAACTTGGTCGTGAGACTAATACTCTCGGATCAAAATCTGCCCATCCGGAAATTTCCTCCCATGTAGTTGAGATGAAAGTACAATTAGAAAAGATCAGAGAACAGGCCCTGAACCTGGAATAATCATGAGTGGGAAGATGATTGTCATCTGTGCGCCCTCCGGCACGGGGAAATCAACATTATTAAATCGTTTGAAGAAAGACCATCCGGAGCTCGAGTGGTCTGTCTCCTGTACCACTCGTCCCAAGCGCGCGGGTGAGACTGACGGTATTGATTATCACTTTATTGATAAATCAGATTTTGAAAAACAAATTACCGAAGACATGTTCATTGAATGGGCGCGGGTTCATTCCAATTACTACGGCACTTCCAAGAGATTTGTCGATGAAGGCATGGAGCTCGGAAAGCACATGCTTTTTGATCTTGATGTTCAAGGTGCCGATGCGATGAAAAAAATCTACGGCAAGCTCGCACAGATTATTTTTATCGAACCGCCCTCGGTGGAAGAACTCGAGAAGAGACTTCGGATCCGTGGCACAGATGCTGACCACGTTATTTTAGAAAGAGTGAATAATGCCCGGAAGGAAATCCTCCGTAAGCATGACTATGACCATATTGTTCTCAACGACGACGTTAACCTCGCCTATGGGCGCCTGGAAAAAATTGTGAAGGCCATCCTTGTCTAATATGTTTGCGGAACGGATTGATTTTTCTCACGAGGCAAATCTCACGGTTGATGAGCTGATCAAGCGCGCCGAAGTTCTTCTTCCTGATACTGACATGACGATCCTTCGTAAGTGCTACGCGTTCGCAGAGAAGATGCACGAGGGAGTTAAGCGCTCATCCGGTGAGCCTTATATTATTCATCCACTGAATGTTGCTGCGACTCTCATTAAGCTCAAGATGGATCTTGATTCCATCATGGCGGGCCTTCTTCACGATACAGTAGAAGACTGTGACGTTTCCCCCGAGGAAATCGCCAAGTTGTTCGGCCAGCCCGTGGCCCAGATCGTGGTCGGTTGTACAAAAATTTCAAAAATTAAATTCAAGACGAAAGAAGAATCTCAGGCCGAGAACTTCCGTAAGATGGTGGTCGCGATGGCGCAGGATCTGCGCGTGATCATCGTGAAGCTCTCCGATCGCATGCATAACATGCGGACCCTTCAGTACGTCTCCAAAGAGAAGCAGGCCTCGAAAGCTCAGGAGACTCTCGACATCTACGTTCCACTCGCTTCAAGACTTGGTATCAACTCCGTGAAGGGAGACCTCGAAGATCTTTGTCTTCGCTATATCCATCCGGAAATTTATTACCGTCTCGCTGAAAAAATTGCCATGAAAAAGCGCGAACGCGAGTCTTACATCAACGAGACTCTCTTACTCGTTGAAGAAAAAATGCTCGAGTATTCGGTCACCGGTGAAGTGACTGGTCGTCCGAAGCATTTCTACTCAATCTACAAAAAGATGCAGCAGCGGGGAGTGGACTTCGATCAGATCCAGGACCTTCTCGCTTTCCGTATTCTTGTGAGTAACATCACCGAGTGCTACAAAGTTCTCGGGATCATTCACTC
>JBKJNQ010000242.1:0-9460 GCA_046593575.1 Bacteriovoracaceae bacterium
AGAAAGCGGATTGTAATGATGGAACACAGATGAAAGAATGAGGGCAAGAACCTTCATTGTTTTTTCATCTTCCGCAGTAAAGCGATCTTCGTTTCTCTTGTTGAGAACTTCAATAACACCGATGATTTTATCTTCACGGTTCGAGATCGGGCTGCAGATGATCGAACGAGTATCATACCCAGTGACTTTATCCATATCTTCTGAGAAGCGGACCTTATCATTCTTCGTATCAATGTTGAGCGAGACACCAGTGGTGAAAACGGATCCCGCAATCCCCTTCCGGTAATCGAATTTCAGAAGCTCTTTATCGATTCCGAGCGCCGCAACTGCTTCGAGTTCATTCGTCTCAGTATTGATGAGAAAAATAGAAGCGCGCTGGCCATTGAGGATACGGATAATTTCTTCCAGCATGCTTTCCACAAACTTCTCTTTGTTACCGAACTGGGTAATGTCTTTAAAGAGAGAAAGCAGAAGCGAGAACATTTCAAAGCCCTCTTTCTCAGATGAATAATGCTGAGTCAGAGCGAGCTGGATGAGACTGTCTTTCAAACGCTCAGGCGGAAGTGATTGGATGTACTGCTCAATGAATCGCTTCATATTGCCATTGTCTTCAGCATCGATTTCCGCGCCGTAATTCATCGATTCTTCAGCGCCCGAAGTTGTGTCTTTAAACACACGCACAATCGAAGCACCAAAATCAAAGCGCAGACGCTTAAACTGTAATGAGCAGCGAAGGACTGTTCCAACCGCCAGCGGGAAGGTGGTATTAAAACCAAATCCTGTCATGCTCACGTCAGTAAGTTTTGTCTTCTCTACAAAAGAGAATTTACCAAACTCGTTCTCGTATTCGACGAGAAACATCACATCATCGCGGGATTCTACGGGAACGCGGAATGACTGATAGTATTTGAACTCGGAGAAACTGGTCAGCATGTTGAACTCCTTAAAGATCACTATTCTGGAGTCTTATCGGTCAGATGCCTTAAAACTTTAGCCAATCTGGCAACAAAACTTGGCAGACCTTTCGAATGCTTAGACCCCAAATAAGGATAGAACCTTTCGGATGATGTTCTCGCCGGAGACTTTTTCGAGCTGCTCAATCCCGGGAACCGGGTTGATTTCAAGAATCAGGTGCTGACCTTCAGGAGTTTCGAAGAAATCTATCGCTCCATAGAATGTACCGGTCACCATCCTTATTTCTTCCCCGAATTCAGAGAGGGCCTTTGGGATGGAGACCACTTCGGCCGCTCCACCCTGGGTGAAGTTCGCCGCCACTGCGCCCGTACGTCGCAGAAGAATTTCTTCATTCCCACAATAGAAGAGACGGAACTCTTTCACATTTTCCAGATAGGGCTGAACGAGCCATGATCGATCCACTGTCTCTTTCTCCCAATCTAGAAATGACTTTTGATCCATAACCCTAATCCCCCAGCCGCCCTGGCCACGGACTGGCTTGATCAGAATCTTTTCCGGCAGAAAATCTCCGCGGAGATCAAGTGGCTTCCAGGGAATGACATGGAAACCTTTTTTCTCCAGAAAGTGAAACTGCTTAATCTTGTCCCGGAGAATGTCATGCGACTCAACCGGATTGATTATGTTACATGGCGAATTTCTTAATAGTTCGAGGTCTCGGTCATCTCCATAGACGCCGGATGTTCTCACGAGATAATTTTCTGACGGAGGAAGGGCAGAACGAGACCAGGGATCATAGATCTCAATACCGACCTCTTCTGTCAGTCTCTTCGTAAAATAGGTATTGGGATTACGGGCCAGTACACAGAGCTTATTCATAAAGACAGTTCCTGGATTTCTCCCTAAAATATACGTCATGCCGTCGATTAAATCTGCCCTCTTCTTTGGTCTCCTGACTGTGGCCTCGTTTGCCCAGGAAGTTACATCACCTTCTCCGGTTGAGGGAGGGATGACAGGGCCAGTGAAAAAATTCTGTGAATCACTTGGAAAAAAATTTAATGACTATAAATGGGGCGAGCCCCGTTGCGAAGACTTCACCTGGAATCATGTTCGTAATTCAGATGTCGGCACTCCCCTCATCTGGACGACCTTTGGTGATGAAAAATCTGCGGGGATAGCCAATACGACGATTGTTCTTTGCGGAGTTCACGGTGATGAGATCACTCCAGTTAAGTTTTGTTGGGATCTCATGCGTGATCTGAAGACAAAAGACTTCAAAGACAAATTTGTCGTGCTCGCTCCTGTGGTAGCACCTGACTCTTTTCTGAAGCCCCGGCCCACGCGCACGAACGGTCGAGGTGTGGATGTGAATAGAAACTTCCCAACTGGAGACTGGTTAAAAGAGGCGCACCGGAAATGGAAGAGTGCCTACAGAAGTGACAAGAGAAAGTTTCCCGGAAGCCGGGCCGCTTCTGAACAGGAAACAATCTTTCAGATGAATCTTATTCTTCGCTACAAGCCCAATAAAATTGTCTCCGTTCATGCTCCCCTGACACTACTTGATTACGACGGACCCTCGCTGACGAATGAATCAGGAAAACCTGCCAAGGCCCTTCTTGATGGTATGAGCGAGAAGTCTTCCAATTACAAAGTTCAGGACTATCCGGTTTTTCCTGGAAGTCTTGGTAACTGGGCGGGACAGGAAAAAGGTATTTCTACTTATACGTTGGAACTTCCGAATATCAATCCGGCCGAGACAGATAATTTCTGGAATCTTTTTAAGGACGCTGTTTTTTTAGCTCTTGATCACAAAATGAAATAGGCCGGAGTTCTTTACTTAAAATTCTTTTCGGGCCATCAGCCCCGAAGTCCCATTGTGAAATGTCGGAGAAAAATCCCAGGAGGTTGTCTGGTTATTGGCCGCCACATCCTTCTTACCCATTTTCGTGACTGATCTGCCGAGAAGATACCCCATGGCAATTCCCAGAGGGTAATCGCTCGCCCAGTGAACTCCGTTATTGAGCATCTCAAAACCCAGTGAGCCGACCCAGAGTGTGCCCACCGCGATGATGGGAATCTCATATGTAGAATAACGGCTCGCCAGAACTGTGAACGTGAGAGTCGCCGTCATCATATGACCACTCGGCATCGCATCGTACTTGGCCGTATTGGATTGATACTGATGAAACGTGGGAAATGGGTGCCAGGCACCCCGGGGCTGCGTACTTTCTACCGGGCTTTCACGACCGAAGGATCGTTTTAAAACCTGTGCGTAGAGACCAGTCATCGTGAGCCCATGAAGGATCATGATCCCGGAATTCACGTGATAATTATTTCCGTTCAACTTTCCGGCCACGATGAGGCCCGCGGCACCGGCAATATGAATAAATCCATCACCGGAAAAGTACAACATCGACCCAATGTCTCTTGGGAAATTTAACAAATTCCCTTTCATTTCGAATGAATTGTGGGTTCGGTAGTGGCGACCAATGTGCCAGTTGTTGGCGTGGTAGCGTACACTCGAGGAAATCTTCTCATCGTAATGGTAAAGAATCCCGGTCGTCCCCAGAAGAACACCCCAGTACGGAAGTGCCTCCCGATCAAGGGCCGTGTCCACCGCCCGTCCTGTGCTCTCAGGAATCTTTAAGAAAATATCTTTGAACGGTATTTGTTGCTCCGAGGCCAGAACATTCCCGATAAAAATAAAAAAATAAAAACAAATCCGAAGCATCAAAAAGACCGCCCATAGGCCAGCATGAGTCCCTTCATGTCGGGTGTGGGAACGAGAGCACTCGCAGATTGCGGATTTCCTTTATTCACTTTCGAGACCCCGAAGGCATACGAAAGCCCTATCGTTGCTCCCGCCAGGACGTCTTTTAAATAGTGCTTATTATCATTCAGGCGACTATATCCTACGAGACCACCGAGAGCGTAGGCTGGAACCGCGTAGTACCACTCGTGTTCGATTCCAATAATCCCAGCGAACGCAAAGATGGTCGTGGAATGGCCAGAAGGAAAAGAATTTCGTGCGGAGTGGTCGGGCCGTCTTTCACGGATAGAATATTTTAAGACTGTAGTCATCAGCGATGAATAGACAGTCGCTTTGGTCATGAGAACGGCCCGGCGGCGAGAGTCAAGGTTGTCATTTAATTTGTAGTGGAGCCACATTCCTCCGGCATAGAGAATGTTGGGAACGAGTTGGCCGGCGATATCTCCGTAGGTCGAATATTTCCCTAAGGTTTTATGCTCGTTTGCGTCTTCCTGAAAGTCATCGTTTTTATCGAGTAGGCTTATGGCCGTCAGCGCACTTCCAGAAAGAAGGATGTATTTGGCGTCGGTCGTGAAGGGAGAGAGTGCATCGTCTTTGATGGAGCTTTCAGACTTTCCGACGGACGGGTAAAGACATAAGAACATCAGAAAAAAAATCTGAAAACCAAACATGAGAGCTCCTTAAGATGAAACCTTAAGATAGTTCCGATCTCAAAAAAAAGCGCGCATTCTGCTGTTATGTTTTTTTAATGGTTATTCAGAGACTCAACTACTGGGTGTCGTAAGAAGAGAAGCAATCGGTACCGACTACTTCTCATAAAAAGAAATTAATTCTTCAACAATCTATGCGGCACTCTTCACGGGATCTGGGAGCATTCTCGTGATGAGAATCGGCATAATGATCAGCACAGAGCCGATGAGGTAGGCGTAAATGGATCCGTACTTCCAGTATACGAGCGATGCATAGACCGGACCGATCACTCTTCCCAGTGAACTCAAGCTGCGGAAGATCCCCAAGCTTTGCCCCTGCATATTTTTCGGCGAGAACAAAGACACCAGAGTTGTCTGACACGGAATAATCATCGCAGATCCAATCGCGAGGAAAAATAATCCCGCGTAAAGCATCCAGGTTGACTGGGCATAAGCAAGAAGGATGAGACCCGGCATGACACTGATGAGACCCTGGATCGCCATTTTCTTCTCGCCCACCTGATGCGCTTTTCTTCTGACGTAGCCACCCTGAACCATCCCGATCCAGAAACCAATGAAGATAAACATCCAGGCATTATCGAGAGACGTGTAACCAAGGCGTTCAACCGCGAGAAATGTCAGTGTGAATTCCATCCCGGAGAAAGCAGTGATGAATAGAAAGTGAGCAAGGTTCGTGAGATTCACGGCCCGGATCGGTAGCGGCTTCATCAGAACGAAGGGATTCATCGTCCGCTTGAGTTCTCTTTCAGTTCCCTTCTTCAGTGTTTCCGGGAAAGTTTTCCAGATCGTAATCATGTTGATGAACGAAAGAACCATCGCGAGCGCTGCAGGTGCGGAGAACGGATTAATTCCGTAGGCCGCCCATTCCGGGTGATGCGCAATCGGATTATAGAGAGAAAGAATTCCTCCCATCGCTGGACCAATGACAAATCCTACAGCGAAAGCAATTCCGATGAAGGCCATTCCTTTCGAACGGTTTTTCTCATCGGTAATATCACTCACGACCGCTGAAGCAATCGAAAGATTTCCCGACATGAATCCACCGATGATTCGGGCGAGAATCAAAAGAGTAAAGGATCCCGAGAATACCCATAGGACGTAACTGACAAAAAGCCCCATGACGGAAATAATAAGAACGGGACGGCGGCCGATTCGATCAGAAATTCCACCCCAGAGTGGGGCCGCAATGAACTGGAGAAGTGAATAAAGAGCACCCAGGAGTCCCCCGAAAAGAACGATGGTGCTCGCCGTTCCACTTTCTGCTGAGTACGACTGAATATTGGTGATGAGATTCATCATCCCTTTCAGGATGAAATTATCGGAGTCGACCGAAAGATAGTATTTTGCCATCGCAGGAAACATCGGAAAAATAATCGAGAATCCCACGAGATCGAGAAACATCGTGAGAAACATAAGTTTCAGGATGCGCTTGGTTTCAGGCGGCAGTTTTGACGGAGCTTCTTTTTCCTGTTCTTTAATCACGGCTTCGTACCTTCCTTCCAGATGACATTCGTAGAATAATTTATTGCGATCGGCTTGAGAGCCATTAGCATACGTATTGATGAAGTGAGCGTAGTCTTTTACCCATTCAGGATCAGTGTTGAGACACGGAACCTGAATCAATGTTCCGCCCTTCTCCCCAACTTCGTGGCCCATCTCAGTCCCGATCTCATCAGTGGTCTCAAGACAATCGACAACAAAACTCGGGCAGTAGACGGCGATTTTTTTCACCCCACTCTCGATTTTTTTCATCACCGTATTATCTGTGTATGGGCCAAGCCAGACCTCACTTCCAAAGCGTGACTGGAAAGTCATAGAAACCGGGATATCAAGATCAAGCTGGTGCTTCAGGAGTTCGTAGGTCTCAAGGCAATGAAGAAGATAAAGATCTTTTTTCTCAAGCACCCTGCGCAGAGGAATGCCGTGAAAGGAAATCACGAGTTCCTGAACATCTTTATTTGCAGCAAGAGTTTCACGGATTTTACGGACACCATTATCAATGAAGGCGCGCGAACGATGATAAGAATTAAGCACGGTGAAACTCGGGAGGTTCACTCTCTTTTTGAATTCGCCGCCGATAGCATCGACCACTGAACCAATGGTGCTCTCAGCGTATTGCGGAAACTGAGGAAGAACTAAAACCTGAGACGCACGTTCCGACACCGGCTCTTTTTCCCATTGATCGAGAATTTCTCCGAGACGCGGATGAGACAGCAGGAAAACATGATTTAGCTCAAGATTGGCGTCGAGATGAGGCTTCAGGGCGCGGGCAACTCTCTCGGTATTGAGAACCAGCGGGAAGCCGTCCCTTTCAGCAATCCGGGAATAGGCCTTGGCCGATTTTTTCGGACGGAAAGGGAGAACAATAAGGTTCAGAATGATCTTCCAAAGAATAGGATTGATATCCACAACCCTGGGATCACCAAGGAATTCCTTGAGATAGGCGCGGACATCGCTGACCTTAGTACTCTTGGGAGAACCCAATTGAGCGAGAATCACTTTGGTTTTTTGCTGCATACAAATCTTTGTTATTGAAAGAGTCCATCCTATTTGTCATATAGGAAGCTAAATGACTAGAATTTAAGCTTTAACAAGGACCAGACAATGGCCAAAAAACCGAAAAAAACGGGTCGCGCCGACAAAGATCTGAAGACCGTAACCCTTTTGGGCAACACGAACACAGACTATCCTTCGACCTACGCTCCCCAGGTCCTCGAGAAGTTTCCCAATAAGAACCCGGGCTCAGATGCCTGGACATCATTCATCTGCACGGAATTCACTTCACTGTGCCCGAAAACCGGTCAGCCGGATTTCGCGAAAATCTTTGTGAACTACATTGCTGACAAAGAAATGGTGGAATCGAAATCTCTCAAGATTTATCTTTTCAGTTTCAGAAACCACGGCGACTTTCACGAGGATTGTGTGCAGAAAATCTGTGATGATCTCTATCGTCTGATGAAGCCAAAGTTCATCGAAGTCATGGGAGATTTCACTCCCCGGGGTGGAATTGCCATTTTTCCGTATGCCACGAAAAGTAACGGGTCAAAAGAATTTGAAGAGCTTAGGAAGACCCGGATGGCCAATTATGCCCCCGGGAAGTACGGAATGGCATTGGACAGGCTTTACTAGTAAAATAGGGTAAGAATTAAACAAGGATTTTTCTATGATGGGTCTTGGCATGAGTGAGCTTCTGGTAGTTCTGGCAATCGTGGTGCTTTTCTTCGGGGGAAAAAAACTTCCTCAGTTAGGCAGCTCGCTGGGCGAATCCATTAAGAACTTCAAGAAAGGTATGAAAGAAGGCGAAAGCGACGACAAAGATAAAAAGTCTTAAGAGAGTTTCTCTACAACCCTGATCACCACGGGTTCGTTTTCGTTCACAATCTCAATCTCCTCAAAAATTTTCTGCACGACCGTCTCATATGAGGCGGTCTTGCCTTTTACTTTCAATAACTGAGTGACATATCTGGCAGCGCGATCAATGAGCTTATTGTTTGAGGGTCTCACCCACGTCATGACATTGCCTTCATAGCGACCAAGTAACCCCATGATGAGAGTCGAATGAGCATTGAGGAGCATCTTCACCATCAGGTGATTGAATAAGGGCTCTTCTCCCCACTCAAAGATCGCCTCTTCCTTCATGCATTTCATGATGACTCTTCCGTCTTCGTAATTCACAAAGAAGTCTTCAGTCGGAGCGTGAAGTTTTCTGTTCTTCCATCCTTGTGCCGAGATATCAAAACCCAGAACTTTCTCAAGATTAATGCGACCATCGAGTTCTTTCCACTCAACCGGACGCGGTTTTCGCCACAGAAGTTCTGACCATGCGTGGCCCGAGTTCTCGCCTTCCGGGATGAAGAGATAAGAAAGCGCATGTTCATTCGAGTGATCGAGACGATTCTCAAATCCTCGCAGGGAGAATGTTGGTGAGCGCTCAGTCGTATCCGTAAGGATCGAAACACCAAGATACGGATCGGTCACATAGTTCAGATATTTTTTCTGCTGGTAAAGCTTTGCTTCCAGAGTTGTAAAAGGTGCCATGACTTCATAACGTGTGAGAGTCAGGCGATGGAGAAAGTTTTTATAAAAATCCTGAAACGCTTTTTCATTTTCATGACGATAGAGAAGTCCCACACCAATTCCCAGCATGAGAACGGTCGAAGACTGCATGCGGGTTGAGCCCGAGATCGCCATCGGGCCAACGGTGAGATTAATCTTCTTAATTTTTTTATTCTCAAGCACTTCGCGCGAACGGTGGATCGGCATCAGAACTTCATCGGGATTACAGTAAAGAAAATAGGGACTGCGATCGGAAACAATCGCGGCCTTATTGCAGGCACCAATCACAAACGGAGTCTCCCCGCCTTCAGTACTTGCGAGTAAAAGATCATGGGGCCCGAAGCCCAGCTCCATCAGCTGTCTTTCGCCGTACTCAGTTCGGTCTTCAAAACTCTCCACCGACTTGATAAGCGCAAAGTCTCCGCCGGCCATGAAAGATACGATCTGATTGGTCTGACCAAACTCCTGGCGAAAAAGAGTTTCGAGAACCAGCGATAGGCGCCCGGTAGCGCCACAGCCCACCATGAAGATCTTGTGACCGCTTTTTAGTGTGTCCTGGATTTGAACCGCGAGTTCCCAGAGGAGATGGGCCTTCCCTTCCATCAAGGAGAGGGCCTTCTTGTCCACGGAACCTAAAAGGGCATGGGCACGGGCTACATCCTTTTGAACCAGTTGGGAAAGATCCTGAGTATCAGGGTGAAAACTTTCGGTAACGAGTCCACCAAGCTGAAACTGGGGTGCTATTTTGAGAAATTCCTGAGTTTTTGTCTGGATGTCCATGCTAGGCCTTATATCTTTTTGCTCGCCTATTATGTCATTTCCCTCTTCTCTTTAGGAAGACGAAAGAATAAAAACCGCATTTTGATATGTATTTTTACGAGTGAAACGTGAGTGAAGGACATAAAAAAAGGGAGCCCCTGCTTGGCTCCCTTCTTTTCGGCATCTTGCCTTTGAGAGTGACATCCTGTCACATCTTACAATCATTATACCCAATCTTTTTTTCGGACAAAGA
>JBKJNQ010000245.1:0-2523 GCA_046593575.1 Bacteriovoracaceae bacterium
CGACGAGATGATGGGTAATGCGGATTTCAAATGGGAGCTCGAGTATCTCATCGCCGACATGAACGCCTACGCCATTCACTCTTTGAAATGTTTAAGGGCCGCCCTCATTCATTATCATCCGGATAAGGAAAAATTCTTTGAGAGATGGGTTCAGCTTGTAGGTGTCGCCGAAAAAACTATGCTGAGACTAGGCACACCAGAGTATTCACCGATCGATGAAGATTCTATTTTGCTATCGGCAATGAAGGAATTTCGTCGATAAAGCGCCAGCGCGCAAAGTAGTACGCTGACCACGCCGTTCCGAGATGCCAAAGTGTGTGTCCTGCGAGCCACCCCTTGGGATCACAGAAAAAGATTTTCTGATCATCGAGCAGGAACACGAGGAAAGATACCGTGAGAATCAGGATAGAGAGCTGAAGGCTCCTTGCTTTGTAGAAGTGCTTTCCCTTATTCATTATGAGTTCATAGAAAGCGGCGAGATAAACCAGGATACAAATAGAGATCTTCTCCCATTTCCCGAGCGAATAATTCACAAAGACCTGTACGACAAAAAACCCACCCAGAACCGGAAGAAGTTTCTTTCCCTTGAAGAAATGGGACAGGAGAAAAAATCCCATCAGAACACCGATGCAGGCGAAGTCCATGGCAACACTTAAGCGCGTGAAGCTCGCGTGGCAGAGCATGCTACAGAAAGTAAGGATGACCAGACAGAGGTTCCAAAGTTTGGTGAGTTCTGTTTTTTCTTTCAGTTTTTTATTCAGGAAATAGATCGGAAAGAGGTAGGCCAGCGAGCTCCAGAAAGCGATGGGCTGATGGATAAGAGAATCGAGTTGCATCACTTCGCAGCTGCAATCCGGGAAACATTGGGACCGGACAAATTGATCCCAGAAGGTCATGGAATGTACTGAGCTGAGTTCTTGTCGTTCTCGCTCACTTCAACCATTGTGATCCACGCACGTTTCCCGTAAAGCTTCGAGAGGATTTCAGAGGCCTTGTTGTAAACGTACTCGGCACTCCCCTCCATTCCAGGATTCGGAAGCACGCGAAGATCAAGGGCACCTGACTTATGGAGTTTTTCAAAGTTCGGAAGTTCCGGATCATCCTGAGCAACGAGGAAAGTGTGATCGAACGTATGTTCGAGGCACGCTTTAATTTCTTTTAGTCCTCCGAAATCTACCACCCAGCCTTCTTTGGTAAGCTCACTGGCGGCAAACTCGAAGAAGAATTCACGGGAGTATCCGTGCACAAAGCGGCAATGAGATTCAGCTCGCCACTGCCTGTGGGTACAAGGAAAACCGGCAAAACGTTTGGTGGATTTAAAATTCTTTGGGTTCATACATCCTTATGTACCACGGGCTTCATGGAAAGGCCCCGCCAGCTTTCGGTTTTATGGCGCTGGTTTTTTAAAACTCTGAGGTATCTCCGGGCGGCGAGATCCACCCCGAGGTGGCGGTTGAAGCTCCGCGAGAGATATATTTCCGGGTTGTCGATGAGATTTTCAATTGTCGCTTCGGTAAAACCCATGCCTCGGACGTGACTATTACGGATCAGGATAAAGGATTTTTCAAGGAGGGTCCGGCCTTCGCCGATGATGATGAGGTCCGGAGTCGGAAAGAGTTCGCCCCGGGAAAGTTCACTCACTTTCTGGTTCGACTTGAGAATTTCTTCTTTAGACTTCCCACCCTCGCGGTAGATGAGTTTATGATCCTGAATCTTCTGGTTTAATTCCTGCGCTTTTTTCCGCGCCAATCCCGCATTGGGATAAAACCAGATACCCTCGTCAGCTTTCCGGAAGGGTCTGGCTTCAAATCTCTGCTCGCCTCGGTCGTTCGTCGCAATCCCTATCATCCAGTGATAGTTCACCGGAGTGAGTATGAGGTTTTCAAATTCTGCGATGAGCGCCGATCCGGTTTGCTTATAGCGGATGTCTTTTGTTTCAAGCAGGAGCTCGCGGTTGGCGGGTTTTACTTCGAGAAGTGTCCTGGCGGTTTTTTCCAGGTCCGCGGTTGGAACTCTTTTTAAGACTGTATTATCCGCATTCACGATTTCCAGAAGCCCCGCTTTCTTCGGAAGATTTTTTAAAATCTTTTCGTGATGAGGAAGATAAAGGGGAAAGCGGCGGACATTCATCCGAAGTTTCATGAGCTCGCGGAATAATTCCAGAGTCGCCAGCGCGTCTCCCGCAGCACGATGCCGATCGCGGATTTTGATACCGAAAAATGAGGAAAGCGCATCGAGGTTATAGTTCTGTAGCCCTGGCACAAGTTCTTCCGCCATCCTGAGCGTGCAGAGGGATTTTGCTTTCAACACTTCTCCCCGTTCCTGGAATTTTTTCTGAAGGAGACCGAAATCGAAATCGGTGTTGTGAGAAACAAAAGTGTTTCCTTCAAGTCTCAGGCGAATGCTATCAGCGACTTCGTGAAATTTTGGGGCGGTATCAAGCTCGCGCTGATTGATCCCAGTCAGATCACGCACAAAATTTGAGACAGGAATTTCGGGATTGATCAAAGTCTCGTAAATCTC
>JBKJNQ010000256.1:0-32354 GCA_046593575.1 Bacteriovoracaceae bacterium
TTCGATTTCAACTTCATCAATAAACTTCATAAAAACTCGATCCGGCCTCTCGGCCGTATTTCTCATCAAAAAAAAAAAGAGGAGCTATTGCTAGCTCCTCTCTATCTCAAAGATCTGTAAAGATCAATTAAGCAGGAATTACGGAAATGATCTTTGTGTCTCTGTTGTAGAAAGAGAACTTAACAGTTCCTGGAACCATTGCGTAGATCGTGAAATCACGACCCATCTTAACGTTCACGCCTGGGTGAAACTTAGTTCCTTTCTGACGAACGATAATCATTCCTGTTGAAACAACTTCGCCGCCGAACTTCTTCACACCACGCATTTTTGGGTTAGAGTCACGACCGTTAGAGGTACTACCACCCGATTTCTTATGTGCCATAAACTATGATCTCCTAAACTTGATTCTTAATTAATTACTTCTTAGCTTCTTTAGCTACTTTGGCTTTTGCTTCGGCCTTAGTGACTCCGCCCTGACCATCATTGATTTCAGTGATGAGAAGACCAGTGTAACACTGACGGTGACCATTCTTACGACGTGATCCACCTGGCTTACGCTTGAGAACGAGGATCTTGCGAGTGCGTCCCTGTCTCATAACTTTAGCAGTAACTTTTGCTCCACCAAGAACAGGAGCGCCAACGAGAGTCTTAGCTCCGCCAGCAACGAGAAGAACCTGATCGAAAGTTACAGTAGCACCTTCTTCAGCTTCAATTTTTTCAACGTCAATCAGATCGCCAGCTTTGAGCTTGTACTGATGACCTTTGATTTCCACAACTGTGTACATGAGAACTCCTTACGAATAACCACCTGTCGGAGGGACTTTTGGTCCGCTTTAAACCCTAGGTGAGTTGATTATGAGAGGACATTTGTAAGGGTAAATGCTGATAAAGTCAACGCTTGACTCTATGGCGCTCAGGGAGACCGGCTCCAGGATCGTATGCGTCAGAAAATCCGGGTGACGTTTTTTCGATAACTTAGAAGTGCTCTTTGAGAAGCTCAAACAGCTCGGGAAAAGTCTCCTGGAAGTTTTCCTCCCGGAACTTATCGGCCCGCTTGATCTCAACAATCCCTTTATTGAATTCCTCTACATTCTGTTCGGTGTTCATGTAGTCGATAACCGAGCGAATTTGGTTTTCGTAGAGGAAGTTGTGTTTGGTCCCATCGATAAATTTCAGACGATGGGTAATCGCTGATTTTGCACTCGCAGGAAGATTCGAAACGGAGAAGCGCGCAGGGAAATGGACCATATTCAAGATGATCCGATGATAAGGGAAGGTTGCCGTTGCCCATTCTAAATATTCAGGAAGATAGTAAACGTTGAACTGACTGACAGTGCAGTAAAGTGTCAGGACGACATTATCCTTGCGTGTATTTTCATACGTCTTTAAAACATCGAGCGTCTTGTCCCATTTTCCCGGGTGGCGCTGATACTCAAAGCGTTTTCCGATATCATCAATACTGTGACTGATTTCGACTGCATGGAATTTGTCGTAGCGATCTGTAAGTCTCTTGTCGTAGATGGTCGAGTTGGTATTAATCACGAAAGTGAGATTCCGGGCGGCGTCGATTTCATCGGCCAGATCGAGAACCTTGAAGAAATCTTTCTGGAAGAGGGGTTCTCCACCGAAGATCATCAGGCGCTGAAGATTTGGGAGCCACTTTTTCAGAACGGTCCAGTTCTTCTCAGTCATGAAAGAGTCATGCTTTTGCAGCCAGCTCTCACGTGGCATTGAAGCATCCGACTGGTATTCATTCCACCAAAGAGTGGAGTGATAAGGATCACACACACGGCATTTCAGGTTACAGGCGTTCCCCAGTTTGAGATCGAGAATGAGTGGAGATTCGACTTTCGCAAGCTGTTCGGGCGTTCTCAGGTCGCGGATGGAAAAGTTTTCAAACTCGGCCTGTCGCATGCTTTTGATGCCCGCTTTCTCTTCATCCCAACAGCGAACACATTCTTCTGGTTTTTTTCCGGTAGCAAAATCATAGCGGATATCACCTGCCTGACTCGAGAGCCACCCAGCTTCAAAATCTACTTCCTGCGCGCGGACATCATTTTTGTGCTCTCGGGAACCATAAAAGTTTTCATACTTACAGCATGGTCGATAATTACCGGAGATCCCTACATCGAGAGCAATCCACGGAAGAAGGCAGTATTGTTCTTCAAACTCATGCTTTTTCATGAAGTTTCCTTTTCATCGCATTCTTTTCAATCTCTGCCAGTGCCTTCAGTCGTTCGTCCGGGTCAGTAAGCCGGTCCAGTTCGTCATACAAATTCAGAAGAGGAAACAGCGATAAATCTTCTTCATGAAATTCCTCTGCGACTCGATTACCTGCCATGAGAAGCTCTTCCGGTTTGTATTCCGTCAGAAGCACGTCGCCTGTGCGGGTAGTTTTATCATCAATACTTTGGTGATCTCTGATGGGCATCACGGTGAGTGTACACTGATCGCTGAAATGAGGAATTTGCCAGACCTCTTTTTCGAAATCCAGGATCTCGTCTTTTTTTCCCGGAAGCATCATCAGCATGACTTCTACGTGGCCTACGTGCTGGAGTGAAACTTTGCGGAAATATATTTCGCGGGAAAGTGCCGTGAGGACCTCGAGAACTTTTTTGGCTTCGTAGAACTCAAAGTGAACACTGATATTTATGTCCGAGTAACGAAGGAGCTCGCAATAGTATTCCGGATTCCGGCTGCCATTTGTATGGGTGCTGAGTTTGTGACCCTGAGAGACAAGATACTTCGCCCATGGAAGGAAGTCCGGGTTCAGTGTGGGTTCTCCTCCACTGACGGCGAAATTAATCTTCTCGCCTTTGCTGAATTGCTCAAGCTTTTCAGTGGCGAATTTCAATTGATTAAAAGTTTTATGGTTTTCAAAATTGTTGTGAACGTAAGGGTGGCAATACGTGCAGTCGTAATTGCAACGTCTACCGATTTCCCAGAAGATCTGTTTGTTTTTAGGGCTGAAAGTCCGCTCGATCGCCGCTGGATTTGTCACATTCGATGATTTCTTACCGAGATCATGGTCCTTGCCGTTTCTAAACTTCAAAAGTTCAAGATCAGCTTTTTCCTTAATTTTAGGTATGAACAGATCGGCTCCACAGCTGCAAAATTGCTGAGCACACGTAATCCATTCTCCATCGAGTTTAAATGTCTCGAAAACGTTACCGTATTTCCCCAGCTGTCCGTCCTGGCCGATACTTCCACAGGAAGCGCTCTGGACGTCGCCATCAAAATTGATGCAAAGATTTTCGATTCCCGCAGCGCATTTCCATCCGACGAAACTATTCAACTTCTGCGCAACGACTTCTTCCGTCGAATAGTCGCTGAATTTACCGTCTTTTTCATAGACTCTTACCGGCTTGCCCGGAACTGTACCATCACTCAAAAATGTCTCCCTATTGTGATCCTATCCTATAATGGAAACAGACAACTTTCACACTTAATTTGTTGGCAAAACCCCGGTAAGTATTCCCTTGGGAAAATACATCAAGCTTCTTCCTCTCCCGGGAGAATTCAGGTTATGATTGGGGAATATTTATTCGTATAACGGGTGTTTAGATGGACCAATCAAGTTCTAACAGGATTCTTTGTTTCATTCCGATGAAAAACAGTGAATCGACCATTGAGGCGACTCTTAGTAAATTTACTCCGAATATTACGCGATATCTGGGGGAGATCCTCGTCGTCGATAATGCCAGCATGGATTTTTCTGTCCAGAAGGCGAAGACTGGACTGGAAAAAATTCCCGGCATTAAGCGATCACTTTTTCAGAACAGCCGCAATTATGGCCTTGGCGGATCCCACAAAATTGCTTTCAAATATGCTTACGATAATGGCTACGACTATCTCCTGGTGGTTCATGGAGATGGGAGTATTGATGTCAGTCACTTTGAAACCTGGATGCAAAACGAGAAGTACATCAAGTACGATATGCTTCTTTCGACCCGCCTTTCTTCTACCTCATACCGACAGCACTATCCATCTCACCGCCTGCTTTTTAACCGGTTCCTGAGCTTACTGGCGACACTCGTGACGGGGACGTCGGTAAAGGATTTTGGGTCAGGGCCGATGAATCTCTATCGGGTCAACAGCTTTCTGAATAAGTACGAAAACCCACTCCGGTTGTATCCAAATGAAGTCACGCTCCCTCAGTACCTTCTGCTGTATGGAATTTACCGGAAGATGGATATCCGTTTTCATCCGGTAGATTTTACGGAACAGGATAAAAAATCACCCGGGAAACTCATTTCTCAATTCGCAAAGGGAATTCTTCTCCTTGTGAATTACACTTTTACTCCTAAGAAAATTCTGAAGCTTGATACATTCGGAAATTTCTTCGGCCACACCTATCGCAAAGTGAAAGTGGTTGATGAGCCATTGGATATTCCTTTGCCGGAGAAGCCGCAGAAACAAGAACCTGTTGTTATTGAAGCGCCTAAAGCGCCGTTGAGAGTTAGCGAGCCCGCACCAGAGTCAACTCCATCTGCGGCACCTGTAGTCGCAACTGCGCTTAAGCCTAAAAAAGAATTTAAGTTGATTGATCTCCGGAAGCTTCCGTTCACTGATCATTACCTGAAAAACTTCGAGAGTGTTGGTCTTGATATTGTTGAATCCTGCGAGATCCAGGACGACAGTTTCCTCCATATTCGGATGACCCTTGATGTGGATACCGTGCTGACCCTTGGGTTGCGAGCGTTTTTCCTTCGTCTGTTCAAAGTTTACTCTGAGAGAAAGATTATTCTCGATCTCAATGCGGACCGAGTACTTACTTCGCGCCAGTGCTTTGAATTCCTGACCTTCCTGAAAGATTTTGATGTCGATGTAAATCTGATCAGCTATCGGGCAGCCGAATTCAATCTGTGGCAAGCATACGCCCCTTATGTGAAAAAAATCACACTCGGCTATGAATATGGTTCATGGAAACGAGAAGAGTTTCTCGAGACCGTATCGAAACTTACGAAGGTGACGAGCTTGAGTGTGAACATTCTCTCGAGTCCCTCCAAATTTTATCATGCTCTTGGACTCAAGCGCCTGATAGAGAATCTTTCCGGGATCGAGTCCGTCATACTTCAGCCTTATGAGTCTTCATCAGTGGCCGGGGATCATGAAAAAATTCTGAGTATCCAGCCACTCAACCCGCCCAGGATGACAAAAGAACCTCATCGTGAACATTTTGTTTTCAAATCAGGAGCAGGATCATTTTCTGACTTCAGGTCCATGGGTTTTACTGAAGTTAAGAACGCAGAGGGTGGTCCGTTAATAAAAGTGATCTCACTGGATTCAGCAGGAAATATTTTCATCAAGAAAGCCGATCAAATGACTAACATCGGTTCATTGTTTGAAGAAAACTCGCGAGTGATAAATAAATTGATGGAGAATGTATGAGTAAGATCGATAAAAAAGATAAATCCTACACCATCAAGGATTCCCTTTGCACCGCCCGCTGGGGCTACCCACTGGTAGATTTCAGTAAGGGGGAAGTTCGTACTTGCTGCCGGACCAGAGGCGAGAGAGTCACGAAAGAGCAAATTGATACACTTGGAACAGATGTATTCCTGAACACCGATTATCAGAAAGAACGTCGCCTGGAGATGCTCAATGGCGTTCGTCACGACGACTGTAATACTTGCTGGGTTTTTGAAGATGCAGGAATGCCCAGCCTCAGGGATACAAATAAAATGCTCCCTAGGCCCTGGCACAAACCGGACGGAGGTATTTTTTTCAATGACCTCACGGAAAAAACAACTTTAAAACAAAAATACAGCGGAGAGCTTGTCACGCCGGAAGCCGCCACAATAGAATCATCAATTGTTCGAAGTGATCATCCTTACATGCTTGAAATCAATTTGAGCAATACGTGTGATCTCAAGTGTTCTTATTGCAGTCCATATTTCAGTTCCAAATGGGAAAAAGAAATGGATCTCTGGGCAATGGGTGCTGGATATTCCAAATTCACCACTGATGACGAAGAATACATCAAAAAGGATATCCGCAAGGAAGTGGATGAACGCTTCATGGATCTGTTCTGGGAATGGTTCAATGGCGGGCCAAATCGGACTCTCACACGTGTGGGTATTATTGGAGGGGAGCCTCTGATCAATCCAAAACTTCCTGAGTTCCTCGACAATCTGATCGCTTCTTATGAAGCCATTCCTCTGGAAGAGAGACCAAGTTCTGGATACCGGGGACCGGATGGCAAACAACGTATTGATCACAAGCCTCTCATTTGGTTTGTGACGAATCTGAACACTCCTAAAAAAATCATGGATCGTTTTATTAATGAGCATCTACCTAAGCTCACAAAGATTTTTCACGTTGAGATTCATGCGAGTCTGGAGTCTGTTGGGAAAAGAATCGAGTACAATCGGGATGGTCTTTCGTGGGAAACTTATAAAGAGAATGTAGATCGCCTCTGCTCTGTGAAACTCCCTAATTATCATTTCGGATTTCAGATTGCCCTCAATGCTCTCAGCATGACGACTCTTACTGAATTTCTAAAATACGCTAAATATGTCCACGATAAATACGAGCGTCCTGTCATTTTGAAGCGGAATCTCGTATCTCATCCGGAATTCCTTAATCCTTCAGTTCTCGGGCCAGAGTTTGCTCATTACCTGGAAGACGCGCTGATGTTCCTCGGAAGCGTAAAAGATAAGATGAGAAGAGTTGATGATGACTGGGGAGGATGGTCTCAGTATCACGATTACATCCAGGAAATTCATAACGGAATTAAAGAACAACAGGGTCACAAGATGACCTGGATGACTGGCAGTCTGGAAGATGTGCGCGGAAGATTTTATCAGTTTTTCCATGAGTACGACAAAAGACGAAGTCTCAATTTCTTAAAAACATTCCCGGAGTATGCATCTTTCTACAGGAATTGCAGAAACAGTTTTGAAAAGAAAAAAATCGAAAGGTTTATCGCTAGAGTATGATGGGATTTTTTAAAGGCGAGAATTCACGAACCCTGAACCCGGAGACAATCGAGCAGTATAACAAATCTCGTTATGTTGCCCGCGCTGTCCATCTATGCCACGCTCCGTTCAACAATATGTACTTTAATGTCTTCGGTCAGGCCGGGGCCTGCTGGAATACTTTTTACGAAGCGCCACGCTGGCCTGATCAATCGATCAAGGAAATCTGGAATGGAGATTTCTTTCAGAAGCTCCGTACGAATATCAAAGCGTGTGACCTTTCCAAAAACTGTAATGTCTGCGACGGCAATATCCGCAACGGAAATTACATGGGCACTCTTGCTCAGGCCTACGATAACCATTATCCACTCACGGATTTTCCTTCGATCATGGAGCTTGAGCTTTCCAACCGGTGCAACCTTGAATGTGTGATGTGCCGTGGGGAATTATCCTCAGCCATCAGAAAGAATCGTGAAAATCTTCCACCTATTGAATCTCCCTACAATGACGACTTCGTTGAGGAACTTAAAGAGTTTCTTCCGCATTTGAAAGATATGCGCTTCAACGGTGGAGAACCATTCCTGCAGGAAATCTGTTTTAAAATCTGGGATCAGATCGCTCTGATTAATCCGGACATTGAGATTACGGTTGCCACTAACGGTAGTGTTCTCAATACGAGGGTGAAGGAACTTCTGGAGAAGTGTCGCTTTCGGATAAATGTTTCCGTCGATGCGCTTGATAAAAAAAATTACGAAACTATCCGGAAGAATGCTGATTACGATCGCCTGATGGATCACATCACTTACTTCGGGGAATATTGTAAGCGCAAAAACAGGATTTTCAGTATTATGATCAATCCTATGCGCCAGAATTGGTGGGAGATGCCGGACTTCGTTCGCTGGTGTAACGAGAAAAATTATCACCTATGGTTCAATACGGTCGTTGATCCTTCCCACAGTTCACTCATGACATGGGATGAAAAGAATCTGAGAAAAGTTTTCGAAGAATTGAGTCGGCCCCAGAACTTTGTCGTTTCCACGGATGTTAAATATCAACACATCCAAAATAGTAATATTCGCAAATACGACAATCTCGTCAATAATATGGTCAAGGTCTGGTGGCACCAGAAAAGATAGTTACGAAATCCGGGTCTTCGTGGCCATGATGTCGAGTCCACAATAGCAGTTTTTCACCTGACAAGTGATAGGCCTGTCCGGGAATTTAAACTCTACATCCTGAACATTCCCGATAATTCCACCAACATTACACCAGCCCCGTCTGACAGAGCCGTCATAATGGACGACGATATTTTCGAGACCAATATTGCAGCTCCAACCAAGCCAGTTGTTTTCGGCCTTGGCAATCAGCTCTGGCGGATTCACCACTTCTTCTGAGCCATTCTCGAAAACTTTTTTCATCTCGCCACGATAAACTTTCTTCCTGATATGTGGTTTTTTTCGATATTTGATATCTGAACCCCAGGGAAGTTCCTGGGTATCGAGAACAGTTTTCTGGTCAGCAGTGTAGCCAAAAATGAGTCCGGACATATCTTCAAAAAGGGCCTGCATCGCGACACTGGGACCTTCAACCTGAGAGGCAATTTTCTTCGCCAGCTCATAGAGCGAATCAAACTGTCCAGGAAGCATCATGATGTTGACGTGGACTGTAGTCACTTCATTGAGAAGCTTCACGACTTCAAAAAAATGATCTGCTTTTCCCTGTTCCGGATGAAAGGAAAGACAAATGTGATCAATGAGATGCTTGTGCTTTTCCCAGAACGCGAGATCCCGACTTCCATTTGATATAAGTCCTGTGTCGGCGCCCTGCTCTTTTAGAAATTGCATGAGAGGAGCGAAGTCCTTGTAGTAAGTAACTTCACCACCGGTAAATTCAAAAAAAACTTTTTTATGGGATTTGGATTCAATCACCTGACGGCAGAAATTCTTAACAACATCTATTGGTAATCCGCGATTTGTACCGCTATGGAGATGTTCGGGACAATAGGTGCAGGAAAAATTGCAAACATTGAAAAAGCACCAATTTACGACGAAGTATTCTTCGTAGGAAGGATTACCGTGAAGTAGTTTGACGTATGGCTGCATGGGTAGAATCTTATCCTACCCTCATTAACACTTCAAGATTAGCAAGGCTGATGCGAATGAGTTCTTCGCGGGACCATGGTATTTTGCCCTCTGTTCCCCGTGCCAGCTCCTCCCAATGAGGTGCTGATCCCCAACCAAAAGCATCCAGAAACTCATGATTATTACGAAAGCAATAATACAAGCGGGATTCATTGGTGATGTCTTGAAGAAGAGTTCCAATGAGATCGTGTGCTAGTCGCTGTCGGTTAAACTGGATGTAATAGCGGTTTTTTGTTTTTGCTGTTTTGTTCAGGAGAGTTTGTTCCTGGATCCCGACACCTTTTAGGAGACGGATAAAAGCTGGAGTTGCAATAAAATTCAAGGGATTTTGAGACGCGGTTTTTTCGAATTGCGTAACATCTTTCACCATGATGACATCGCGATTTCGTATCTTCAGGTAGAGAGGACTTATATCCTTGTCTGGGAATTTCATTAACTCATGGACCGGATAATTACCCATGGGGTTTTCAAGTGCATCAAGAATATCTTTCCAGAATGTTTCGTGCCGGTTCAGGAAGATCCCAAAACTCTCTTCTTTTAGCTGAGGTAGAAATTTGATCCTTGGTACCAGGAGAAAATCTTTATTACCCGTACGCCAGTATTGAAGAAGCCTTTCAAGCTCGAGTTTAAGCTTCTGCGTACTCCGGGGATTTTCGCGGGAAATGCTTTCTGCGAGCTGGGTAAAAAGGAGAAAAATTTCATGAGCAAGTTCAAAAGCAAGATCTGATCTTTTTTCACCTGAAGGTAGCTTTAATTTATAGGTGGAAGGAATGACCGGCTTCCATGAAAGTATCTGGCGATTCCGGAAACCTCCGGTCTCAAGCCAGTCCTCGAGAAAGGGTACTGCCACAATCTGCACGTCCTGAATCAGATGGCGTGGATAAAGGTTTTTTTCCTCTATCAACGCCGGCAGATCATTCAGGTCGATCAGCACAGTCAGATCGATATCGCTGGTTAAGGGAAAAAAATCGGCAGTGGTACAGCTTCGGCGGATCCAGGCGCCCTTAAGCTTGTTTTCTGTGCCACTGAGGTAATTTTTGGCGAGACGAAAATAAAATAACCTAACTAATTCTGAGGCGCCGATAATATTCAGAATCCTGCCGAGAAAAAATCTTAACCCATCACGATTTACCAGAAATACCTCCCGGCAAATCCAATATCCTGAGTCACAAGTTGTTGCGCTACATTTTCGGCGCGATCACCACGGGCCACAGGGGAATACCCAAATAGTTCGGCTTCTGCATTTTCATAAAAGCTAAACGTGAGACGAGCAAGTCCGTAGGTGAACCCGGATTTGATATCATTAATTAATGTACCGGAAACTTTCAGCAGAGGATGAATTTCATATTGATTAGCTAGAGCGACAAAATATTCCGTAGGAAGAAAACGCTCCGTCGTTACTGTTGTGGTGGTGGGATTTTGTTTCTGATAACCGGACTCAACCCGTACATGCCATTTCTGTGTCAGCTGGCGGTCGTATCCAAAAAGTAAGTCGACCAGGTTGCGGGTATTTTTCTTTGTGAGAAGGGGAGTCTGATAGAGTCCCTGAAAGAATAAAAGATTATCATTCATCTGATAACTGACCTGTGTTCCGATTTTATCCCTGTTCTGATCCTCTCCTACCACATACTCGAACTCGAGATCGCCTGTGACCTGAACTTCGCCATGCACCCACAAGGTACGATCGATCTGACCGTCATAACCCTCAATGCGCTTATCACCCAGCAGATAGAAATCTATTTTGTGAGTCTCACTCGAGAAAAGGCTGAATCCCAGACCATCATTACCTTGAGCCACCTGGGAGATACTAGTGAGCCCGGTTGGTTGATTAAAGGGATTAATAGGGTTGAAAATTTCACCCAACCCGTAGTTGATATAAAGTCTTCCGGCCATAAACCGGGAGTCCTCATTTTCCCACTGGTAGTAGAGCTTGTTCAGTACAACTTCATCGCGTGAAGTATCATTCTGGTGAACATGCTGGAGTTTGAAAATGTCCCGTGCCACGAGCTTTTGAGGAAAGTTAAAGAAAGTTGCGGCGGCGTAGTTTCCTTTATAAAGGTCTGACCGGGAATGTCTTGCGAAGATATTTCCTTCTATTGTCGACTGACCATACATGATCTTGCCGTTCACATTGCCGTACCCCAGATAAAATTCTTCTTTCTTCCAGTTCTGGAAGTATTCCTTTCTGGCCGTTGGATTGTTCCATGACTGGCGACCTTGAAGTTCTGCATTACCTGAAAACTCGGTCTTGACACCTGCCAGAGCGGAAGTTCCCACCAGTAATAAAAGAAAAAGAATTTTCATTGGGTGAGTGTTTTCTGGCTGAAGTGAGAATCAGGAAATTTCAGGGTGAAATCAATACTGTTATAAATGAGAGTCGTCTCTTTGGAATCATCATTGATGGGCTTCATTTTCCAGACAGTCAGAACTTTATGGCCATTGAAGGTTTTAACGTCAGAGAAAGTGAGAACGCGCTTGAGGTTATTTTCTTTGTCGTAGTAGCGATTCACGCGGGGAAGGCAGTCTTTTTTACTCGAAAGTGTGACAATTCGTGGCCACATTACCTTGGAGTCTGATCTGGCTTTATTGTTTATCACCCTCATGTCCTGGCCTTCCCATTTTTCATCGGGAAGGAAATTATGAGAGTAATCACTGCTCATCGAACTCGCCTTTAGAATGTCATCGTTGGTAAAATCTGATCCCATCCAGCTTGCGAGGAGCATGGATGAAGAAACGGCTACTTTCCTCTTGAGCTTCGGAAAGTAATTCCACATGTTGTTCTCAATCCGAAGAGTGCGGATACCTTTTTCCTTGGCGGGTGAAACAATTGTGGAAAGTGCTTCTTTCTTGCCATTCACATCTGATTCTATTTCCAGCGTCCGCGTCCAGTTAGGCGTTTTAATTGTCATGGTCATGGATCCGCGGGAATGATCGCCTCTCATCTGGTCATCAGAGTATTTCCACCATTCGTCGGCCTGATTCGCGTTTACCCCAAGGGCGGCACAAAAAAAGAGTTCTCTTGGACGAAATTTCAGTTTCATAAGCACCACTAGTTTTTTTTCGTTTCAATAATCTGACCATCTTTAATGTAAAGAACGGTGTTTACCTGGTCAATGAGCCGCTGGTCATGGGTAGAAAAGATGAAGGTAAGACGGTATTCCTGATTGAGCTTTTTAAAGAGCTCAATAATCTCCTGGGCGGTCTTCGTATCAAGATTGGCTGTTGGTTCATCGGCCAGAATGAGCTCTGGTTTGCCGGCAATCGCGCGCGCAATGGAAACTCTCTGCTGCTGACCGCCGGATAATTGCTTGGGAAATCTTTTTCCATACCCCGCGAGCCCGACTTGGGAAAGCGCCCAGTCTACCCGTTCGTTGATTTCCTTCTTGGGGAAATTTCTTAGTTGAAGAGGAAATTCAATATTTTCATGAACCGTTAGAACTGGCAGAAGCTGATAATCCTGAAAAATAAATCCCATGGATTCGAGTCTTAGCTGAGTCCGCTCTTCCAGTGAGAAAGAGGTAATTTCCCCTTTAGCGTGAAAAAGTTTTCCTCCCGAAGGAAGAATAAGGCCTGCGATGAGATTCAGCACGGTTGTTTTTCCGGATCCCGATGGGCCAACCAGCGCCATGAAATCACCTTCACGAATACTGAGATTAATATCTCTGGCACCATAAACCTTATTCTCTTCGGACATCTGATAGAATTTTTCTACTTTCTGCATTTCAAATTGCATTCTTTCTCCTCTTCATCACGCGAATCATGGGATAGATCATGGACAGGGCCAGGAAGAAAAACATCATGAGCGGAACTTGCCAGTAGTATTGGGCGATCGGATAAAACCTCACGAGTGGCTTAATCGTCATACCACCCATGATAATCGCTTTCCCATTGGTAAACATTTCAAGATTGATCGGATAGTGACTGCATAAAGTTGTCGCCGCGTGACCGATGAGACAACCAAGAATCATGGAGAAAATTCCCAGGATGGTAACTTCAATGAGGAGCGACCACGCCACCCAGGATGCTTTGGCACCCAGGACATTGAGAGCATCGAATTCTTTTTCCCTTTCAAAGAATGTAATCACCAGTGTGTTGGCAAGACCCAGACTGATCACGAGGACAATGATCACAGAAACAATCCACGTAAAATTGTCGACAAAACTTACGGAGACGCTGATCTCCGGAATCAATTCTTTCCATGACCAGGCCTTGAGACCCGGTATATTGGGAAGAACCTCATTCGACATATCAAACTGAACTAACTGGTGATATTGGCCCGGCCCCATGACCAAAAGTTCACGCGCGCTGGAAATCTGGGTAAAGGCGAGGGTGTCTTCCAGGTCACCTCCTCCGAAATCAAGGAACCCTCTGACCTGATAAAGGTCATTGGCAACGGATCCATCCAGAGCTTGTCCTATGACAGCAACTTCGCCACCAATTCTGACGTCGAGTCTTTCGGCGAGCCGCTTGCCCAGGATGATTTCTTTATTTCCATTGGGAGAAAGGAAATCTCCTTTCGTGATAGCATCCCGCAGTCTGGCCAGTCTTAACTCTGACTCGACTTCTATACCTGTCATGAGGACACCGAGAGTTTTTTTATCACCTGAAAGAAAGACTGGTGCCGTTACTCTGCGGGTAGAGGTTGCGAAGAGGGATTTGTCTGTAACCTGCTCATCGGAAATGACTTTGTAATTATTAAAGAGCTTGGAGTTTGCCACTTCATAGTAATCAGGATGAGTAAGCTGGTATCTTCCTGCATACTGGGAGAGAAACTCCTTCATCACTTCTTTCGAACCGGAGTTTGCAAAATTCAAATCCCAGATAATAAATCCTGAGGCGAGAGAAAGAGAAAGGATCATGATCATGGTTCTCTTGGGAGCTCGCCACAGATTCCGGTAGCCGAATTTCAGCAGAAAGAGAAAGGCCCTCATTCTAATTCCTCAAGTTTTTTTAACGTGCGATGGATCGCCCAGAGATAGGAAAAGCACATGACAAAAATAATAAAGCCGAATGTTACAAGGATCTGATTGGATGAAAAGACAGGGTAGACTACGCCGGTGAGCTTGATTCCGGCTCGTTCGATATTTAATCCCTGCTGTTGGTGCCGGAAATCAACACCGGTCTTCGACTGAATAGTCAGGATCACCGTCAACATTAAGCTGGAAGCAATACCAGAGAGTAAAATCATCTGTGTGACTTCAAAAAAACCGATCTTCCAGAATCTTTTTTTTCCAACTCCAAGGATATTCATCATGCGGAGTTCTGGAAACCTTTCCTGCCACAACATCTGGATCGGGGTCAGGATAGTCATCATGATAGTGAGGCCAATAATGATAAAGAAGAACTTGATCATCCCGTCGTTAAACTCGATCACGACAGACATCTCCGGATTCAAATCTTTCCAGGTTTTGACAATCTCTTTGTTGTCCGAAAATTTTGACTTCAATTCGTTTTGCGAGGAAAGATCCCGCGCCATGAACGGAATCCGATTATAAAGGATCTGTCCCTTGTCGCCATTGAGATAGAGACGCTGGATCGTTTTCTGACTGGTGTAAGCAAATCTTTTTTCAAAGGAATTACTGCTGAAGTTGTAAATCCCTCTGATCGAAAGAAGTTCAGAACGTAGTTCGCCGTTGATGTCCTGATAATTGACAACCAGCTGGTCACCTGGATGATATTTGAAAATCGTCGCGAGTTCCTGCCCAATGACAATTCCGCCGTCGTCATCTTCATTGATAAAATCGCCTTCGATCATGCCATCGGCGACTCCCAGAAAATTCTTATGGAGTGATGGCACAATCCCCAGAACTACCAGAGCAGCATTTCCTTCGGGCGCAGAAATATTGGCATCCACTACCATTTCAGGTGAATACTTTTCTATACCCTCATCGCTGAATTTTTTTCTTAAATCAGAATCAAAGGTTAGTGGGTGACTGGCGTCCGTCGTGCGGGCGTAAGAGTTTTCCTGAAGCTGATAAAAACCAGTGTTGGTATTTACGACAGCTGTTTGAATCTGATTATTGACTCCGTCAAAAAAGGCGAGAACCCAGACGGCGATGAAGACCGCAAGCGAGACGGAGAACCCAATAAAAAAACTTCTTCCACTGTTTCGGCGGATACTCCGAAAGGCGAATTTAAATAAGTAACGGTTTTCGTCATTGAGCATGGATGTCGCTGGGTAAGATTTGAGCCATCTTACTGTAACGACCGCGCCCTAGAAAGGCACACAGATGTTCAACAGCTTACTTGAGTAATCAACTCTGCTACTTCTTCCGCCGTATGGGCATGGGCCAGGCAGTGGAGAAGGTAGTCTCGGCGGTCTGAGGTGACATCAAGATTGAGAATCTCGCGTGAGAGTTCCGCCCTGGTTTTCGAGAGATTTTTCTCCTGAAAGCGGGGATGAGTCAGGACGAAGGTTTCGAGCATGAGTTCAGTGGACAATTCCATGCCGTTTTAAAAGCAAAGGAGGTGCCAACAGATAGCACTCTAAATCGCTTTTCCCCTATGAAAACGTCATGGTTTTTAACAAGGTGTCTAAACTTTAGACACGTCAGATTTTTTTGGGGCTCTCCGATGAGTGAGATAGAGAGGTCCTGCATGGAACAGCGTTGGAACTATTATCAATACCGGAAACTTCACCAATATCCCACTTACGTACGAGTAAGTGCCGACGAAGTGAATCCGAAATTTCAACATCTCCTTGGCGAAATGGGTTTCAGTCTCCTGACTGATGTCGAAGTAAAAAAGATCTCTCTTCATAAAACTCACTCACGCATTCTCACTGTCCAAAGTGCTGGCCCAAGAGTTCAGGCCCAGATTTCTGGTTCAGATCTTCTTGATAGATACGGACTTGAAAGTCTCTCCATTTTAAATGGTCTTCCGGTTTATACTTACCGGAAGGTTGGCCTCCTCGCGATGCCGATGTCGCGCAATCTCTGGGATCTTGCAGTGACTTCAGATATTTCACATACTGATCAAATGGTTGGATTGCGGGTCGTGCTTGCGCGCTTCCTGGCGATGGCGCTTTCTGATATGGGTGTTCTTTGTTACTGGGGAACTGTGAAAGATGGTGCGGTCATTCTTATGAAGCAGGCACAGTCTTTCGGTGAATCAGTTCTGATTGATGTGGAAAGAAAAACCGTGTTTTCCCAGGGCGGAGAAATGCGCATTGGAAATAACCTTCGCCTCATCCGTCGTGATGTTGAAGGCAAGACATCG
Source organism: Bacteriovoracaceae bacterium (assembly GCA_046593575.1). Classification (GTDB taxonomy): domain Bacteria; phylum Bdellovibrionota; class Bacteriovoracia; order Bacteriovoracales; family Bacteriovoracaceae; genus Peredibacter. The sequence continues at coordinate 16,280 of JBKJNQ010000256.1, forward strand.
ACTCACATGACCCGCGAAGACCTCATCAGTTTTCTCTCAGTGAGTTCATGTCTTTTGAGCTTTACCGGAATTTCGCCGGCGATGAAGCGCGCGATCTATTCGTTAAGCGCGGGAGTGATGCCGAGCTATGCCCTCTCTGAGGTTGTTCACAATCCTTAGTTGTCACCATTCAACATCTCCTTTAATCTATTTCCATGGGACAGACTTGGATCGATCCGGTTATTTTTTCTGTGGGACCTCTTCAGGTGCGCTGGTATGGCGCCATGTATGTCATGGGTTTTGTCCTTGGCGGAATTCTCCTTAAATATCTCGCGAACAAAAAAGTCTGGCCTCTTCCGGCCGATACAATCGACAAGTATGTTACCTGGCTCATTCTCGGAATGTTCCTTGGTGCGCGCTTTGCTTACGTCTTTGTTTATAACTGGGAATATTATTCAGTGAATCTTTTGGATATTTTCTCAGTGTGGAAAGGAGGACTCGCTTTCCACGGTGCCTTAGCGGGAATGTGTTTTGCTACATGGCTCTTTGCCCGCAGTCACAAAGTGAATTTTTATCAGATCTCCGATTGCATGGCGATTGCCGGTACCCAGGGGCTTTTCTGGGGAAGAATGGGCAATTTCATCAACGGCGAATTGTACGGAAGAGTGACTGATAGCTGGGCCGGAATTGTTTTCCCGGGCGGAGGGCCTTTCCCCCGTCATCCATCGCAATTATATGAAGGGATTCTGGAAGGGATCATTCTTGGCATTGCTGTTTTCATTGCCCACCGGAAGCAAAAATATATTGGTCTCGCTGGTGCCATCTTCGTCGGTGGATATGGCGTGATGAGATTTATCGTGGAATTCTTCCGCGAACCGGATCCGCAACTTGGTTACTATTTCACTTTCTTAACCATGGGCCAGATTCTTTGTCTTCTTATGCTCCCGATTGCTTACGGAGTTTACAAGCATTCGCAGAAATACCAGATCCTGAATCCCGTTTACCGGGGCTAGTCTCTTTTTCCGCCGGTATTTCTCATCTGACCGAGGATAGATTTCACGGGTGAGTCTTTTTTTTCCACTGCATAGAAGATAGGAAAACAAGTAATGGTACAGGCGCCATCATACACGTGCTTCATTTCAGCGGTGTCCCAGATGTAATGAGCGGCTTCTCCGGTTTTCACGTAACTTGTTTGCTTGCCAATTCTGTTCACGAGGGATTGTAAAAAGATATCGTGAAGAAAATATTGCGGAAGACGCGCGTACATATCGAGGACCGTGCCTTCACTGACTTGAATCAGCACCGGAAATTTGTAGCGAATGTGGGAAACAAAAAATTTTAAAGTCTGAACTCCGCTGCTACTTCTCTCGACTGAACCTTTCCCGTATTTTTTTTCTATTTCTTCGAGCTTGGCTCCCGGAGCAAAATCTTTCAATGTATCGACGCTGAAATTATAATTAGGTGCTTCAACTTTTGCGTTTAAAGGTTGAAAGTTAATGATGAGCCATGGCAAGATCAGAATGAGTTTAAGCATTTAGTAATGATAGCATTGAGAGACACGCAGCCGTAGTCTCGCATAGTCGATCAATTCTCTCTGCTTTTTTCATACATCGGTTTATATTTTAGTAAAGGGCCTTTGGTCCGATAAGAGAAGACGGTCCAAGTGGCCGGATATGCAGACAGAATAGGGCCGTAGGGACACATATTTTCCGGGTATGTGTGAATCCGCAGCTGGCATATTCTGATAGTGATGGAGTACTGCCTACTTCAGGAAGATTAAGGAAGTTTACGATGATCAAGCTGGCCCTTTTGCCGCTCACTTTAGTGATTTTAACGACGGCATGCTCGCACCAAAAGTCTTCCAGACAACAAAAAGAATACAATCCCACCGTTGCCGAACAGGCCGAGTATTATCGCGTTCAGGAACAGCTTATTGAAGCCGATCTTCCGAACTGCAAGGGTTGCATTCACGGTTCCGCTCACGAGAAAACGTTCACCGCTCCATTGATGACTTATGAGATTCAGCCGGAAGCAGTGATTGAGCTTGGTCTTCGCAATACGAAATTTGATATCCCGGTTACCTGGAATAAGCAGGTCGCTGGATGGGTGAAATTTTTCACTGGGCCTCGCGGACGCCAGCATTTCATCAACTACACTCAACGTGCTGGACGTTATGCTCCGGTTCTTTCAAAAATCATGGCGGATAACGGACTTCCCCGCGATCTCATTTATCTCGCGATGGCTGAATCCGGATTTACCAATCACGCTCGCTCATGGGCGAAAGCTGTTGGTCCGTGGCAGTTCATGCCTTACACCGGAAAAAAATTCGGTCTGAACATTGACTGGTATGTTGATGAACGCCGGGATCCGCTGAAAGCAACGATTGCAGCAGCAAACTATCTCAAGACTCTTCATAATCTTTTCGGCTCATGGGAACTCGCTACTGCCGGCTACAACGCTGGTGAGGGTAAGATTGGCCGGGCGATCCGTATGTATCGCACGCATGATTTCTGGAAACTCACTAACGGCAGATACCTGAAGCCTGAAACAAAAAACTATGTCCCTAAGATCATGGCCCTCGCTATTATCGGGAAAAATCTCGACGTGTTTGGTTTCAACGAAATCAAGTTTGAGAAGTGTCTCGATTATGAAGAAATCATGGTGAAGGGAAATTCTGATCTTTACGATGTTGCTGAAATTGTCGACATCGATTTCGAAGAACTCAAGCGCTACAATCCTGAGATCACCAGATGGCAGGTTCCACCTTACGTTGAGTCTTATCCGCTCCGTCTGCCAGTTGGGACGCGTGAAGCATGGGACGAATATAAAGAAAAAGATTCTGTTGTCTCTGATAACTACAAGACCTTTGCTACCAACGGAAAGCAGACTCTTGAACAGATCGCCAAGAAGTTCCGCATTCCTATGGATGTTATGACTTCTCTGAATCCTGATCTTTCTGAGACACGTACTCTTGAAAAACGCTCGATCGTTTATCTTCCTTTCCGTGAAGATCATTCACTTCGTGCCAACATGTACGCTGACATTTATGAAATGCCGACAAAACGTGAAAAGAAGAAGCGTGACCGCAACAGAATCATGGCCTCTGCGAAGGGTGGAAAACTTATTCGTAATCCGTCCGTCTTCTATACAGTCAAGAAGGGCGATACTCTATGGCGTGTGGCCCAGAGAACTGGTGTTCCGATGAGCACGATCATCAGAACGAATCATCACATAATCAAGCGTCGTTCGATCCTTCCTGGTGATAAACTAGCTATTCGATAAATTTACTCGAAAAATACCCGATCAAAACCACTCGCAAGAGTGGTTTTTTTATTTTAAGCTCTTTCTATATGAGTTTCGGATTACTGAAGCATTTTAAGGAATCTCGAAAGGGAAACCACGAGGCGATCATCTCCCGGCACACGAAGCACGTGATTCTGGGTCATGATTTGGGTGCGATTCTGAAGCTCGTTGAGCTGAGAAAGACTCATCCTGAAGATGCCGTTAAAATCATCACCGACCGTCCTTTAACAAAACAAATCCTCCTCGAGACTTACCAGTACGGTGTTTCTTTTCTAAGAAGCCCGGAAGCAGTCGAGGCAATTTACCGTAAGCATTTCAACGCCAAAATCCTTCCTCAGACCCGTGGGCCTGTCTTCTATAAGGACGGTAAGTTTCATGAGTTTGGAAGTCGCGCGAAGTCGATGGACCTTCTCCCGGGCGAAGAATTCTTCACTCACAAAGGTTACCGTGCTGAGCTCTCTTCTTTTTTTGAAGAATCTACCTGGGCAAATCTTGATCAAATGATCACAGATGCACTCGACAGACGTCACTTCGACACGATTGAAAAGACGACTCCAGAAGATCTTGTTGAAAAACAGGAATGGACTCTTACTTTCAAAGATTTCACGAGACTGACTTGTGAAAACCTTTACGTTTCCCTATCACCGAAAAGATTCCTCAATTACCTGGGCAATAAAGAGAACCTTTCTGCTGAATTAATTGATGTCTGTTCCGCTTCATCTGCACGTGGAGCGATCAGTGTTTCCTGGATCCTGAATAAAGAGCTTCATAAGGATGCGCAGACTCTGCTCATCCCGCAAAGCATGACTCATGAATGGGGTCATTTCATTACGGAGTTTGAAGCCTTCGATCACAAGTCAAACCAGGGTATCTGCCACGTTCTTTTTCTTATTCACGAAGAAGAGCCTCAGAGTGAAGATCTTGCGACTAAGATCAAACTGATGAAGCGTGTCCTTGACCGTGTCTTTCCTGATATGGAAAAACACATCACGAAAGAATATATCCGCTTCGACGAAGAAATGCTGATTGCTGACATTAAAGATCAGACTGCTGAACAATTAAACTTTGATTATCCGAGTTTGAAATTCCTGGGGCAAGCGTCCCCCATGGCCTCGTCTTTGACTCAGGAAAAATACCTCGCTCGTACTCTATTACATTAATTCTTTCTTATAGGAGAAACCAATGAAAGTGCTATTTGCTCTCATCGTTCTGGTTGTGTCCACTTCAGTCTTTGCTCAAAAGAGAATCATCTCTGTAGATGCTTTTCATCTCGCTTATCCATCAGGTCTTGCCTTCCGCCACGATAGCGGAAAGCACTCTGACCGAGACACGACAGATTTTCGACTGAATCTTAACTATGCTCAGAACATCGAGCAGTATGTTGGACTCATGTGGAAGGCACAGGTGAACATTAATCGTCGTAATGAAGACTATGGTTCACAAGATTACTTTGAATCATCTTATGGTTTGGCCGGGGGTCTTCTTTACAATTTCCAGCCTGAGGACATCAAAAACTCGTTTCTGATGGGTGGAAATCTGGGGATTGAGCGCGCTTCTTACGAATATGGTTCTATGAAAGAAAAGTCCGGATTTAATCTTTCGATGCAATTTGAAGGAGGAAAACGTTGGGATCTGGGAAGCTATTCGGTCGCCAATATTTCCTATGCCCCTACCGTTTCCGTGCTTTTCAAGCGCTACGGCGGCGGCATCAGAGATGACTACTTTAAGAGTGGAAACGAGATCAGATTTAACTTTTTAAAGTTCGATGTTCTTTTCTAATTGCTGATAAATTTCGCATTCGACCAAGGCCGCTCCTACGCGGCCTTTTTTTTCGCCAAAAAAAATACCGTCAAAAATTTGATAGTCGTAGGACCAGAAGAATTTGTGGTTCCTGACCTTTGTCGTTAAAAAAGCATTTACAAGATATTCCTATCAGAGTGACAATTTAACTATAAATTAAGTTTTTGCCTTTCAACCATGAATGAAAATGACCAACGTCATTTTAGAAAAAGGAGATTTCATGAAAAGACAACTTACAGTTGCTCTTGGACTCGCTGTAATCGCTACACCTGCTTTCGCTACTAAGGCTCGTCTCGAGGCGCTCGGAGAAGACACTTTCGGTTCTTACTACATTCAGGACAACCGTAACATCTTCCTGAACCCTGCTAAGATCAACGAGAACAAAGACTTCATTACTTATGAATTCGGTAACTCTGGTCTTCAGGTTAACGCTACTGGTGACTCAACTGCAGCTCCACGCGCTGGTGGTGGTTTCACTAAATCTCATGGCAACATGGTTTATGGTTTGAACTTCGGTGATTCATCTCCGACTACTGGTCTCATCCGTTCACTCACAGGCGCTAACTTACAAGAAGTTCAGCCGTGGGATTTCCACATCGGCGGCGACGCTGGAGTTAAGTGGGGAGCATCTTTCACTTATGAACAGTACGATGGTGCTGGTTCAGGAACTGCATCTCGTCTTGCTTCTCATGGCATGCGCGTTCGCGGTGGTGTTCTTATGGGTGACCTCGATCTCTTCGCTCAGATCTCTCTCAAGAACGATGCTAAAGATTTCGCTGGTTCATCTGTTAAAGGTGACAACGGTATCTTCGTTGGTGGTGGTTATATGCTGAACAACTACAAGTTGTTCGCTGATTACCGCATGGTTAGTGCTAAATACCAGGGTACTTCTACTGCAGGTTCTAAAGAAGATATCGATCTCGGTGTTCTTCGCCTCGGTGCTGGTCGCCAGGAACGTCTGAACGACAGAGCGACTCTCTTTGCTAAAGCAATGGTAACTCGCACTACTGTTGATGATGATGGCGGCGCTACAACTGGAGCTCCAGGTGTTGGTGCAAAAGTTACTTCTTACGCGCTTCCAGTTAACCTTGGTATCGAGTACGCAGCAACTTCTTGGCTTGATCTCCGCGCTTCAGTTGTTAACAACATTTGGTCATCAAATGAAGTTAAAGTTAAAGGCGGATCTAAGACTAAGCAGAACGTAGCTAACACTGCAGTTCGCGCTGGTGCTTCACTCAAGTTCGGTGAATTCTCAATCGACGGTCTCGTGTCTACAGACAACGGAACTGGTGTTGCTTCAGGTACAGATAATGCTGGTGTTGCAGATGCTTCTACAGCTACAGGCGGTCAGCTTCGCACTGACTCTCTCATGACTCGCGTTGCGATGATCTACCGTTTCTAATCTTTTCGAAGATCAAGATACTAAGAGGACCCGGCTTCGGCCGGGTCTTTTTTTTGCCGAAGACGAAGAATCAGTAGCAGATTGATACCATCGAAGCTCTTTCCCACATCTCATTCTTAGAAAATGCTTACTGACTCGAAGCGCAACATTAAATCAACTTCATTCTTTTTTGCATTCTGAGTACAATGCTTGAATACAAGGAGTCTCTTCAAATGAAAAAAGTGATCGTAGTGGCATTGGCACTTCTGGCCTCATCGGCCCAGGCAACTTCGGGTCTGGATTTTGGTGATATCAATTATTTCCTGAAGTCGGGTCAATTCAATCTCACATCAGATATGGCAGTCGTGAACAAAGAAGTTCAGGATGAAGCCTCTGGATCGAATTTTGAAACGAATGGTTATGTTTTCACGAACACACTGGGTTTTGGAATCGCGGATAATCTCAATGCATTTGTCGGACTTGATTTCGCTTATAAATATGAAACAGAACTTCCCGGAAGTTCAGATTCACAAAATAGTGGTCTTTCGAATCCTTATCTCGGTGTGAACTATCGTCTTGTTAATCAGAGCGATTCTGCTGTGAACGTCGACTTTGGTGCCGTTGCCCGAGTTCGTGTGATGGACGCTGAATACGGATCTGTAGGTAAAGATGGAAATTTCAATGACGGTCATCACTCTCTCGAATTAAATACACGGATTGGCCGCAAGTGGAACGAAGCTAACGAGTGGCAAGTTGCTGCTGGTGCGATTTACAACATGGATGGAACGTACAAAGCGAAAGGCGGATTAAGCGACGACGTTGATACCGACGCCCGCACAGACTTTTTTCTCCGTTCTTCATATCAGTATCGTCCGGTTCAGGAATTCATGATGAATGTTTTCGCCCAGGCGATGTTTGTGGGTCAGCAGGAATCAGAGTCTGATTCGAACGTGAAGATTAAAGACGATGGTTATATGGATTTAAATTTTGGCTTCACAGCTAAGTACCTCATCACAGAGTCACTTATCTTCAAATTCAATTACAGACTGAATCACCTCGCTGAATTTGATCGCAAAGTTGCTGGTGTGAAAACCGAGCAGAAAAACCGTTTTGCTAACTCTTACGGTTTCGGTCTCGACTACCTTTTCTAAGAATCTTCAGTATGCCTGCCGGTTTTGCACTGGCAGGCAATCAATAGCTCCATGAGATTTTCCTTATCGCAATCAATCTGCAGCTCCGTCATGATCTTTTCAACCCTCTGGATCTTCTCTTCAAGCTCTGTCAGGTGTTCAAGGATCAGACTGCTATTCATGACGATCATGAAAACTCCTTTGTTTTAATAAGTATACTGTTGTTTGGCATGTCAAACAATATGGAAATATCGTTGCTTATAACGGTCTAAGTACCTCTTTTTCCTATGTCGATCTGGCCTGCGCGGTTAGAATGAAAAAGTAACAACAAGGAAGTTCATGGAACGCAGACGTTTTGTTCTCTCATGGGGAAGGAAGATCTTTTTTGGCCTGGGTTGGCCTCTTCTTTGTCTATTGAGTCTGGTTTTTTTGAAGAGCGGTGTTGTTCCGAAAGATGCGGTTTCTCTTTTCTACTATGTCGTGACGACAATTGGGTACTACGGTCTGGTGACTTCGGTTTTGTATTTTATTCTTTATGTTCCTTTTGCTGTCATCTTTCCCACCTATTATTTTGTCAGACTTTGGTCAGCGTTTCTCATCCTTCTCACTTCAGGTGCGGTTCTCCTCGATGGATTTGTATTCGGTGAATACCGTTTTCATATCAATCAGCTGGTCGTGAGAATTTTTTCTTTCAAGGGCCCGGCAGAAGTATTCAATGGATCAATGTCGCCCTATTTTGTGTCGGGTGGGATAGCACTCGTTTTATTTTTTGCTCTCTGGCTTCGTGGAGAATGGCTGTGGCGGACGATGCAAAGGAGATTCAGTAATCCGGTTAAGCACTGGTACTTGTTCTTCATCCTCATATGCCTCGGAGTTTCTCATCTCGTGTGGAATAACCAGCGGACGGAATTTTTTGGAAATGAGATCACTCTGGCGTCTGTTTTTCCTGTGAATTATCAGGAGATTTTCTATCCTAAGACTCACACTAAGACTGAAGTGAGTAAGGCCGATCTCCATTATCCGAAGAAAGACCTGAAGTGTAAGCCAAGATCACTTCCGAATATTATCTACATTGTTCTCGAGGGGCTTGATGCCCAGACTGTGAATGCAGATGTCACCCCCTTTCTGGTCCATGTTCAGGAACACGGAATGAATTTTGAAGCTCACTTAAGCGGTGGCGGAACTCCCGAAGATAATCTTTTCCGTCTTCTCTATGGCATACCTGCTTCCTATCGCCCGGAAGCGATGGCCCCTGCCATCATGAATGAGCTCAAAAAAAATAATTACGAATTAGCAGTTTTCTCAGAAAGAAGAATCCCAGGGCTTCCGTATCTTCAGAACAGGATGCCGGAGTGGTCCGAAGCAAGAAGAGTTTCCGAAACCACATCGCCTCTTTTTGCGTTTTTTGATCTTAACCTTGGTTCACCCAATGAACTTGATCTTAAGCTTAAAGAAACGTTTCAGTATCTTCAGGATTTAAAACTTCTCACAGGCAGTGTCGTGGTGATTACCGGGACACAGAATTCAGAGTGGGGAAGTGTGCCTATGACTCTCATCATGCCGGATCGCGAGAAAGGAAGATGGAGTCATCGTACGACTCATTATGATGTCACACCGACCATCATGAAAAAAGTCATGAACTGCTCTACCTCTTATTCCGCCTACGCCTACGGGAAAGATCTCACTGATCAACCGACTAAAGACTGGGAAGTTTTTGGAAATGAGAATGTCTTCAGGATTGTTGATTTCACCAATCACAATATCATCGAATCAGATTGGCATGGAAAGATCAGCTCCGGGGATCTTAGTCGTGGTGAGCTCGTACTGAAAGCCTCTAAAGAAATCTCAAGATTTTACCGTCGATAATCTTTTCAAAAGCACCAGCGTTTCAAAATGTTCGGTATGGGGAAACATATCGAACAGGCGGACTTTCTCAATCTGATAAGTCGCGATGATTTTTTTCAGATCTTCAGCGAGTGATTCAACAGAACAACTTGAATAAATAATCCACGGAGAGTTTGCCTCCATAAGATGTTCAATACTTCGTGAAAGTCCACGTCGAGGTGGGTTCACAAGAATGAGATCGGGATCAAAATTCTTGATAAGAGAACCAGCATCAGCTGCATCGAGAGCATGAAAGTGCAGATGATCGTATCCATTTGCTTTAGCGGAATTATTTGCTGACAAAACTGCGTCTTTATTAATTTCAATGCCCATCGCTTTTTCTACCACTTCAGAGCACGCGAGGCTGAATGCCCCCTGCCCTGAGAAGAGTTCGAGAAAATTCTTTGAACCTGTTTCGCGAACCCAGCGGGCCGCAGTCTGATAAAGTTCCCGGGCCACAGTCTGGTTGGTCTGAACAAACCCTTGGGGTCTTATCTGATTATTTTCCGGTCCGAGAATCATCTCCTCTTCACCTTCGAGAATCGCCTGATGAATGGGCTGAATATTGACGGAGACAGATTTCATTTCAGGATGGATTTTAAGAAAATCCGGAAGATTTTTACGGATACGGTCGATGCCTTCCTTTGAGCGGAGAACGAAGCGGAGGATCGTCCCCTTGTCATGAAAAACAATAATGCCTTTCAACTCGCCTTTTTTTTCCTGGATATTATAGGGAACCAGACGGCACAAAGTGATGAAGGGAAGGAGATCATGCGCCAGTTTATTAATCGCTGGATGGTGAACGGGACAATCAAGAATTTCTTTATCAATGAGACCCAGGATCGGAGTCTCGGCAGTTCCTGAAACGACAAACTTCGCCTTGTTCCTGAAGCCGGTTTCTGGAGAACTAAGTGTCGGAAGGAGAGATGGTGGAGAAAAATCTTTCAGGGCATTTTTCAGCCGCTCTTCTTTCCGGCGAAGTTGTTCTGGGTAAGGCATCTCCATCAGAGTGCAGGAGCGGCAGATATTCTGCTTATAGTAGGCGCAAAAATCCGGCATAGGATATAATCTAACCTGAGACGATCCCGAATGAAAGTACCGCAAAGAAAACTCCTAATCCTTCTGACTATCCTGACTGGGCTCCTGGCGACAGTTGCGATCTTCCTTTCCATGTTTTTCTCCCATCAGGGCGAGGAGCTTCTTAAGGGGTATCCACATCGAAGTGCCAATACCGATGATGCTGTGATTACGATTGAATCCAAGCGTCCCAAGACCTGGACTGATCTCAAAAATATTTCCCGTTATGCTCAGGCCGCTATTGTTCTGTCCGAAGACTGGAGTTTCTACCAGCATGATGGGTTTGATAGTGAGCAAATGAAAGTCGCCTTCGAAGAGGCGGCTTCAGGAGGGAGAGTCCGGGGTGCATCGACGATTACTCAGCAAATGGTCAAGAATGTCTGGTTATCAGATGCGCGCACTCTTTGGCGTAAACTTCATGAACTCATCCTTGCTTACAAGGCAGATAAAGTTTTACCCAAGACCCGCATCCTGGAAATTTATCTTAACGTGATTGAATATGGACCCGGTATATACGGGATCACCAAAGCTTCTTCCCATTATTTCCAGAAAACTCCTTCCGCACTGTCACCCCGGGAAGCTGCCTTTCTCGCCATGCTTTTACCAAGCCCCAAGCGTTACGACATTTCTTTCAAAAAAAAGAAACTTACTCTTTTTGCCAGAAAGAGAGTGAAGGAAATTCTGGTGAAGATGAGAATGGGAAAAGCGATCACTCCGGAGCAATACGAGGAAGAAGTGAATTCACATTACAGCTGGGAAATTGATTAAAGATGCCTCTGGCATTCATAGGCAACAGCTGTTGCTACGTTGGAAAGATTCAACGAGCGGATGTGTTCAGAAAACATAGGCAGCCGGTAAATCTGAGACTGGTATTCTTGCTCGATCTCATAAGGAAGCCCGCGGGTTTCACCACCAAAAATAAGGTAGCAGTCTTTTGCATAAGGGGCTTCATAATGAAGTTTTGATCCGTTATTCTCGAAGAAGAAAAGTTTTTCAGGTGATGGCCTTTCACGAATCAGGAAATCTTCCCAGGATTCGAACTCTTTCAGCTGAACATGCTTCCAGTAATCGAGCCCGGCGCGCCGGACGGCCTTTTCGTCGATTTCAAAGCCATAAGGTTTAATGAGGATGAGTTCAGCGTTGAGGGCGACACAGGTGCGCCCGATGCTCCCGGTGTTTCCGGGAATCTCGGGCGCAAATAAGACGATTTTAAAATTACTTAGCATTCATCAGGAGATGCGTGAGTGTTCTCACGATGAGGCCTGAAGCGCCACTCTGAGGACAGTAAGCCAGGTGTGATTGAGAATCAACAACACCAGCAACATCCAGATGCGCCCACTTCACATCATTCTTCACAAACTCTTCAATAAAGGCAGCACCGATCGCCGTTCCCGCTCGCATCGGAGTTCCGATGTTTTTGAGATCAGCAATTTTTGATTTAATATCCTGGCGCCATTCCTGAATGATCGGAAGCTGCCACATGTATTCATCCTGCGCTTTCGCAGCACCAAGAATCTCATTAATCCATTTCTGATCGTTACCGAGGATGGCACATACCTGATTTCCAAGAGCAACGAGAGCGGCACCAGTAAGGGTCGCAGCGTCGACGATATAGTGAGGATTCTGGTCACAGGCATAATCAACTGCGTCCGCAAGAATCAGGCGACCTTCAGCATCCGTGTTGAGAATTTCAACCGTCTTGCCATTTCTTCCTGTCACGACAGCATCAGGGAAAGTAGCAATAGAGTTGATGGCGTTGTCAGTGATCGCAAGGATACAGGTGATTTTTACCGGAGATTTTTCAAGAACAGCGGCACGGAAAGCTCCGTACACTGTTGCAGATCCACCCATGTCATACTTCATCCCCGCCATACTGGTGCCCGGCTTGATTGAATATCCACCGGTATCAAAGGTGATTCCCTTGCCGACAAGTGCAATGTGCTTAGTCTTCGAAGTCATTTTAGCAGGTTCATAAGTCAGGTGAACCAGGCGTGGTTCATAAGCTGAACCGGAATTTACCGAGAGGAAAAGATTCATTCTTTCTTTCTGAATCTGTGCCTTATTAAGAATTTTTATTTTAACGCCCTTAAGGCTCTTTTTCACATCAGCTTCAATCCGTTTTGCGTACTCTTCCGAGTGAAGCACGTTTGGAACTTCGTTGATGAAGTCTTTAACAATGTTGATGGACTGAGTAATGTTTTTTACAGTGGAAAGTGATTTCTCAAGTCTCGCTGCATTCTTTCTTTCTACATGTGAGAGAAAGACTGTCTGTTCAAAAGCTTCAGGTTTTTTGGACTTATAAACATCAAAAGAATAATCGCTCATCTGGATGGCTTCTGCCATGAGAGTGGCGGCAAGAACTTCATCTCTCACCTGGTTGAAACCCGGAATATCAAAAGCAATCGTTTTATACTTGCCCTTGGTGGCCTTGAAAACTTTTGCAGCAGTCTTTCTCAGATCTTCCGCGCTCGACTTTCCTTTCTCACCCAGACCAACGACTAATACCGTTTCACCGGTCGCGCCACTGAATGTGAGAGTTTCATCTTTTGAGGCTTTGAAGTTTGCAGCAGAACGGAGTCCGGCAAATTCTTCTTTCAGTCCTTTATCAACCCAGTGATCAATTGAAACAGAGGTTTCTGCTTTTGCACCCTTCGTTTTTGATACAGTAGACTTTTGAAATGCTGAGAGGACTTTAAGTTCGGCGGAAAGGAATTTTTCGCCAGTCAGGTCGATGGACAGTTGCATGAGGGCTCCTTGATATCCGGCTATTTTGCCATTTCTTGATGGAAAGGTGAACCTCGTGTACCTTCTTATTAATGAAACTTTTGCTCCAACGTTACCTTGCCGCACAATTTATCCTGCCGCTTCTCGTGAGCACTGTTTTCTTCATTTGTTTTCTTCTCACCTTCGAACTGTTTAAGATGACTGAACTTTTGATTACGCGGGACATCTCGGTCTGGTTCACGGTCGGTCTCATCGGAAATATCACCCTGACCTTCGTCCCTCTCTCGCTTCCGATCGCAACGTTTTTCTCAACTATTTTTTGCGTCAATCGCCTTTCTTCGGATTCGGAATACATCGCCATGCGGGCCGGTGGTCTCACGAAGGAAAGAATCATTCTTCCTTTTCTGATTGTCGCAACCTTATTGACCATCAGTATTTATCACCTGAACCAGAACCTTATTCCCCTCTCCAATAAAGAGTTTAAAAAGAAGCTGACGTACCTCACTTCCAGCGGTCTTCTTGCCGGGATTAAAGAGGGACAGTTTTTTACCATGATTCCCAATGTGACTTTGTTTGCTTCACGGGCAACGGAGTATGGCCGCAATCTCGAGGAAGTTTTTCTTCATCTGAAAGATAAGAATGGTCCGGAGCGCATCATCTTTTCCCACAAGGGAGAGCTGGTGATGGAAAAAAATAAAGACCAGATGATTGATAAGCTCACCCTGACACTTTTTGATGGGAATATTGTCGGGCAGGGTAAATCGGATGATCTGGAAAAGATTATTTTCAAAACCTACTCCTTCCCGATCTCTCAGGGGCAGTTTGGTGACAAGTTCTCACTGAAGGAGACGATGCTGACTTCCGGTGAACTCGGTGAACTTCTCAAAATGACTCCCGAACAGGCGGAGAAACTCTATCGTTTTAATAAGAAAGAATTCTTCAATGCGAAGTACGAATTCTGGAACCGGAAAAATGGTGCTCTTATTTGTTTTGTTTTTTGTTTTCTGGGATTTACTCTCGGCATTTCAGGTAACAGAGGGAAGGGAAGAAACTCAGGCCTCATTGGACTCATGTGTCTGATAGGATATTACGGAATGTATTTCTCGCTCGTGAGTGTGGCCAAAAAAGAGATCATTCCCATTCCGCTGGCGGTCTTCTTTCCGGCCATCGTTCTCTTCGGTGTCGCCATTCATTTTTACCGCAAACTCGACTGGCAAAGCTAAAAAAAAGGCCACCTTATAGGCGGCCTTTTCTCTTATTGTCTTCTTTTCACTAATTCATCTTCTTCCAGCTTCATCCGCTTCATGTAGTCTTCAGCAGTATAAAGGACATCGTCTTTTGCTTTGGGAAAAAGCGGCATGAGGTATTTCTCATTGCTCTCTTCCGGGAAAATCAAAGATTTCACTCCGGACTTAGTCGGAGTTTCAATCAGGTAGTTGTTGTAGAAAATACGCGTGACATTGACGTTCCCCAGGAAGAGTCTGATCTCAGCTCCCTGAAGGAATAAGTCATTACCTTTAGAAACAATCACACTCGCAATCGGATTGCCGTCGATCTTGTAACTGATCCAGGTATTTCCATCCACGGCACGAATATAAACATTCTGGAGAGAAGAATTCATAGAAGTCTTGATCTTCTCCGGAAGAATCTCAACATTTTCATTTTCAGGTGCGTCAGTCTTCACATTGAAGAGCTTCGCTTTCACTTTTTTGAAATCAACAGTAGGAAAGTTTCTTGGGAAATCCAGCGCCGGCTTTGCTTCTTCTACCGGCTTAACTTCTTCTACCGGTGCAGTCACTACCGGCGTAACCGTCTCCGTTCCTTGATCCACTTTAGGTGGTTCAACTTTTTTAGGAGCGGGATAATGATTGATCAGGGCCGAGCTCGATTCAATCTTAGGTCCGAGATCTTTGGTCTTCTGATCAGTGACTTCACTTTCAACCACAGAAGAAATGAGTTTATATCCACCCACAAACGCCAGGATAACAGCGCCGAAGATGGCAATTGGGAGAATTGATTTCGTGTTCTCAATCAGAGAATCACTGTTCTCAATCACATCATGCGGGGTCTGAGTTGGTTCTGGCTCACTTCTGCGAGAGCTGGAATTTGTAGCTCCTCTCACCTGAACCGGGATAGCAGAAATCGCTGCAGGCATACCTTTGGTATGATTGAGCGCTGGAAACGGCTTCCCGAGAATATTCAGGTAAGTGTATTCCATCTTATTGATCGCTTCATCCATGGGTAGACCCAGGACTTTCACATAGCTTGTGACGAAGCCTTTTATGTAGGCCGCACTCGGAAGATGATCAAAGTCATTGGCCTCAAGGCTTTTTAGGATATTGATACTAATTTTGGTCTTCTGAGATAACTTCTCCAGAGAATAGTTCTTCTCTGTTCTTCTCTGTTTAAGGTACTCACCCAAAAGGACGAAATCTTTGTTTTCGCCTTCTGAAGTTCCTTTTTCCTGCTCCATCATGTCACATCCTTGTCTTAATATTCTGGAGACTGAATCACCTTCCCTGGTGATCTGGCTTCAAGAGTCTTAGATCGTTTTTCTAATTCATCAATTTCCATCAGTTTCGTCCGCGCCTGTACGGCAAAGTGGCTGTCCCTGAAACGATTTTGTACGTCATCAAGTTTCATCCTCGCATCAGTGAATCTTCTTAATTCGATAAGTGTCATGGCCTGCTGATAATGAGCAGCTGGAGAATTCAGGCAAACACCCATAGTGGCATCACGAAAGCTCTGATAGGCCTTGTTGAATACACGACGGGCATAGCGGATTGTTCCGAGCTTG
>JBKJNQ010000023.1:0-4809 GCA_046593575.1 Bacteriovoracaceae bacterium
TCGTGGCGGAGTTTGTGGCGGTCATAATGTTCAATCGCCTGCCAGTTAATTTCACGGAGGCGATTAAATTCTGATTTGTAGTCCTTGAATTTTTCTTTGGCTTCTTTCACCTGACCAGGGAAGCGCTTCTCAAACTCATACTCCAGAGCTTCGAGAGTCTTCTGCCCTTCTTCAGTTTCCATGATGTACATGGAAGTGAGGTCCTTGAGCTCAGTCACTTTATCTGAAGTGATCTCAAGGTGCTTCATCATCGTCGCGCGCAGATCAATCTTGTATCTCTCAAAGATATCTTTCACGAGGAGCTCTTCCTCCTGAATGATCTGAGTTGTCTTGAGCTCAAGCTCAACATTTTCTTTTTCGATTTTATTGAGGCGAGAAACAATTTCTTTCAGCTCGGATTCTTTTTCCTGCATCGACAGAAGAACTTGAGAAATCTGATCTTTCAGGAGATTGAGGAAAGACTCTTTCTCTGAAAGATTATCGGCCAGATCTCTGTTCGAAGTTTCTACTGTTTCAACTTCAGTCTGAGCGTTTTCAATTTCAGAGTGATATGTCTCAAGAAGCTCAAGATTCGCGTTCTGCTTCTCGCGGTAACGTTCAATCTGAGAGTTCACATCTTCAATCTGTGACTTTAGCGATGTCAGCTGCGCCTGGTAAGACTGCGCCTTCACTTTCAGCTCCATCATGTCATCGCGCTCATTCTCAAAGCTGATTTTTACTTCCTGATGGCGTGATTCAAGATCGGCAACTGTCTCAGAGAGTGCCTTCACGGCATCTTCGAGCTCTTCTTTCTGAGTGATGACCTTTTCGTCAGCTTCATTCAGGTTGAGACGAAGTGAAGATGTTTCAGTCTTTCTGTTCTGAAGGATGGAAAGACGCTGAGAGTTCGAGGACTGATTAGATTCCTTGCTCTCAAGGGCAGCTTTCGTGGCAGCATGAAGCGTGTTGATCTCGTTAAATTCTGAGGAGATTTTTTCGAGCTCTGTTTTCTTTTCGGAAAGTGTTGTTTCCGTCTGCATAATGTTCGTTTCAAGAATCGCAAGCTCGGCTTGCTTCGTCTCAAAAGCAACACCCATTTCCTGAATGAGATTGTTTCTTTGAACAATACCGTCCTGGGCAGAGGCCTCATCCTTACGGACACCATAAACAACAGAGTTACCGATTTTCTTAATGAGAACACTTCCATCCCTGGAAACGAGACCTTTAAACTGAATTTCGGGATTTATCCGCGAAGCCAGGTCCGTGGTGAGGTTCTCAACAATGAAGAAGCCGTTCAGGATTTTCTGAAGTTTCACTTCATATTCTGGATTATTGATTCTGACGATTTCTGAAAGTGCCTTCATGCCCTGGCAACCCTGAGTTTCAAGGCGACCAATTGATTCAGTGGAAATGGAAGAATCCGTCGGCCACATGAGATCAACTGTAGCTTCAAAATCAGAAGTCAAAGAGCCAAAAGTTTCTTTTCCGGTTGTGGCAAGAACAGCATCGAGAGATTCACCAATCAGGCGTTCAATCGCGACCGCGTACTCAGGCTCACATTCAATAAGCTTACCGAGAATTTCCAGAGTGCCGTCCCCGACTTTAGTCACGAGCTTCATGGCACCGGCGCGACGGCCCTCAGCGGAATTATTGATTTCGATGAGCGAGTTACGGCGACTTTCCAGTTGGATCACATCACGGGACAGTTCCCGGAATTGCTGATCCTGTACCTTCAGCTCGGCCGTGAGCTTTTCCACTTCATCCTTGATAGAAGGCAACAGAGACGAGAGCTCAGAGAGCTTCGCCTGAGATGATTTTACGTTTGCGCGATCACGCATGAGATCGTCTGTGAAATTCGACGTGCTCTTCTCGAGCGTTTCAATTTCTGCCGTGAGATCCTGAAGGAGACGCGAGTATTCTTCGAGTTTGGAAGAATTTTTGAAAGCTTCGTTATCAAGGGCGAGAAATTTATCTTTGCTCGCTGAGAGTTCTCGGCGACTTTCTGAAAGTTCATCCTCGAGATCAGAGAGTTGACCTTTAAGAAGTTCGACTTTTTCCTCGAGTGTTGAGAAATCCATCTGCTCATAATTATTTGACTCAAGCTCCGTCAGCTGGGCGGTGAGGACTTCGAGGCGCTCAGTGCGCTTTTCGATATCAATTGATAGCTCTTCGTTCTCATGAGTCGCGCGATCAATATGCTTTTCTTTATCAATCAAAGATTTCTTGAGGTGCTTAACTTTTTCTTCCGAAGCTGCGAGCTCGCGGGAGTGTTCGTTATAATCGTCCTGGGCCGTGTCGATCTTCTCCATCATGTCCATCTTCTGGATCTTTTCATCCTCGAGAAGAAGGTCAATCTGCGATTTTCTCATGGTCAGGTTATCATGCTCAGTCGCGCGGCTTTCCAGCATCGAATGAGCATTCGTGAAGTCCTGAAGATAATCGTGCTCGCGGTGAGACTCAACGATGAGCTCGTACTTCTTAATTCGCTCACGAAGGGTTTTGGCCTTCTCAGCTTTCTCAGCTTGCAGCTCGAGTTTTTTTAAGTTCTTATAAATTTCGTTCTGAAGGTCTTCAAGACGAGTGAGATTCAGCATCGTCTGCTCAATCTTCTTAAGCGACTCGCGCTTACGAAGCTTGAACTTCGTAATCCCCGCCACTTCTTCAATCATCACCCGACGCTCTTCAGGTTTGGCCTGAACGAGTTTGTTGATCTCGCCCTGAGCGATAATTGAGTATGACTTCGCACCTGCACCAGTATCCATAAAGACTTCATGGATATCTTTCAGGCGGGCTGGCTCATTATTGATTCTGTATTCTGTTTCGCCATTGCGATAAAGCTTACGCGTGAGCTGAATCTCTGAAGGCTTGGCGACTGCTCCGTTGATGTGAATGTGCTTTCCATTCACGTTATCAAGAACAAGAGTCACTTCAGCAAATGAAGCTGGTTGGTATTTTGATGATCCTGCGAAGATCAGATCTTTCATGGAAGTTCCACGAAGATGTTTCGCGGATTGCTCGCCCATTACCCAGAAAAGTGCATCCACGATATTGGATTTTCCGCAGCCATTTGGCCCGACGATACCCGTGATACCTTCATCGAAGTGAATGACTGTCTTGTCTTTAAAGGATTTAAAACCCTGAATGATGAGCCGGTTAAGCCTCATGAGTCGCCTCTCGAAAAGTGTTTGTGTCATCACTAAACCAAGAAAAACTTCTGCATCCATGCTTCGGTTTCACTCAGATAATTTTAATGATGAAAACATCTTCCCAAGAATGAGAATGGCCTGTCTAGCCATTTCGGCCTTACTTCTCCTATCAGAGGAGTCAATGACTCAACGCCAGATTTAGAGTGAAAAAAGGATTTTTATCGAGAGGCCCGGTGAAGTTCGATCGCTACTTCCTGAGTGAGCGAGCGGAGAAGGTCTCCATCACTTCCTCCGAAACGAAGAATGGAGCACGCTCTTTCCGGTTTGAGATGAAGGAAGTTGGAAAATTCCTGAGGACTTCTTACGTAAGCGCCTGTGATTGTGGCCGCTTCTGCTCTGGTCGGAGTTAAGACATAGGCCATGAAACTCAGTCGCTGGAGAAGAACCAGAATCACAGTCTTGGCAATCGTAGTGCCGGCAGTGATCTGATCTTCGCGACGATATTTTCGATCGAGCCAGTCAGCGTGAGGAATAGTCTGGTCCACTGAAGTAGCGTTGATCGCTCTCATTGTTCGCTGAATATATTTGAAGTCTCTACAGGCCGGATCTGTCTGCGCAAAAAGAGGAGCTGTGAGGAAGAAACCAAGAACGAAAAGCACCAGCATTTTCATGGGGCCTCCAGGGGGAAGCCTACGATATGCCCGCTCCGGATTCTGATCAATCCATACGGGAAATTTTACACAGTGGCATTGGCGTTGCATCTTCTTAAGGGAGCAAGGAGGTCCCTATGTTTCCCGAGTTTTTTTTCCATAAGGCCAAGGAAGTCCTCAGTTTCCTCCACATCATGAAGGGAAAGGTAACCGGAAATGATGAAGTCAGGAAAAAGGGTGTCAATGAAGCCTTGAATGCCATGGATGAGGAAAGACAGGTCTATTTGAAAGAGAGTGAAGAAGCTAAACGAAAGACGGACTCAGACATCCCACGGGATATTTCTGCTATCTGACGAAAAGTTTTCCGTTCATCCGGAAGCCAGAGCGAAGGGCGCGGTCACGTTCTGCCTCGATTTTTGCTTTGTCTCCCGGGAGAATTTCCCCGGTAAACATGAAATCAGTCGGAGTCAGAAAGTAGGTATTGTCCTCGACAAATTCTCCGGGAAACTGCGAATTGGGTTTCTCGTAAGCTGAGCGCCCTCTTGCAAATAACGTTCCCATATTCTCATCAGACTTTAGGTAGGTCACAAGCCAGTAGCCTCGATAGAGATTTCCGCAATCATCTTCATAAATGTCTGACATCACCACCATCATCGCCACAGCAGCAAGAACACAGAACCTTCCCAAAGGTCCCTTTCGGAGACAAGCATAGGACATCGGAGGTAGTCTTCCGTGGTCATATTGAGAATAGACAGCGTGGAGATATTCTTTCGTCGCTTGGGATGGATGAGTGGGATAAAGTTTTTTCACCGGGCACTGAAAAGCCTTCTCATGAATTTGATAGGGCTGGAGTGGTGGCCCATCCATCACAAAATCTCTATTGGTCTGCCAGGGTCAAAGATACAGGGAATCAGTGAAATATTTTTCTACGCCATTTCGATCAAGAAAGTTTTGTTGGATGTATTCCTGCCATGTCATTTGGTAAGGATTGGAAGCGGGAATCCTGTGGGGTTCAAAACTCGCACAAGCCGAGA
>JBKJNQ010000119.1:0-2813 GCA_046593575.1 Bacteriovoracaceae bacterium
CTGAGGCACGCACGATGCAAACAGCATCAATGAAAATAATAATAACCAGACACTTTTTAAACCAACCATGGTTCATCCTTTTAGATCCGTCTCTTCCTTTTATCGGGACTTCTTGTGAAATTCCTTAGACTTGGGGAAAAGCTTGACCTAAGTGCTACGGATATAGTCTATGTCCGACCCAAATGAACGAGTTTAAAACTCATCAAAACTTATGAAAATCGAGGGTTTACAAAGAATGGGGAGAAAGGCAAAATTTTTCATAACGACTCTACTGACAAGAATAGTTGGCTGTCCCAAGTAAAATTTTAAGAGGAAACCGATGTTCAACATTTTCAAGACAACTACTGAGATCCATGCCCCGGGCAAGGTGATCGCACTCATGAATCAGAAAGGCGGCGTGGGAAAAACCACCATGGCCTTCAATCTGGCGCACGCTTTTCGTCACGAAGGTAAAAAAGTTCTCTGTCTTGATATGGATCCACAGGCGAATTTCTCTTCGCTCTTTGATGTGAAAATCGAAGATGGAAAATCCATTCATCAGCTTCTCATCAATTCGGTCAAAGAACTGAAAGCACTTCATAACGGCACACTTATCTCAGATGTGATCCTGAAAGCTGAGGCTGGTATCGATCTTCTTCCAGCGGGCCAGGAGCTTTCTGGGTTCGAGCTTACGGTTGCAGGCATCAATGCTCCGAGACAACTGATCCTCAAAAAGTTCATCGAGAAATTTGAACTTCGTTCACAGTACGACGTGATCATCATCGACGGACCTCCGACTCTCGGTCTTCTCGTCGTGAATATTCTCTGTGCTGCTGATGGTGTGCTTTATCCGTTCATCCCGGACAGATTCTCTGAACAGGGTCTTCGGAACATTCAGCAGGTGGTGACAGACATCGCGGAGATGGAAATCACTTCGACTCCTAAAAATCTTGGTTATATTCCGAATCTCTTTGATACGAGAAGAAAACAGGCCAACTCAGATCTTCTCGAAATCACCGGCTCTCTCGGAGCGGCGATGATTCACGAGCCTTTCACGAACAAAGTTCAATTCGGGAAGTCACTGGCGCAGAGAAAATCCGTTTTCCACTTTAAAGGAAACGAATTCAAAGATCTTCAGCGCCAGTTCTCCGGCATGGCCTCGGCCGTCCAAAAGGAACTCACATGAAAAACAAGAATCCTCTCTACGTCGTCAAAGGCAAGAATGTGCTGGAAGCGAAAAATCTCTTCGATCTGGTTCTGAAAAAATTCAATTTGGAGCCAATGTTCGAAATCATCAACAATATCGTGAAGATGCTCCTGTCTCAGGTGACAACTTATTCAGGATTTGTTGCTGTGAAGGCTTGGTTTGATGATTTGATTTCGAAAGTGTTCGGAGTCGTGACAAAACTCGGGATGGCCTAAAAACCGCGAACTCTTTTCGGAGCCGCTGCCCTGGTTCGGATTTCATCTCTTTCAGAATCACTGAAATACGTGCGCTCTAAGTTGGTATCTTTAGAACCAGCAGATGAACTTTCTTCGGAATCAACTTTCGCTACCGGACGATACTCAATGTCTTTGGCGGAATTCTCAAGAAACTGAAGTTCCTGATTGAGGATGATCGCCTCTTCCGAAGCAGTTTCTGCCAGAAGAGATCCTGAAAAGAGGGCGAGGGGAAGGAGAAATTTCATCATCATAAGGTGACTCCTGTGTTAAGTTTACAAAGTTCTTTCTGACTTAGATAGGGCCCCTGAAGAAATGAATGATTTTGAACTTTCCTCCTATGATTACGAGCTCCCGACAGAGCTGATTGCTTCCCGGCCCGTGCCGGATCGCCATTCCTCGCGCCTTCTGGTTTACGACGAAGCGACCGATACTGTGACCCATTCCACTTTCCGCGAGCTCAATGCCTTTCTTCCCCCGCACTCAACGTTAGTATTTAACCGCTCAAAAGTTTTTCCCTGCCGTCTGATCGGAAAAAAACCGACTGGCGGGGAAGCAGAAGTTTTTCTTCTGACTCTGACTCCGAAAGAGGGAAGTTACGAGGCGCTGATCCGGACGACGGGTAAGAAAAAACCAGGAGATGAATTTCTCTTTGGAGAGCTTACTGCTCGTATTGAAGAAATCAACACTCAGGGAACTTTTCAAGTTTCTTTCAACGTTCCAGAAAAAGAACTTCCGGAAGTCCTCGAGAAAATCGGAAGAATTCCTATTCCTCCGTACATCCGAAACGGAGAGTCTGACGAAGAAGACAAGGTTACTTATCAGACTGTCTACGCACGCGAGACGGGATCAGTTGCGGCACCCACAGCAGGCCTGCATTTTTCGCAGGATCTCCTGAGAGATCTCGAAACGAAGGGCCATGAATTGGCGACTGTCACTCTTCACGTGGGCATCGGAACATTCGCAAAAGTAAAAGTAGAAAATATCCTTGATCACCAGATGCATGAAGAGCTTTACACCATCGATTCTGAGAATCTTTCAAAAATAAATTCTTCAAATTATCGAGTGGCGGTGGGAACAACTAGCCTCAGAGCACTCGAGAGTTTTGTTCGCTCAAAAAATCAAACCGGTGCCACTTCCATCTTCCTCCATCCCGGAGTGAAAGTTCATTCGGTCGATGCCCTGATTACGAATTTCCATCTGCCGAAGTCGACGCTGCTCATGCTCGTGAGTGCGCTCATCGGACGTGAGAAGACGTTGGATCTGTATCGTTTAGCAGTGGAAGAGAAGTATCGCTTCTTCTCCTACGGCGATGGGATGCTGATTCTGAGAAAACCGCGCTAAATCAAAGTTTAGGAACGCACGCGATCTTTCTGTCGTGTGATGGATAAGAA
>JBKJNQ010000169.1:0-20425 GCA_046593575.1 Bacteriovoracaceae bacterium
GTTTCTCAAACCGTTCCCAAGATCAGTCACTGCACCCGGGACAAATCCTATGGAATCGAGACCAAGTTCGACGTTGATCTCATCCTGCGAAGGGACGAGATAATTTGAAGTGTCGTAGAGAGTGGGTGCTCTGACTCTTTTAATCTCTTTGGTAAGTGTATCCTGGTCAATATTCGTCGTAAGATTCGGACCCTTGAACTTGTTGAATTGAAACTTACTATAAAGCCCGATGGATTTATCAGCAGATGGTAGCAGACTCGACTTCAGGACGTGGATTTTATCGCTGGCAGTTGTATAGCCGGTAGTCTGAAAAGGCACTTCGTAATCATAAACCATATTAGGAACACCAAACTGAACATCCGTGGTGTATCCACCGAGAGCACTGGTATCGTCTTTCAACCAGAACTGAGCATCGGAAAAATTAATCGGTAGCGGAACCCCTGGTGCAAATGTATCAGGTCCAATCGGCAGTCCGGTGATGATATTTTTTGTACCGATGACATCAACAGAAGTGATGTAGGGGACAGAGCGGAGTTTTACGCTGTCTGTGCGAGCAGTGAAAAAATCCTGATTCGGACTCTGATAAAAAAGCATGGGCCCGATTCTTCCTCCGAATGGTTTCGCCGCTGAATAGGCGGTGAGTTTCACCGCTCCATCTCCGAAAGGATTGAACATTCCCTCAAACTCAGCTTCACCGCGAACGGCATAGTAAGTTACGACGTCGGGATTCTTATAATAGCCCATCGGATATCCCGGGACAGGAATGGCGACTTTCGAAACATCACACGCTCCCGAAATAGGAACTCCGGTGCTGGTACTGCGGGGAACGAAGGCACTATAGAAAGTGGCGTAGTTCACCATCATAAGTTTCAAATCAAGGTACTGTTTCTGATAATTTTGAACCTTGCTGGCAGGCACCAGCAAGTAGCTTGCCGAACGAAGGCCACCGAGTTCACCCTTCTTCGGGGGAATTTCTGTCAGAGTAAAACTCTGCTTCATCTCACTTTCAATTTCATTCCCGAGATTCCGGTAGCCGCTAAAGAATGCTTTTACGATGCGCTCGTTTCCGAGTTTCTTTTCCTGAATGATACTCTGAATGGATTTCCCACAACGGACTTTTCCTTCCGGGGTATTTCCGTTGGCGCACACGCCAGATATTTCCGCTTCCCGGTTCACTGCCAGTTCAAGATTTCGTATTCTCATCGCGACTTCGATCGCCTTGGGCCACGCGCCCTGACGGTCGGCCAGAATTTGCGGACCCTGCTCTACGAGTGTTTCATCTTCGCCAACAGCGAGAACGTTATATGACCACGTAAGATTCACGAGCATGTTCAGTCGTGTCTGGTCTACGCAGTCGAGAACCTTGGTTCCAATGAGGGAGTTAATGAAAGCGCGGGATGCTTCTTCCGCACCCGGAAGATTACTCGAACCAAATTCCGGAAGACCCGGAATCGAGTAGCGTTTGCAAAGATTTGTCTGAGAGTTCGCGAGGTGGATGCAGACCGAGGGAAAATTATAAACATCTTCGAACTTTTTATTTCCGTTCAATGTATCGGTTGTCGAGCGGAGACGAAAACTCATCGTATCGTTGTCCGCCGTCGAGGGATCTTCTACGTTTTCGACGTTGAGGTTTCCCGCCACGTAGTATTTGAACATCCACTCCTTGTAAACATTTCTCATCTCCCAGTTCATGTACGCGATGGTGGTGAGCTGCCTTGCCTGAACCGCAGCTCCTGAGAAGGCCGCTGCATCGGTCGCGTTCTGGAGATTGATCTTGGCCTTGACGAAGAGACCGATGTTGATGACGAACGCGATAATAGTAATCAGCACTACCAGAGAGGCAGAAAAAAAGATGCTGATCTGGCCATTCTGGTCCTTAGGTAGGGCCACAGAGCGGGAGCGTTTTGTCACTGAAGGATTACTCTCTAGGTTTAACACAATGGATTCACGTCCTATTATTTTGGTATGGCATTTGCGAGGTGTAAAGCAACCAAAGAGTGCCGATCTTTGGTGAGCTGCACGTTTGATGAATTCGGTGTTCCTCTCCCAACAACCCCACCACAAATTTACCCACCTAAAAATTCACCACCCTAGGCATCGCGGGATGCCTAGAGGCTCGTCCACTTTTTGAGGGGTAATTCTTGCCGGGAGAGTAACGAGTCCTGTCCATGGTCTAATATCCTCTGAGGAGAACTGATGAAAAAAAGTCACGCCCGAGATTGCTTTTGCGCCCTTTGCCGAACCCCGAGAAAGCTCCGCTATACTCGTGGTCTTCAGAGTCGCCACTATGTTCAGATTCTCGTTCTCGCTCTGGTTACGACCGCCGCTACCTTCCCCTGGTTTACCTGGAAAGGTGCCGTCACTCTTCCCATTATATGGATCTTCTTCGACAGCACCTATAAGTCTCTCTACCGGAAGGATCTAAAGTGCCCATATTGCGGCTTTGATCCCGCTTGGTACAAAAAAGACGTGAAGTTCACCCGCCAAAAAGTTGAGGAGTTCCTCCGTGCCAATCCGGATAGTCCGGTCGCTTTACGGGGACGATCTCAGGAAAATTCTTTCACGAATCAGTAATTATTTTTCTGGTACGCATTAAGCGCCTGCAAATTCTCAATTCTACGCCTAAACAAATTGGCCTTGTTTTTCCATATCTTCAGGTAAGGCTTGGACAGGAAATATTCTTTTCCGGCCTTATTAACCTGCGGTAAGAATGTCTTCATAGGAAATACCCTTACCCATTTTATTCGCAACCTATGCGACTAAGGAGAATTTATGAGTGTCAACAAGGTCATCCTTCTCGGAAGACTCGGACAAGATCCAGAACTGAAGTACACACCAGGTGGATCACCTGTGTGCAACTTCTCACTCGCCACCACTGAATCGTGGACTGACAAAGCAGGAGCGAAGCAGGAAAAAACTGAATGGCACAGAGTTGTCGTTTGGGGAAAACTTGCTGAACTTTGTAACCAGTATCTCGCGAAAGGCCGTCAGGCATTTCTCGAAGGTCGTCTCCAGACTCGTTCTTGGGATGATAAAGACGGAAACAAGCGCTACACAACTGAGATTCTCGCTGCAACTGTTCAGTTCATCGGTGGACCTTCTGCCAACACAGAAAGATCAACTAACACGAACACAAACAGCAACGTTGATGCCTCTTATGCTCAGCCGCAAGCTCCGACTCAGGAATACCAGGTGTCGAACGACGCACACTTCGCTGCTGACGATATCCCTTTCTAGAAAATTTATTAAGCCGCCCTTTATGGGCGGTTTTTTTTTGCCAAAATTCCTACCTTAAGATGCCCGAACCATTGAACAAATCTTCCGCTTTCCCCGATTTTTTCCAGAAATGATATAATCGTCGGATGCAAGGAAAGCAAAGTTACTTCTCAGTCAGGCACGACTTGATTCTGCTCGATAAACCTATCAGCTACGATCTTTTTGTGAATTCTTCTGTCGTGAAGGGCAAAGAAAAATTTATCCGCATATTCCCCAGTGGCGGCACACTTCTGAAAGATGAAGTCGATGCGTTTCATAAAAAATACATTCAACTTTATGTTCCTGAAGAGCAGAGAAAACTTTATCTCCGCTCACTTGTTCGCGAGTCAAATGCGCCCGATCTTCAGAAAGTGAATGTCATCAAGGATGCTGCTCTCGATTACCTCCACAATATTTTTGCTACCGATAAAGAGTTTTCCACGGACATTCTCACTCAGGGAATTGAGGGCTGCCGCGAAGTCGTCGCCAACATGGTGGACGTTCTCGATCATCACAACATTGATTCTCTCCGCGGCCTCATCGGAAATCTTTCGTTCCATGATTTTTACACTTACGATCACTCGATCAACGTTTCGATGTATTGTATTACGATCTACAAGGCGATTAATCCGAAGGCCACTAAGCGCGAACTCATGCACGCAGGTCTCGGTGGGCTTCTTCATGATCTGGGAAAAATCAAAATCCCCACTCACATCCTGAATAATCCGGGTGGACTCTCGGATGAAGATTACCTTGAAATTAAAAAGCATCCAGACTTTGGTCTGGATCTCTTAGTTGGCGGACACATTGAAGTTGATGGTGACATCGATTTGAAAATTGTCGCGCGCGTGGTTCACGAGCATCACGAAAATTTCGACGGCACTGGTTATCCCGCAAAACTCAAAGGGAAAGATGAAATCCATCTTCTCGCGAGAGTTTGTACGATTGCCGATTTCTTTGATGCCATCACAACCAAGCGCTCATACAACGAAGTTCTCTCGATCACCGAAGCGATGAACACGATGAAAAAATTCCGGGGAACAAAACTCGATCCGGATATCTTTGATATCTTCGATAATCACGTTCGCTATGTAAGAACAGATTTCACCCGCGACCTGAAGCTTTCTGATAAGTTTGATCCCACACTTCCTTACGCCAAACTTCCTCTCGAAGAGATTAAGAAGTTTGAGAAGGAAATGGACTTCGGGAAAATCAAAGTCGTCGATCCGGAACCCAAGAAGAAGAAAGCCTGATTAGTTTCAAGCCTTTACCTCCTCATCAAATTTAAGCTCTCAAATTGTCGATAAAGCCTCACCTTTAAAGGAGAGTTTTATGCGCTCTTTGATCCTGGTGCCGCTTCTGGTGCTCATGTCCTGTGCCACACCAAAAGGACTCGATCCTTCGCGATTGCCGGCCGAATTTGAAATCGAAATGGAGCGAGAAATCCACGCCGATTTTAATCACGATAGTATTGAAGATTCCGCGAAGCTTTTGCCTGCACCTGACAAGAGCGACTATCACATTCTTGAGATCTCACTTTCTCATAAGAATAAATTTGAGAAAATCGAAAGCAAAAAACTGGTCTATGCTTTCTCCAATCCTGGCGCCTCTCTTGAGGCCCTGGATAACGGTTCTTTTAAGATCCTCATTGATCATTCAGGTGCCGGGCGATCAGCGAGCCTGCGCGAATATACTGTCTCCTATCGCCATGACAAATTTGTTCTCTCCGGAGTAACTGTTTCAGAGTACGACCGGAATGATCCTGAGCTCGGAGGAAGTTGCGATATTAATCTTCTGACCGGTGCGGGCGAGAGAAACAGCAAGGCGATCAAGGTGAAGATTGAGAAGAGGGAATTGAGTTCAGCCGATTACAACTGGCTACCGAAAGAATGTAAATTTTAGGCAAAAAAAGGCCCTCTTGCGAGGGCCTTTTCTATTTCAAATTATGGATTTGTTTTTGGAGCTGGCGTGCCCTGAGCAGGCGCGGGAGTCGTGACCGGAGCAGCAGTGCCGTCCGCTGCCGGAGTCGCAGTCTTCGTAGCGAGGCCTTCAGCATCTGAATTGAGGGGGGCTGCCACCTGAGCTTCATTATCAAAGAGGGAACGACGTGCTTCGCGCGATTTAAGTGTTGTGAGGATAATGGAATTCACCATGAATCCGATCGCCAGTGCCGTTGTAAGCTTAGTCATGAAGTTACCCTTCGCTGAGCTTGAGAAAACTGCCTGAGAAGCTCCTCCGCCCATGATAGCTCCTGTCTCAGCACCTTTTCCGAACTGAAGAAGAACAGTTACAATCAGAAGAATACAAATCACAACATGGATAACGATCAGAGTAGTCAGCATAAATCAATTTCCCTTAAAATAATGAGTCTCTATTTTTACTATTTATCCCCACAGAGGGCCAGAAAATCCTTTGCCTTAAGCGATGCCCCGCCGACGAGTCCCCCGTCGATATCTTTCTGGGACAAAAGTTCTTCGACATTATCGGGCTTTACCGATCCACCGTAGAGGATACGCATCTTGTCGCCGACGCCCGGATACTTCTCTGAAAGAATCTTGCGGATAAAGGCATGCACTTCCTGCGCCTGGGCCGGAGTGGCAGTGCGGCCGGTACCGATCGCCCAAACTGGCTCATAGGCCACGACCAGGTTTTCCGGATTCACGCCAGGAACGTCATTGAGGCCCTGAAGAAGTTGGTCATTCACCACTGAAAGAGTCTGTCCGGAATCTCTCTCAGTGAGAGTTTCTCCGACGCAGTAAACGGCAACCAGTCCTTCACGAAGGCATGTGCGATTTTTAAGAGCACAAATTTTTGATGTTTCACCGAAATACTGACGGCGTTCAGAGTGACCGATGATGGCAAAATGCCCACCCATCGCCCGGAGAGTTTTCGGAGAAGTTTCTCCGGTAAAAGCTCCCATCAGTTGATCAGAAACATTCTGAACTCCTGTGCGAACATCTTTAGGCTCACCCATGCTGCGGACAAGATTGAAATGAAGCGCCTGGGGTGCGATCCAGGCTTCACGTTTTGCCGTGAACTTCGGAACGAATTCTTCCATGAAGCGCACGCAATCAAGAACCACGTTATTCATTTTCCAGTTCGCGATCATTAATTTATTCATTTTCTAAACTCCGAATTTGAGTGCTTCCACACCAGGAAGCTGGCCGCGCTCAATGTACTCAAGGCTCGCTCCACCGCCACTTGAGACATGCGAGAATTTTTCCGCTTCTCCAGACTGTTGAACAGCAGCGACAGAGTCACCACCACCAACAACTGAGAAGGCTTTTGTTCCAGCGATCGCGTGGGCAACTGACATCGTCCCTTTGGCGAAATTCTCATTCTCAAAAAGTCCCATTGGGCCATTCCAGAAAATGGTTTTCGCAGTCTTGATATGATCAGTATAGGACTTAATTGTAACCGGACCGATATCGAGTCCCATCTGATCAGACGGAATACTTGTTCCGGCACACGGAAGGGGAGCTCCTCCGAATTCCATGGAAGTCAGGTGATCTTTCGGAAGCTGAATTTTTCCTCCGCGATCTGCCATGAGAAGCTCTTTAGCGAGTGCCACATCTTCATCAGAGCAAAGGGATTTTCCGACTTCCATTCCCTTGGCCTTGAGGAAAGGGTAGGCCATCGCTCCTCCAATGAGGAGAGTGTCGACGAGAACCAACATTTTTTCGATGGTCTTGATTTTATCTGAAACCTTAGCACCACCGATGATCGCCACAAATGGCTTCGCTGGTTTTTCGAGAAGTGCCCCAAGAGATTCAATTTCCTTTCTCATAAGAAGTCCCGGATAAGTCCGGTTCTTGAAAAAGGCATTGATAGCATAGGTAGAGGAGTGTTTCCGGTGAGCAGCACCAAAAGCATCATTCACATAGATGTCACCGTACTGGGCCAGTTTCTCGGCCAGGGCCGGATCATTTTTTTCCTCTCCCGGAAGAAAGCGGATGTTCTCTAAGAGAACAATCTTTGTTTCCGGAAGCTGAAGAAGATTTTTAACTCCGTTATCAATCGCACTTTCAGAAAGGATCACATCGATCCCAAGTTTCTTGGCGAGATAAACAGCGACGGGTTCAAGAGAGTATTTCGGATCAGGCTTTCCATCAGGACGACCAAGATGACTGATCATCGTAAGTTTCGTCGCCCCTTTCTCGAGGATCATGCGAATCGTGGGAATCGCCATATCGATACGCGAAGTATCGGTGATGGTTCTCGGTTCAGTCTTTGACAGGGGAACGTTGAAGTCAAAGCGAGCAAGGACTTTTTTTCCCTTGAGATCGGCGTCCTGGAGAGATTTAAGCTGCATGAAAAATCCTTAGAGTTTCTGGCCGATGAAGTTCGCGAGATCGATCACACGATTTGAGAATCCCACTTCATTGTCATACCAGCTGACGATTTTTGCCGTGTTGCCGATGACGTTTGTGAGTCCTGAATCAAAGATGGAAGATTCTGTCGTGCCCATGAAATCCATGGAGACGAGTTCTTCTTCCGTATAACCAAGAATGCCTTTGAGATTTCCCTCGGCGGCTTTCTTCATCGCTGCATTGATTTCTTCTTTCGTTGCTTTCTTCTCGAGAACTACCGTGAGATCGACCATCGAAACGTCCGGAGTCGGAACGCGGACAGCATAGCCATCGAGCTTCCCTTTCATTTCCGGGAGCACTTCGCCGAGAGCTTTCGCGGCTCCAGTAGAAGTCGGGATCATGGAAAGGTTTGCGGCACGTGCACGACGAAGATCATCATGAGCGTTGTCGAGGAGATTCTGATCGGAAGTATATGAGTGAACTGTGGTCATGAGACCGTTCACGATGCCGAAGTTCTCATGAAGAACTTTCACAACTGGTGCAAGACAGTTTGTCGTACAAGATGCGTTTGAGATGATGTGGTGTTTAGCTGGATCGTACTTATCGTTATTGATTCCCATCACGAACGTTCCATCGAGATCTTTCCCGGGAGCGCACATGATAACTTTCTTCACAGTACCTTTCATATGAAGACCAAGCTTCGCTTTGTCCTTGAAAATTCCGGTGCAGTCGATCACGATGTCGGCGCCGACCGAAGACCAGTCGAGTTCGGCCGGATCTTTCTGCGCGAAGAATTTTATTTTTCTACCATTGTAGCTAATCGTGCGCGTTTCCTGATCGAAGGAGAAATCTCCTTTCAAAGCACCATGAAGTGAGTCGTGTTTCAGGAGATGAACGTACGGCTTGGAATCACCCGGATTATTCACCGCCACGATTTCAATATTTGTATTGGGATTTGCCTGAAGACGGTCGAAGTACGCGCGAAGAATTGTTCTTCCGATTCTTCCCACGCCATTGATTCCAACTTTCACTGTTTTCATAAGACTCCTCATGTCACCGACGTGATATCAAAAATGGTTCAAAAACAAAGACATTTTAACGGTTTAGATATACTCCTTGTTTCTGATTTTGTGTAGCGGATTCCCCTGAATAAGGGTAGATTGAAAACCTTATTCTCATCACTTGACGCGAGTACTCCCACATGAAGAAGTTATTTGTTTCCGAGCTCCACGGAAAAGACGAAATTGAATCAGTTTTCCTCGTGAAGATCATCAATTGTCTCGAGGACAAATCTGGCAAAAAATACTTCAATATCATCCTGGCCGATTCCACCGGAGATCTCGAATCCCGCTTGTGGAACTACTCAGCTGAAGTCGAAAAAAATATCCTGAAAAATGATTTCGTCCATGTGAAAGGAAAACTCAATTTCTATCAGGGACGGAAGCAATTCGTTCTGACGGCGATTCAAAAAATTCCCGCGAGCGATGTGAATACCGATGATTTCCAGATGAAAGCGACCGAAGATCCTGAGGTCATGTACAAAAAGTTGCTCGCGATCGTAGAAGGTCTCTCGGATGTTTATATCCGCGACCTCCTTCATATGACGATCACTGATCCCGAGATCGCAAGGCGTCTCAAGACCTGGCAGGCGGGAAAAACCATTCATCATGCTTACAAGTCGGGTCTGATTGAGCACATTCTGTCCTGCTCGGAGCTCGCTCTCACTCTCTCAAAGCACTATCACGTGAACCCGAACTACGTTGTGGCCGGATGTATTCTGCATGATCTTTGTAAAATCTACGAACTCACTGACGGAATCAATGTCGAGTACACTGAAGAAGGAAAGCTTGTTGGTCACCTGGTGAAGGGACTCGAGATTGTGGACCGCTTCTCCTACCGGATTAAAAATTTCCCTCATTATACAAGAATGCACATCAAGCACATTCTCCTCTCTCACCACGGTGAGTATGAATACGGCTCGCCGAAAATTCCCCAGACTTCAGAAGCATTTCTCGTTCACTTGATCGATCTGATGGATTCAAAAATGGGGTCTCTCGAGATCGTGAAAAAGACTGACTCTCAGACCGGCCACTGGTCTGGGTTTGTTAAGCACCTTGACCGCATCGTCTATAAGTCTGAACTTCCGTTCTATCCGGAATATGTCGCCGATGATCTCCCAGAAGAGAAACCTAATACTTCCTCTCATCCGCAACCAAATCTTAAGAAAGAAAAGCCTGGCGCTGAGCCCAAAACGAATCTTGGCAAGATGTTAGGCGCGATAAAGATAGAAGACTAAGCGCACCTGACATTTTTTGACATCGCTTTCCAGCCCGCACAGTCGTTGCCAATATCATCGCCATGGAAACACTAACGCAGTCCCCGGATGGACATAACAGAGTGAAGAGAGTCAAAGAGATTCTCTCACGACATGAAAGATACAGAGTTTTAGAACTGTATTTTTGTCGTGAAGGTGGAAGGCTCCCTGAGCTAGTCCCACCTGAGAGAATGGAACTTCTGGAAATTTCTCAAGAAGAAATGAAAGAGTTCTTACTCGGACAGTTCCCGCAGGATCCGCTTCTCCACAGATTTCTGAAAATTATTCAGTAATTCTGGGGAAACATCTGAGGGATTTTTATAAACCAAAATTATTTGGCTATGGCATTCTCGTCCGAAAAATCAGGCCAATCTCGGAAAACATTTAAGTGAATTTTGAAAAACCTGAATCTTCAGTGGTTCAAGTTCTGTGCCTTTAAGCTCAGCGACTTTCGCCGCCACAAACGGCAGATAGTAGGGGGCATTCTCTTTCCCACGGTGAGGCATCGGGGTCAGAAACGGTGAATCTGTTTCAAAGAGAATTCTCTCCGCAGGTGTGATCTTTACAATCTCTTGAACATTTTCGGCTTTCTTGAACGTAATAATCCCATTGAAGCCAATGTAGAAACCTTCAGCGAGTACAAACTCGGCCAACTCTTTACTTGAAGTGAAGCTATGAACGACACCTTTTCGTTTTAACTTCGTGGAGAAATTTTTAAGGATCGCGCGGGTATCTTCATCGGCATCCCGGGTGTGGATGATGACGGGTAGATCAGTATCACAGGCAATCTGGAGTTGTTTTTCAAAAACAGTCCGCTGAATTTCCGGGGGCGAATTATTATAGTGGTAATCAAGTCCGATCTCTCCCACCGCAATCATCTTCGGATCTTTCGAGCGTTCGATGATTTTCTGGAACTCCACATCGGTGGCTTCTTTAGCGTCGTGCGGATGAATGCCCTGAGAATAATAAATCTGCGGATAGGTGTGGGCGAGGTCGCGCACTTTATCGAGATTCTCCGGATCGACACCGATCGTGACGACTTTAAAAATCCCTGCCTCTTTGATTTTCAGAAGGATGTCTTCCAGCGGAAGCTCCTTTAAATAATCTAAGTGGCAGTGAGTTTCGATGTACATTACTTACCTTGTTTCTCGAGAATGCTGTCCATGATGGCGTAGAACTGCGGAGTAGGGATGGAGCCTTCAATCTTTCTTCCGTTCAGGATAATCGTCGGCGTTGATTTCAGGTTGAACTTCGTTCCCTGGTTGATCAAAGTCACAACCAGTGTCGAGAGCTCAGGTCTTGTCAGGCAGTCTTTTAGATTATGCTTTTTCATAATGTCGCTCAGTGCTCCAGAAGCGAGTTTATCCTGGTTCGCGAAGATTTCATCATGGACTTCCGGGAAAGCCTTCGCATCGCACGCAGCGACGACGGCGGCGTCACAGGCATGCTGATGCATCGGACGATTCATGTTCGGGTTACATTTGTTATCGAGCGGATAGAACATGTACTGAATATTGATTTGCCCTTTGTAGCGGCGAACGAAGTCCGGAATCTGCTCCGAGACAACCTTACAAAATGGACACTCAAAATCAGAGAAAACAGTCATGCGGATCGGAGCATCTTTCCACTGAGGTGTTCCCACATGAATCTTGAATGGGGATTCGATGTCAGTCTCACCAAGATCGGGAAGTCCCCAGAACTGAGCAACAACACTTTTATTCATTCCGTTTTTCGCTACTTCCTTCTTGGCAGAAGTTCCGTAGAAAATTCCGGCAGCAACGAGAGCTATGACTCCCCAGAGTGCGGTAGTCTTCACATCCGGCTTCCAGGTGTTCACACCGTATTTCCAGAGGAGAAAGGCCGCGATCCCCGAGAGGATATAATACACAGTACAGAACGGACAAAGACTTCCGAGCGAGATGAGGGAAATGAGAAAGAGTGCTACACAGCCGATGAAATTAAATTTCGAGAGAGCACTTGCGGTTTTTTCCAGCGCCATGGATGGCATGAGGGCGGTGATGGAGAAAAGAAGGCCCATGACCACGCCGAAGATCGAAATCGGCACACCGGCGATATTGGAGAACTTAGAATAGGTCGCGGTGTCGCAGTTAAAGAAGCTCGAGATATCGCAAAGACTTTTTGCTCCTCCCAGAGTTTCCGGATAAATCGTCTCGTAATAATGGCTCGTAAGATAAACGGAGACACCCATCATGACGAGAGCATTGATGATGAAGATAAAATTCGTTGTGGTGATCCCGTTTAACGTGAGGGATTTTTGCTGAGATTCCATGCTTATCCTTTGATGTACATATTCCAGTTTCGGTTTTGGTTTTTGTCCCGGCGCCAGCTGTGAAACTCCGGACGACAGGAGGTGCAGACGGGAGCGATCTCAATCAACAGATTCGGAAAGACTTCGCGGAGCTGGCGTCTGGCCTCTTGCTGGAGATCGAAGAAGTATTTGTTATCTACTTTAGAGAAGTTGGGACTCTCAGGAAAGTTTTCCTTAAAGTCAGCAGACACTTCAAAACAGCAGGCGTGAATCGATGGGCCGATGAAAACTCTCTGAGGTCTTATGAGATGAACTTCTGGTTTTTTTAAAATGCCGTGAGCGAGACCCCGCCAGCCAGCGTGAACAAACACCACACCCGTTTCGCCTTCAATCACCACCGGCAAGCAGTCAGCGGTTTTAATCGCGATGGGTTTTTTGAAATCTTCCCACGAAACCATGATCCCGTCGGCATCTGCGGGCAAAGTTTCCGGATTAGCGATGTCAGTGCCATGAACTTGTTTGACGGAGAGAAAATCCATCTCCGGCTTCACTGTCCAGGTTTCAAAGCGGCCTCGGTTGAGGCCTTCTCTATAGGGAATGTCCATGGAGCGATTGTAACACATCCTGAAAGATCGGGGGAGGAGGAGTTGTGAAGTGAAGCTTCGCTCCGGTGATCGGATGGATGAATCCCAGAACTTTTGCGTGAAGAAGCTGAAAAGGGAAACCAATAAGTTTGTTCCTGATAGCTTCAGGCAGTTTTTTTAAGTTCGATTCGCCTGCGCCATACATGGGATCGCAGAGAATGGGATTTTGCATGACTGAGGACGCGTGAACACGGATCTGGTGCGTTCTTCCGGTCTCAAGCTTGAACTCCATATGACTGAAGCCCTGGGGAAATCTTTCCAGCACCGAGAAATGAGTGACGGCACGTTTGCCGTTTTTTACGTTCGCGGCCATCTTCATGCGGTTCTGCGGATGCCTGCCCATGGTGGTGGTAATTGTTCCATTGAGATCGCGAGGACCTCCGAGAACAATTGCCTCGTAACGTCTTTCAATATCGTGAATGGAAAAAAGACCGACCAGGGCCTCATGCGTTTTCTGTTCTTTGGCGACGACCATAATGCCGGAAGTTCCCATGTCGAGACGATGAACAATGCCCGGTCTTTTTTCTGAGCCAATCCCTTTCAGATCCGGACAATGAAAGAGAACCGCATTCACGAGAGTGCCGGTGTAATGTCCAGGTGCGGGATGAACTACCAGACCCTGGGGTTTATTGATGACGAGAAGATGCTCATCTTCAAAAAGAATTTCGAGGGGAATGTTTTCGGCGACGAGATCCGTGGGCACTGGTGGTGGAACATCAATTTCGATGATGGTCCCGACCGGTGGCATTTTATTTAACGAAAGGGGGATCGCTGCCGAAATTTCTTCCGCTTCAAAAAGGCGCTTAATAGTGGAGCGTGAGAATTGCGAAAGCCTGGCCGTGAGATAGACATCGAGCCGCTTAAATTCCTCACGATCCAAATCCGTGATCGTGAGTTCGAAGTCGGAGCTGGACTCCGTCTCCATTATTTTTGCAACTTGAGCTTCTTAAAGTGAAGCATGAATGAGGTCGCGACCTGTTCCGGATTGAGCTTCAGAACTTTTGCGTATTGATAAACATAACCGCGGACATAAACGTCAGCAGGAAGTTTTGGGATGTCTTCGTTTTCCATCGCGGTCAGATGAGTTTTCGAAATTCGGGTCATCTCCGCCAGGCGCTCGATCGTGACGTTTTTATATTCACGGATCTCTTTCAGGAATTTTCCGGTGAATTCATTACAGTCACGGATGCGGCCATCCATCTCAGCAGACTCATTGTATTCAAGACCAAATTTTTTCTGTGCTGTGATTTTAGAAACTTTTGCTTCAATGAGGTTGGAGCCAAAGTCTTCGTATTGAACCTGATCTTTCGGAGCTTCATTCTTCACGGGATTCGCGCGGGAAGTTTCCGGGCGGTGGTCATACACCGGGGCACCTGCCGCCTTGTTGAAGCCGCGGAGACGGTCGTATTCGCGTCTTTTCTCAGGGAAACCGAGAACGGAATAGGCCTCTTCGATCTGGCCCAGAATTTCGTTACACTCCTCGCGGGTCATGAGCGAGTAAAGTGCGACACTGTCACCAGAGTAGGCATTCTTCGCGCGGACGTAAGCACTTTCGATTTGTCCCGGAGTAGAATTTGCTTCTACTTCAAGCACATCGTAATAGTTTTTTTTCTCAGCATCCATGGATGACCCTTTAAGATTCGATAAGACGGTTCACGATCCGGTCAAAATTATTCACGAGTTTAGAATTCGGATACTCGATGAGTAATGGCTTTCTTTTTCTCACACTCTGCCAAACAGACTGGTCGTAATCGAGGTAACCCGGGAAGGGCATCTCGATGCCGAAGTACTTGCGGCAGATGCTTTGAATAGAATAACCGATATCAATATCCGCCTGCGAGCGGACCTGGTTAATGATGAGATTAGGACGGAAGAGACCCATTTCCTGGCGGATACGGTGACCCACTTCAGGATGATGCTCAGATATTTTCTTCATGAGGTCAGCAGGAGACGTTGAGCCCGCTGTCACTTTGGCGTTCATGGTTTCGTTGATGAGATGCTCGATCTCAGAAACTCCTTCAATCATCTTGAGACGACGGAAGAAGACGGACTTAATGAAGCGGTAAGTGTTCTCAATTGAAGTTGGCTCTGGAAGCACAACCAGAATTCCCTTATCAGCAGTGATGAAGAAATCGATGGTGTTGAACGCTGTCCCTGCACCAAGATCGAAGAGAATGTAATCCGCATCGAGCTCGTGAAGTTTTCTGATGATCTGGTTTTTATGCATGTGCTTTAAATTCGCCATGCCCAGTTCATCTTGCGCGCCGGAAATAATTTTTAAATTTGAGATCGGAGTCGGAACAAGCAGATCTTCAAAGTTTGTGATTTTTTTTGAAACGTAATCAGAAAGTGTAACCTGCGGAATCGGAAGACCAAGACAGGTGTGAAGGTTGGCACCACCGAGATCGAGATCGACGGCGATGACTTTATTTCCCATCAGGGCCAGGCAGATCGCTACATTGGCCGAGACGAGGGATTTCCCTACTCCACCTTTACCACCACCGATCGCCCACACTTTTTTCGTGGACACGCCCGGAAGTTCTGCATGAGCTTCACTGTTCATCATTTCCCTGATTCCTGTTAGGAAAATTATAGGGGGCCGGGAGGCCCTTTGGAAAGGAATGTTTCGAGTGATTTCCCCGAGATATAAAGTTTCTTACAGAGTAAAATCGCTCAAAGTGTAGACTCCCCATAAAGTTTCTATTAAATTGGATGAACGTCCACGAAAAAAGTCGACCGAATTTGTTTATCTCCAGGAGGAGATTTGAAGGTATCTCAGGGCCAGAATTACGATTCCTCATTTGAGCAAGTGCTGCACAAGCGCTCAGATTTACACATCTTACGTAAGCTCTGGCACATTTCCACAGGCTCACTCTGTCTGTTTATTTTCCTGCGCTCTGGTGATCCACAAATATTCTGGGCCCACGCTATTATGGTGATGGCACTCGCTGGATTCGCGGTGGATTTCTTCCGGAAAAAATACCGGAAGATGAATAGTTTCGTGATTAAGGTCATGGGTCCGTTGATGCGCCGCTCGGAAAGAGAAGGCATGACCGGACTTCCGTTCTACGCTCTCGGTTGCTCGCTCGCTCTTTATTTCTATGAGCGCGACATCGCCATTCTTTCCATCATGTTCCTGGTTTTCTCAGATCCTATTTCAAGTTTCTTCGGCGTCCTTTACGGAAAGGACAAAATTCTTCCCAACAAATCCCTTCAGGGTGCTGTCGCGGGATTCTTTACCTGCTATCTCATTTCTCTTTTTTACACGATGAATACCGCCACAATCGGAACGCATATTCTTACGTTCTCCATTATCTCGGGCATTATCGGAGCATCATCTGAACTTATCTCCGCGTTCAATGTGGATGATAACCTCACCATCCCGGTTCTCTCCGGACTCGGGATGACTCTTCTTAATCACTTCATTGTGGTTTTCGCCTAACTGACTGTAACGATTCTTATATCGATATTAAGTTTCGGATCGTGAATCACGGGCTTCACCTGAAGATTTGTGAACTGATGAGAAAGACGTTTCCAGTCTTCTTCCGTCACCGCAATCTCATGGGCATTAGCATACTTCTGAATTTTGGCGGCCTGGTTCACAGTATTACCAAAATAATCAAGCCCCACGTTCATGTTAGCGCAGAGAACTTTTCCCTCGTGAAAAGAGGCGCGTAAGCGGATAGGTGTGTCCTTCCGGTCGGCAGAAAACTTCTGATGAATTTCCACGGTACACTTCATCGCCTTCTCGAGATCCAGGAAGGCGGCCATGACAGCGTCGCCGATGTACTTTACCACCACACCATCGTGTTTTGTGATGAGTTCGCTGACCTCTTTGTAGTGAGACTGCACGGCCTTAAGTGAAAGTGCATCACCGAGGGATTTATAAAGCGGTGTGGAGCCTACGATATCCGTGAAAAGAATAACCTGATTCCCTACGTTGAGCTTGAGACCAACCTGCAGATGATCTTCTGAAAAGATTTCGCGAATGAGGGGATGAGAGAGGGCCTCTCCCGAAAGCAAGCGATCCTTAAACCACCAGGCCTCTTCGAGGGTAAAGTAATCGCGCTCTTTGCCTTTGTTTGTGAGGGTAAAACTGAATTCATTATTACAACTCAGGCGCTCAGTCTGCGAGCCATCCCAGGCAAACTCATGGCGACTATGACCGGCGACGAGATCAATATAAATACTTTCGTTAGATTCTTTTTTTCGCAGGCGATACGTTCCAGCTGGTAAACGCATTTGATAAGTTTTTGATACACCGGGGGCAAACGCCTGATGAAGCTTGATGTGTTTTTTCTTGGCTGGTTCAGCAGCACAATAAACAAATGTTTGAATCGTACGAAGTTTCGGAGAAATATGAAATACGACTTCGATCGATTCTTCCTGATCAATCCCGAACAGTGTTCCGCAAGGACCGCAGCTATTCTCTTCTGTGAGACCTGCAATACTTTTTGATTCTGCCCTGGCAGAACGGCAATGAGGGCAAATGACGTCCCAACTCAGAGTGAGATCTCCGTCTTTCACCATCTGCACGCAAACCTGAAGAACATCGTTTAAGGGCAGACCGAATTTCTCAGAAAGCTCTTTCGCGTGAATCCGGTCAAGATCCAGTTGATCTCCCGTCAGGAAATAATTTCTGAGCATGTCATAGGGTTTCTGATCGGGGATTTGATGAATACCTGTTCTGGTTTTTTCTACTCTGTTCTGAAGGATGAACTTGGTTTTATTCTGAAGGAATTTATCAAAAACTTTCTCGAGCGATTTTGGAACGATTTTGAAAAGTGCGTAAAAGAATATATTCGGGAAGGTCCAGCGGAAATAAACCTGAACGCGGCTGGCGTTAGTTCCCCTCTCTTCCAGACGGAAAATCCCGCGATGCTCGCTCATCCATCCGCGCTGAAAAATACGTTGTTGCTGGATTTCTTTTTCATGAACCCAGACCCAGGGCTTTTCGATCCACGCTTCTTTTTTCCCGAGAGTCACAGTACTAACGTGGTTTTCTCCGTCGACTTCCTTCTCTTCTCGAGGAGGAAGTCCCATTTCACTGTTCATTCGGCTGGTATCAATCATATACGGCCAGATCTCAGAAACTGAAACAGGCAAATCAAATTGAAAGAGGCTTTCGATTACGCGCTTCGAAGGCAAAGGAGGAAGTGCCACCAGAAGCTGGTTCTTGAAGACTTCAAGCTCGGCTTTGGTCGCGATCATTCTTTCACCACGAAGTTACAGATTTTTCCAGGAACATAAATTTCTTTCACGATCGTTCCCTGAAGATACTTCGCGACTTTCTCATCCGCTTTCACGAGGGCCATGAAATGCTCTTTATCAATCTCACGATCAACTTCGAACGTACCACGGGTTTTTCCATTCACCTGAACGGCGATTGTGATCATGTCATCTTTAGCGAGGTTAATGTCGTAGGCGGGCCACGTCTCATAGGTAAGAGTCTTAGTGTGTCCGAGGAAGTTCCAGAGCTCTTCGGCCAGATGGGGAGCATAAGGAGCCAGGACCAGGGCAAACTGCTCAGCCGTTTTCTTCGTCACTTTCCCGGTTTTGTAGACGTGATTGGTAAACATCATCATCTGGGAGATCGCCGTATTGAAGCGCATCTCTTCGATGTCCTCTGTGACTTTCTTGATGAGCTTATGAATCTCTTTGATGTTCGATGAATCTTCGACACCTTCTTCCGTGTAATGCTCTTTATCGAGGAAGAAACGCGCCACACGACTCAGGAAGTTGAAGACACCCTTGGTTCCGGCAGAAGACCACGGTTTGGTTTTCTCCAGAGGGCCCATGAACATTTCATACAGGCGAAGCGTATCAGCACCCATTTCTTTGACGACGGAATCCGGATTCACAACGTTTCCACGGGACTTACTCATCTTCTCGCCGTCTTCGCCGAGTATCATTCCCTGGTTGACCAGTTTATGAAATGGCTCTTTAGTGGAAACGAGTTTCAGATCATAAAGAACCTTATGCCAGAAGCGGGAGTAGAGAAGGTGAAGCACAGCGTGCTCAGCTCCACCGACGTAAAGATCCACCGGCATCCAGTAATTCTCGATTTTAGAATTCCATGGTTCTGTTTTATTGGTTGGGTCACAGAAACGCAGATAGTACCAGCACGAGCCTGCCCACTGAGGCATGGTGTTTGTTTCTCTGCGCGCTTTCTTACCGGTTTTTGGATCAATGATATTTACCCATTCATCAATCGTCGCCAGAGGTGATTCACCAGTTCCGGCCGGTTCGTATTTTTCTACCGGGGGGAGTGCTACGGGAAGTTCATCATAATCCAGGCAGCGGACAGTTCCGTCTTCGAATTTCAAGATCGGGAACGGCTCACCCCAGTAGCGCTGGCGTGAGAAGAGCCAGTCGCGGAGTTTGTAATTGATTTTTTTTGAGCCGATCTTTTTTTCTTCGAGCCACGCGATCATTTTCTTGATGGCTTCGACTTTATTCATGCCATCCAGGAATCCAGAATTAACATGCTCACCGTCTTCAGTGAAAGCGGATTCAGCAACGTTTCCGCCCTTTACGACTTCAACGATGGAGAGATTGAATTTTTTTGCGAACTCGTAATCTCTTTCGTCATGGGCAGGAACTGACATGATCGCACCCGTGCCGTAGGTATTGAGAACATAGTCTGCAATCCAAACCGGAACTTTTTTTCCATTCGCAGGATTCACCGCATAGGCACCGGTAAAGGCACCGGACTTATCTTTATTGAGCTCAGTTCTCTCAAGATCAGACTTGAGAGCAGTGACTTCGCGGTATTTTGCGATATCTGCTTTCTGGGCATCAGTCGCAATCTTGTCTACGAGAGAGTGTTCAGGAGCTAGAACCATATAAGTTGCACCGAAGAGAGTATCCGGGCGCGAGGTGAAAACAGAAATCTTATCGGATTTACCTTCGACAGCGAAATCGATCAGTGCACCTTCCGATTTTCCAATCCATACTTTTTGCATTTCTTTTACGGAATCAGGCCAGTCGAGAAGTTCCAAATCCTGGAGGAGACGTTCAGCGTATTCCGTAATCCGGAGCATCCACTGCTTCATCGGTTTTCTGATCACTGGATGGCCACCGACTTCAGATTTTCCGTTGATCACTTCTTCATTCGCGAGAACGGTTTTCAGATTCGGACACCAGTTCACCATCATGTGAGATTCGTAGGCGAGGCCCTTGTTATAAAGCTGGACGAAAATCCACTGCGTCCATTTGTAGTAATCAATATTCGACGTTGCGACTTCTCTTTCCCAGTCGTACGAAAAACCGAGCATCTTCAGCTGACGCTTAAAGGTCTTGATATTTTCCTGAGTTGTTATGTTCGGATGCGTTCCGGTTTTGATCGCGTGATTTTCAGCGGGCAGGCCGAAAGAATCCCAGCCCATCGGATGAAGAACGTTAAAGCCCTTCATGCGCTTGAAGCGGGCAACGATATCTGTTGCGGTATATCCTTCGGGGTGTCCGACGTGAAGGCCCGCACCTGAGGGATAGGGAAACATATCGAGAACGTAATATTTTGGCTTGGTAGGATCTTCGCCGGTTTTGAAAGTATTGTGTTCGTCCCAATATTTCTGCCACTTCGCTTCGATGTCCGAAAAATTATAGTCCATTGCCTTCCCTTCCTCTCAAA
>JBKJNQ010000230.1:0-11144 GCA_046593575.1 Bacteriovoracaceae bacterium
CTGACGGCCCTCTCTACGACAAATGATAAAATTAACGGTCTCGATGCCGGTGCTGATGATTACCTCACAAAACCTTTCGAGTTCGATGAGCTTCTCGCCCGCATCCGCGCTCTTGCCAGAAGAAAGGCCGATAATAAGTCATCGCTAAAAAACGGAAGCCTCGTGATGGACCTTCTCGCGAGAAGTGTCAGCCGGGACGGCATCCGGATCGATCTCACGACCAAAGAATTCTCGCTCTTAGAATTTTTCATGCGCCACCTGGATAAAGTCGTCGACAGAAACGCCATCGCCCGTCAGGTTTGGGGAACTGAGTTTGATCCCGACTCAAACGTGATCGACGTTTACATCAACCACCTCCGGAAAAAAATCGACAATCCTTTCCCGCGTAAAATCCTTAAGACGGTAGTGGGACAGGGCTATGTTCTTCAAAAAACCGAATAAGGTCATTGGCGGTCTTCGCTTCCGCTTAACTCTGGTTTATTCGACACTCTTCGGGTTTTTCATCTGCGTATTTGCGTTCATCATTTCCAATCAATACATGGATCTCGCTCGCAGAGATTTCGATGCGGCCCTCCTGAATTTCGGTGTGGATCTCTCAAACTATGAAGTTATCAAGTCCGCTGATTTTCAGTCAGGTCTTAAAATTCCGCGAAACGAGAGCAGAAAAGTCTTTCCCTTTACTC
The DNA here is from genome assembly GCA_046593575.1 of Bacteriovoracaceae bacterium. Classification (GTDB taxonomy): domain Bacteria; phylum Bdellovibrionota; class Bacteriovoracia; order Bacteriovoracales; family Bacteriovoracaceae; genus Peredibacter. The sequence goes on from JBKJNQ010000230.1 coordinate 684, forward strand.
TGGGTGCCGCGGTTTACACTCTCCGTTCAATCGATGGAGAAGTGATGGCGAAAAGTCCGGATTCTCCTCCAGAATTTGATATTCCCTACCGCTCAGATCTTCCCAGAAGTAAGGACTACACTCACCGTTTTCTTTCGATCATCTATAAGAAAAAAAATTACCGGGCAGTGAATATCAAGATCACGAATTCCGAGGAACAAGTGAGGATTCTCCAGGTCGCTACTCCCTCCTATATCCTGAATGAGCAGGAAGACAGGCTGATCCTTCTGAACCTTCTGACGATTCCCTTTCTCATTCTTATTTCCAGTGTAGCTTCCTACATCATTTCGGGTAATGCCCTTATCCCGATCAAGGTGCTGACCAAAACGGCGAACAATATTGCCGCAGAAAATCTCTCGCTGAGAGTTCCGGAAATAAAAACCGGCGATGAAGTGGCGGAGCTGTCGCGCACCTTTAATAATCTCCTCGAGCGCCTGGAAAAATCCTTCAAGGGTCAGGAAAATTTCGTCGCCAATGCTTCTCATCAGCTGAACACTCCCCTTTCGATTATCAAGGGTGAACTCGACATTCTTGAGTCAAAACCCCGCACTCAGGAAGAAGAAGCCAAGTTCAGAAAATCTCTTCGCGAAGAACTTGAAAGGCTGATTGATCTGGTGAAAAAACTTCTTCTTATTTCCCGGGTGGAAGGAGGACATGGAAATTTTGTCATGGTTCCCATTCGTATTGATGAGTTACTTCTCAACACCACTTCCCGCCTTGGAGGACGCGCTCGCGAGAAAAAAATCACGATTCGCTTTAACATTGGAAGCTCTCTCGAGGAAAAAGACCTCATTATTAATGGTGATCGCCAGCTTCTGGATGCCATGTTTGAAAATGTCCTGGAAAATGCCATCAAGTACTCACCACATGAAACGGTGGTGACGATTGATGTGGAAAAGGACCCTCACTCACTTGAAGTCGCTATTAGTGATGAGGGCCCCGGAATCCGGGCAAAAGAATGGGAGGCCATTTCCCATGGTCGTTTCAAACGGGGCGAGGAGATCGCCCTTCCCGGAACCGGGATCGGGCTTTCGATCGTCCAGAGCATCGCAGAACTTCACGGGGCGCAGCTTAGCTACCGGCCTAAGGAAACCAGAGGAAGTAACTTTGTGTTGGCCTTTTCTCAACAAAAACCCCTTTAATTCTGGGAAGTTGTCATGTCCCAAAATGCCCAGAATATAGTCAATTAGTCACAAATTAGACGTACTACACCACTTAAGTTCCTTATTTCCCATATCCACGTCAATGTCACCGAATTTGCAAATGGATCGCACGGGTCAAGGGTGTAAGAGAATAGACGGCCTTGTAGTTTTTACAGTGTGCGGCCTTCATAATGCGTAGCGTCACTCTCTTAAGCTAAACTCCGTATCAAATCGTAAGTCATCTATTTGGTATTAATTTTTGTGAGGTAGTTGTGATTAAAGTGAAACGGGGATCAAGAAAACTCGAACCGTACAATCCGAACCTTGGGTTCATTGGAACAGTGAAAGTCGATGTCGCCAATTACATTTTCTCTTCCAAGAGAAAACGCGCCCCTTACCATCACTCCAGAGCGCTGGTGAAGAATCTTCTTTCGCGCGAAGTTTCCGTGCATCTTAAGGAATCTCAGAATCTCACGAAATTTATTCGTAAGCGGGATCTCACATTCCAAAAATCAGATGCTCACGGAAATTACAAAATTTTCACTGTTCCCTGTACAACAACAATTGTTCCGCTTCAAAAGTCTGTGTTCAACACGATTGAAAAAGCAGCGCAAGTATTAATGGTTTCTCTACGTTGTGTGATCCAGGATATCTACGGCTCAAAATCCGTGAAAGATTCTGGTTTTGTGAAATCTCTCCCGGAAGAAATCAGACAAATTTTTATCGAAGCGATTGAAACGTCACCAAACTATTTTGGCCAGCTTCACCATCCGAACATGAAGAAATATCATTTCTTCGATAACGTCGGGCTCGATCTCGTTCTCATCGAGGATTATCTTGAGCAGGCGAGAAACTTCGAAGAAATTCTCAAGTCGAAGAAAACTGACAAGCTTCCGGCCGCTCTTCCTTTCCGAATTCTTGAATTAAATGCCGGAGCTCCATCAGGTGCTTCGAACAATATGAACGTTCTCGAAGGTCACTACGAACAGAACCCTGAGGTTCTCGATTCCATGGGCCGGATCATGCCGAACGATCACTTCTCAGTTCTCGCTGATACCTACAAAACTCTCGGCGAAGACTGGACCGGTCTCAAAGATGGTATCCAGGTCATTCTTCCACCAGGAGGAATGAACGGTGCTGCTCCAGAGATTCATAACCTCGCTGCGTACTCAGGACTTGTCTATGCTGATCCCGTCCAGCTTTTCCAGGATGAGAAAGGTTACATTCGCCTTCGCACGATCAATGGTTCAAACCCTATCGTAACGGCGATTTACTCACGTATTAATGCTGACTCTGCACTATTCGATATGGATAAAGGTATCATCCTCCGCGATGCCGATACCAATGAGCCGATTTATCTCCGTGATTCTCTGAAACTCGGGAAAGACGGCGAAGCTCCTTACGTTCTCGACGTCAATGGAAAACCAATTCCCTTACAGAGTGATTACGCTGTCCCAGGTCTTCTCGATGCTATTCTCGGCCGCCGCATTTATATGGGAGGTCTCAACCGCATTCTCGATAACAAGATCATTCTTGCTGCACTCACAACATACGCTCCGAAATACTTCTCATCTAAGATTAAGGAACTTGGCCTTGATATGAGAGGCCCGAAGATTTGTCCTCCGGAAACTCTCCCTCCGAAGAAAGAATCTGTCGCGATCATTGAAGCAACACCCGAAGACTGGGTTGTGAAAGCTCCTAACCTCTCAGGAGGCTCGGGAATTTACATCATGAAAACGATGAATGAGCAGTCGAAGAAAGAAGTGCTCAACATGATCAAAAAAGATCCTTCTAAATTTGCTTATCAGAAGCTCGTGAAAATCGCGCGTATTCCGGTAGCGATGAAAGACAAACAGGGAACTCGTTTCGCGAACCTTGCTGCCGATATCCGTCTCTGGGTATTTTACGGCGGAGGAGCGAAGGCCCTTCCTAAGATGACTCATAATGCTCTGGTCAGATACGCTCCGGAAGAGCGCGGACCGATGAGTTCTATCGTGAATACTTCGAAAGGTGGCGGTTACGCTCCGTTCGTCGTGGTGGATGATGTGGGAACTCCGGATTCAGTCACTGCTGCTGATTTCATCAGATCAAAAGCACCGGTACCGATGCAGACACATCTTCCGATGTTTGTTGCTGCTCAATTGATTCAGGTATCACGCCTTGCTACTGAAATGACGAATCACCTCCGTAACGGAAGTGGCGATTCTTATATCCTTCTCGGGCTTGCACTCTCATTAAAAACTCAGTGCCGCGAAGTTCTTTCGTTCATGAACCCACGGGCGATTGAACCGGTTTATAAGATGATTGACCTTCTCGAGCAGAAACAGGCATCGCGTGCGATTGCCGCTTACTTCGAGAAAGTGAACATTAACCAGATCAACCTCGTGACAAACCTCCAGAAGCTTGAATCACGCAATAAGCTTCCCCGCGGATTCCGCGAGAAGATGGATGAACTCCTCGTTCTTGATATGGATGTCATTTATCAGAACTATACTTCTGAAAGCCAGAAGCATGACCGTAAGATTCTCAAGGACCTCAAGGTTCTTTGTGATGAGAAAGCAGGAACAAATAAAGTTCTTGTCCGCGAATACCAGGTGGTCCTGAATATTCTTAAGTCATCAGTGGAAGCGAAATTCCCTAGAGAAATCATCGCCGGAAAAGCGGCTTCGAATCTCATAAAGCTCATGGATTCTTTCATGACGATCGTTCGCGAGCGCATGCAGAACTCTGAGAAGGCGATCGAATTCGCGAAACTCTTTACGATGGATACGGTTCACCCTGAACTTAAGTTCGAAACTTTCGGTCTTGGCGAATCAAGTCTCCTGAAGACTTCTAACTTCCTCACTGCTTCTCAGAAAGAATTCGCTACAGGCGAACTCCTGATTGAATCAGACTATATCCCTGAAAATATCAAGGAAGCCCGCGCCGCCTGGATTAAGGTTGAAGCTGAATCAAAGAAATTGGACGCTGCCAAACGCGATACTTTCCTCAAGACGAAACGTGAAGCTCACTTCGCTGCCTTTCCGATGCTCGCCCGCATGAATGAAATCATGCGCTCTAACAAAGCATCGGTATCAGAGCTGATTGAACTCATGCCGGCGATGCCTTACGCGAAATACAACCTTGAAATGTTCGCTAAGAAACAGGGATGCACTCTCTCTGAAATCTTCACCAAGGAACTGACTCCGAATAAGATCTCGATTCTTTCTTCACGGAAGATCCTCGAGCACCATCTTTCGGCCCAGGACCACGCTGGTGAGTGTTTCGCGAAGAAAAGAAAATCTCACGGACTCTTCTCTGACTCAGACATCTTTATCTGGGTAAGAAAAGAACTCGATCCTCTGACTCAGATCTATACAGCTGGTCACGAAGTTATCCACTTCCACCAAATCGAAGAGACAACTAAGATGGAAGCGAAAGCTCTGTCTGACGGGGCAATTGCCCAGGCCTACTTCCTGAACTTCTACGGAAACTTCCTCGGAATTTCTGCAGCATCTCTCGAAGGTCTTTCTGTTGATATTTCGGTAGAGCGCCAGCCGCTTTACGGACTTGCTGACCGGATTATCCCGTTCTTCTACTCGAATCTCGTAACGGAAATTCGCACAGGGATTAACAAGGACCGAGCGGCCTACGAAAAAGTTCTGAATAAATACGGATCGCTCTTTGGCTACATGATGCCGAGTTCGAATCAGGTAAAAGTAAAAGCACTCCAGGAAGTCATTCCTGCTCTTGAGAACGCGAAGAATATTTCGTTCGCAAGAGAGCTGGGGCTTGAAGTCGGATGGGATGAAGTCCGCTCAGCACTTCCTAGTGCCAACGAAAAACAATTGAAGGTTTATGGACCGAAAATCCTGAGAGCTATTAAAAAAGCTCACCCGGATTATGAGGCCCTTACCGCTATCGGGAACCATCAGTTTTACGGCGTGAGCTTTTCACGGAAACTCGATCTTGAAAGGACGATTACACTTCGTCCGATCCTGTCGACCATTTCTTTGGGGAACTCGTATAACCAGACTCAACAGCAGCAGCAGCAGTAACAGCAACAGTAAGTTGCAGGGACTATATGAGACTTGATTTCCTTACGGCCGATATTTCCGGACTGTTTCCTTTCCTGGAAACGGTTCTCCAGGATGGCGGAAAACGGCTTTACTCCATTGATGGGGACATCAAAACTTTTTCTAATGTCGCCGGATATTCGGGTTACGAATATCAGGAAGAGGCATTAAACGCATCTTTATCCCTGGGGATGATCCTGGGCGGAACTGGTTATGTGGTGAAACGAACACTCAGGAGTGCGACCGAATCACTTGAGCGATACGACTACTTCGGAACAAATGGCGAACTGACCTTTACTTCGGATACTGAATCGCTTCGCGTGTCTCTGGTCGATTTCTACCAGATGGATCTCACTTGCCCAATCCTCAATCACCTCTATAATTTCCTCTCTATGGAATATAAGAGTGCCCAGGAAGCCAAATCTCATACGGAGATCGTTCATTCAGTTGAGAAATACCTCCGCGCGCTCTATGCTTCAAAAATCATCCGTCTTTCCGTTCGCGAGAAAGGCAAGGATCCGGCAGTTACAAATATCTTCAACCGCATCCTGAAAGCGGAGATGGATCCGGTTCTCACATGGGAAGAGCGCCAGCTGGTGTTCAAGAAATACCGTGAAACTCTGAAAGTCGTTGTTGATACGAAAGTCCGTGCTCACCGCCTGAACAGGGCCGTCGTTAAAGCATCGATCGCGAAAACGCGCGCTGGAAACACTCTTGCCCGCATGATCGCACGCCCGGCAAGTAACGGCATGGGACTTCTTCACCGCTACACAATCGGGAAAATCCTCTGGTTCTTTCATACGGTGAAAGACAATCTTGGATACTCGGTTGCCCTCGCTGTTTATGGACCGTTTACTTATTACTTCATTACGATGCCAATGAATCCGCATGCGATGCAGGCAGTAGGAAAAGTCCGTTCGGCCTTCCTCGATGCTTCGACAGAAATGTCTCGGATCATCGATACCAAGGGTGAAACTGTTATCACGGAAGTCACCACTCATACTAAAGAAGCAGTGGCGGCCCCGAAAATAGAAATGGTTTCTCAATCTGTTTCCGCTACAGCGGCAGCTCCTGCGATAGATCCGGCCTTGGCCAATGTGATTTACTCAAGCCCCGTTACGACGGGATCATACGCAGGAAATAATAAACCCACTTTTTTGAATATGGTTCTTTCGACCGACGTCCCCGCTGTCAACAACCAGACCTGGGTTGATCGCATGAGCAATATGAAGCAAATGCAGATTGGGTACGAGGAAAATATTGAGTACGCTTCCCGCATGGGTCGCCTCGAACAGCTGGAAACTCAGTACAACTTCCCGATGCAGGTTGAGGCCACATGGGAAGAACTCGAGCGCTACAACAACCTTCTCTTCAAGCTCCGTGCAGAGAACCCGAATCTTACGGCGAAGATGAAGCAGTATCTCTTCAATGAAGTCAACCGCACGCAGCAGTTAGAGTTATATCTCTGGGATCGTCTGTCGCGTTTTATTCTCGATCAGAAATACGTGATGCTCGATGAAGATAAGGAACAGAAGCGCAGTGACTATTATGTTGGCCGCTCGTTTGTTTTCCTTCAGGAAATGACCCAGACTCTGAGCTGGCGTTATAAGGATTTCAAAAAGCCGGAAGGTTTTGAGAAGATCCAGAAGCTCGCAGATTTCTATAAGACCAATAGAAAAGAGCATGGCACGGTGATGAAGAACCTGGAGGCCAATTCAGATCTCTTCAAGCAGAAGAACACCTTTGATACCAAAGAATTCCGTTCGTACATGAAGCGCCAGTGGGAAATTCTCTTCCTTCAGAATGCGAAGGCCGAAGAAGCAGCGAACATGGGTCTCAACATGTATATCTGGTCTGTGCGTAACACAGTCTGGATTCTTCAGAGTATGTTTTCTGCTAAACGCGAAGAGCTGGCACTTCTCATTAAACGCGACATCACTGGACAGTTATTCACTCCAGAAGAGATGATGGCCCGGTCTCGTGCGAATATTTTGTACGAAACACTTTTTCACAATCTGACTCTTGAATATGTGGGTATCCGGGAAGAGATCATGAACAGGCTCGGTAAGGATTTAGAATCTGAGCAGAGAATGGCCGTGATCAATAACCTGAAAGAGTTTCTCACGGATCGCGAGAAACTTGATGGTGTCCAGATGGCAGGAACTCAAAAAACCGCAGGGACGCAATTATGAAAGTTCTGGCCGCTCTTCTTCTTCTCTTCACCACTCAATTGGTGAAGGCGCAGAACGTTTCTACGGGCGCCAACGCGAACTCACAGAATGCTCTCCAGGGTAACAACGTCATCACCACCAAGATGCCGAAGACGACTCTTGGGAAGCAAATTATTCAGAATACTTCCCTCGCTTATTATCATCAGGTGCTGGGGCCCACTCTTGGTGGCCCGGTCAATGAAACTTATAACGTCTTCCAGGAAGGCACCGATCAGCCGAACACGGGCCGCGCGCCTATTCAGAGTTTCCAGTCGGCACTTCTCCGGTACGACATCAATTCGAACTGGGGAGTGGGTGCATCTCTTGCCATGTCGAACGGTTACTCGGGAGCAGTTGAAAACAAAGATCCAAGAGGCAATGTCGTCAATAAGCCGGACAATCAATTCTATAATGCCCGCGCTCATCTTTACATTCCGATGATTGACCTTTCCGTCTTCAACCTCTACTCAACTTTTTCTTATGAAGCTCCGACGTCGACTATTTCACGTCAGGACAACATGAACATGGGTCTGGTTTTGACAGAAAACCTCTCGGTCAAAACTTCTCCGGCGAGCAAATGGTCAGGCGGGATGACTGCTCAGATTTACCGCATGTTCTACGGTCACAATAATCAGAAGAAAGTTCCTGGCTGTGATCCGGATGTCTGTATCCCGACTCAGCTTCAGACGCAGATTATTACCATCAGCCCGTACGTGAACTACCGCGTGAGTGACAAGTGGAACGTCGGAAACATGGCGATTTTTGATTGGGATCAGCGCGGAGTTCAGGCGAACTCGCGCGAGTTCAACAATAACCTTCCTCACCGCGTGCGTACGACTCTTTCGTATTATCCGAACATGTGGAACATCACCAACATCGGGATTTTCACTCAGGCGCTGATGAAATTCCGCCCGAACACCACTGCTGTTGGTGCTGAGATCGCTCTCAAGTTCTAAAGATCCAGAGAATCCTTAAAGCCTTCAAGACAAGATCCGAAAGCAGTGAGAAATCTTACTGCTTCACTATTTTTCACATGATTTTTAACAGCTGTATTAAGTTCTATGGGTGATGTGATAGCACTCTTCAGCCAGGTCACAACCTCTTCATTAGTCGCCTCAGGATAAGATGATTTTAACTCCATCTCCTGCCAGCTAGAATCTCTCGACCATTTCTTCCAGTTCAGGTCTTTAAAGGCAGTCTCATCAAAGAAAGAACAAAGAGAACAAAAGAGCCTCTTATCAGAGTCTGTGGGAGCTTTCTTTTCCCCTAAGGATTCTCTCAGCATGAGAAGGACACCGGCAAAACTCCACGCCTTTCCGAGGTTCCCTTTCTTCTCTCCACAACGGGTGGCGTGGTAAAGAACCTTCCATTCAATAGACTGGTCCTTCATGGGTTCAAAGGCGGCGGTGAGGGCCGTTTCGGGTAAATTTTTCAGGAAGGAGCGGGCACCCTCATCTCTTTCAATTTCCAGAGCAAAATTACGGGCAGTGATGACTGAATCTTTTTGGGAAAGCATTTCTCCCATGACTGCGAGATCGAAGAGAATGGATGAGCGCATGAAAGGCCTTGGATGAGGTTTTCTTAATTATCCCTCCTGCCGAAAAAAAGTAAATCTTGAACATAGCTTCAGGTGACTCATGGGAAACACTCCACTATGTTCATACCCCCAGGGAGGTTCTTCATGAAACTCGTTTTTATCGCTATGACTGCCGTTCTCTTCACTCTCATTTCCAAGATGGGCCATGTCGACCACAGTCGTCCAAATCCCAAGCACCAGACAGTTCTCCTCTCAACTCGTTGAAATTTCACATGTGTAAACTTTACCTAAGAACCTGATTTTCCACCCGTTGACGCTCCGCATTTGGTAAAAATAAGGAACTATTTTACCCCTGAGGAGAAACACGATGAAAAACTATCTTGGTATTGCAGTGATGCTTTCTGTTTTCAGCACGACTGCATTCGCCCAAATGCGAGACGCTGATTGTGATCCACAAGAAGCGGATTGCAGCGCCAATGAAACACGTGTGAAAGAACCGCTGAAAACAATTTATCCGTACAAGCCATACTCGACTCAGGAAATGCAGCAGAAAATTGAGCGCATGACTGAGAATAAAAACTTCCTGAACGACATTCGTGAAATGGAAAGACGTGGACTCAATCGCGCCAACACCAGAGTTCAGCCATGGGGCGGATCTTTCTGGCCACTGCTTGCCGGTGGTGTTGGTAATACTTATCAGAATAAAGATCAGACAATTTTCATCACGACCCTGCTTGAGAACCTTACCTGGCAAGAGAACGTGAAAGACTGGAAAAAAAGAAAAGAAAAAGTTTATCCTAGAATCTATGACCTCTCTGAAGAAGACCTAGCCAAGCTCGCTCCTTCTGAAAAATACGATCTCATTCTTGGCGACACAAACTTTGGTCTGACGAACAAAGTTTGGGAATATACTGAACGTTGGGGCAAAGGGAAGAAGTGGGAATTCTTAACGAAGATTGATCTTCCTGAAGGATACCGGATTCCTGATGGCAGTAAGTATATGGCGCTGTGGGAAGGTATCTGTCACGGTTGGGCACTGGGTGCCGGTTACACTCCCCGTCCGGAAAAAACTTTCGACATCACTCTTCCAAACGGAAAGAGAATGGCAGTATTTCCAAATGACGTGAAGGCCCTCGCCTCTCTTATGTGGGCGAACTCAACCATCCAGGACAATGTCCTCTTTGAAGGTAACCGTTGTAACAAGAAAAATCCTGATCAGGATAAATACGGTCGCTTCATTGATACGGAACTTTCTGGTGACGATAACGAAATTCTTCCAAGATGTGCTGACGTACACCCTGGTGTTTTCCACACAACTGTGGTGAACGTTATGGGTATCGAAGGTCGTCCGATCGTTCTCGATCACAACGCAAAACTTCCGATTGCTAACCAGCCGGTTGGTGGCTACGAACTCGAGTACTTCAATCCGAAAAATGGAAAGACAGCTCCACTTAATGAATCCATGATCTCAGTCCGCG
>JBKJNQ010000113.1:0-2877 GCA_046593575.1 Bacteriovoracaceae bacterium
GATCTGAAAAGCAAGATTTTGGTTTTACTCAACTGATGGCGAGAATGAGTCCGGCAGTTGCAAGCGAAGAGAGATCTTTGTGATCGCCGGGGACATTTCCGGTTTCGAGGGACTGAAGAAGTTCCAGCTCTGAGGTCGTGAGTTCGTGGAACCTGACTTCACCTTCCTCGTCCATATAAATGCAAAGAACATTCGCGCGTTCAATCACGTTGATTACTCCATCATGCGCCTTTTTGACCATTTCGAGAATGTCGTGATCAAAAGAAAGAAAGCAGGCGGACGGATTTAAGTGGATCCCCGGAGTATCGGGGAAGAAAAATTCGCCGCTCTCGATATTTCCAAGAGCGGCGTCGAAGTAAGCAAGTTCAAAAAGATGAGGGGAGCAATCACCCTCCTCGGCCTTCAGCTCCAGATACTCAGGAAAAGTCACGTACGCAGAAGTAGGTTCATACTCCCGCTCCACGGCTTCCCAGTCGAGATCAGAAAAGAGTTGAAGGTGAGGAAAGCTTTCTTTAAGCATTATTTTTTCTTGGGCTTCTTCGCTTTCATTTTCATTTTGTTATCTGAATGCTCTGGATGATGGGCCTTGTGATCATGTTCTTTGTGATGAGCTTCATCATGTTCATGGTCTTTTACTTCGCCTTTTACGTGCTGGTGCTCTTTATCGTGCGCAGCTTCGTCCTTTTTTTCTTCGTGGTGGTCAGCAAATGCTGATAGGGAAAGGGCAAGAATGAGGGCGGTCATGATCGTTTTCATGGAAAATCTCCTTGTTTGGTGGCAGTATCTCGATACCCACGTTTCGGTTAACGGAGCTCTTAATGAAAGATTTTCCTGTAGAAAAATATATTGAACTTGAAAACAATCCTTATCTTTTAGGTCGGATAACTATTCACCAAGTGAAAGAAGATTTTCATGCAGAGGTTGATATCATTCATCGGGAATCTCATAAGATTTTCAGGCATGTAGACATTGTTTACAGACAATATTCGTCGGAAGAAGCTCTCATCACGGGTGTTCAAAGGCTCCGTACATTTCTTGAAAAGATTGAGCAGGAAAATGAGACGGATGATCTTCCTGAGGATAGCGGCCTTCACTAGGAGTTTTATGTCATTATTCAAAGTCCCTGATATGAGTTGCGGTCATTGCGAAAAATCGATCACGAGCGGTCTTAAGAAGGCTTCCGGAGATGTGGAAGTGAAAGTAGATCTCGTGCTCAAGACTGTGGAAGTTAAGAACTTGCCGGATGATACCGTCGTGACACTTCTGAAAGACCTTGGCTATACTCCGGAAAAAATGAAATAATCTTCTCAGAATTTTACTCAAGGATTGAGTGGTGCTGCAGTTAGAGTTTTTCCCCAGGATGGAACTTAAATCTCTCTCAGACTTCCAGAGACTGGAAGGTGTACAGCTGTCTCCTTCTGATCGCAAAATCCTCACAAGCTCTCCCGAATTTTACCAGACTCCGAAGGCGAATGACGTTATCCGCAGGCAGCATGCTCTGATGGTGGATAAGATTCTTGGTTTCCGGGTAAAGTACATTGAAGAGATGCTGGTTGCTGATGCCAGAGGCTTTGATCCGGATGGATCACATGAAACCTGGGGACCTACGATGCATAAAGGTGTTCAGACCTGGGTAGGTCTTGAGCTTCAGACTTTGCAGACTCCATATTCGGAAATTCATCGCATTCTGCAATTACTAAAGATGAGACCTTATCAGCACGTCGTGGATCTCGGTGCAGCTTACGGGCGCATGGGTGTTGTGATGGGTGGGCTTTTCATCAAGAATATTTTTACTGGTTTTGAATTCGTAAGGGCCCGTGTGGATGAGGGAAACCGCGTTTATCAGGAGCTAGGTTTTTCCCGCGCAAAACTTATCGAAGCAGATCTGGCAGCAAAAGAATTCGAGCTACCGGAAGCGGATGTTTATTTCATCTACGACTACGGCCAGGTCGAGCACATCAATCGCACTCTTCTTCAGATTCAGCAGGTTTCAGAAAAAAGGCCGGTGAAAGTAGTCGTGAGAGGGAAATTCACCCGCAGGATCATAGCTGACAGGCATGAGTGGCTTGATCTTAGTTATGAAGGGAAGCTGGAAGAACTATTTTCGATTTATACTGCCTACAAGGGTCACTGACAGATCCAGCTCTCCTGACCAGTGGGAGTAGTCTTAGCGCTAACAAGAAGAATACATTTTGATTTTGTCTCGTGATTGATTGCCACATAGAGAGTGGAGTTCAAGAATGTTTTGTTGGAGTCGTTCCAGCCTGCTAGTTTTCGAAAGTCTTCTGCCGATTTGAAGAAGGGTTTATAAATGAACTCTTCATAGGTCAGATCAGGATCTATCTCGATGCCGTTCTTGTTGAGAATCATCCAAACAGGAAAACGATGGTCCTGGAAAAGATATTTTTTCCCCTGAATCTCAACTTTGCCCATTTGTATCTCCTGACGTTCAGGAGGATGAGTGCGTATCACGAATCCATCATTCTTTACCATCGCTTTGTCGGCAAGAAGTGGTGTGTGCAGTGTCTCAAGAGGCTTGAGGGTTTTTGCATCCAGATACTGAATCACGAGGCGATGCTTATGAGGGCTATTGTGTTTCTGAAAGAGAACCGCAAATTTACCGTCAATCATGGTCCCGATAGACTTCGTACAGGAAGACGGGTTGCCCTGAAAAAAACGATACAATCCTGATTCAGAATTCACCGGTAGGGTAGAGGCCTTCCCTTCATCCTGGCGGACAAAAATGTGCTCACCCCACATCCGCTCTTTGGGCTCTGTATGAGAATTATCTCCTCTGACCATGATTTCAATTCGCTTTGAACCGATCTGACAGAAAGAATTATCTCGTGGATAAGATTTTTCGAAGATGTCCTGATC
>JBKJNQ010000116.1:0-6631 GCA_046593575.1 Bacteriovoracaceae bacterium
GAACATCCCTGAAGGATCTTACTCCAAATACCTGATTAGTCTTGTTTGATAATATTTCAAAAGTTTTCACCACCTTATTCCGATTAGCCTTAGACCTGTGAGGAGGACTCCGTGAATAAAATAATCATGCTCTCAATGCTAATTGCTGGATCTGCCTGGGGACAATCGACTCCCAAGGAGATTGCCTGGAAGCTCCATAACAGAATCGCTGGTGTTCCCCCAAAACCTTCAGTCCTTCTTAGTATGGAAGCCGAGGTTGCTGCCGGAAGAACTAAAGCGACTGCCCTCATCGCGGTCGCTCATCCCAATTTCATCAATCTCGTGATGAAGAACTGGGTGAAGGGATGGTCAAATCGCGATCAATCCAACCGCGCCGACTTCAACGATCACTCTGCCACTCTCCTTGGTATTATCCGCGATGATATCGGCTTCGACCAAGCACTCTACGGAGACATTTACTACACAGTAAATGGAAGTGCGACAGCATGGGCGAACAACTCCAATGATCATTACAAAGTTGCTGAATCAAGTCGCATGGATCTGAATGCGGCACTCGTAAGAGAAGTTCAGAGTGCGCGCCTTCTCCCGGCGAATGCTGTTTCCGGAGTTATCACAACTCGCCAAAGTGCTGAATCTTTTTTTCAGGCAGGGACGAACCGCCGGATGAACAGATTCACTTTCATGAATTTTCTCTGTAACGACTACGAACAGGTTCACGACATCACAACTCCTACTTACCACATCGGTAGAGATGTCGACAGACAACCAGGTGGTGATACCCGCACCTTCCTCAACAAGTGTGTTGGTTGTCACGCCGGCCAGGATGCGATGAGAGGGGCCTACGCTTTTTACGATTACTCGAACAACATGATCTCTTACACGCCGGGAGTTGTTGTTAACAAGATTAACAAAAACGTTCTCTACTCTGCCGGTAAGATGACGGTGAATGATTCCTGGGAAAATCTCTGGGCACTTCCGGGAAGCCAGAACCAGAACAAGCTGGGATTCCAGGGAGTCGCATCGGGTAACGGTGCCCGCGCACTCAACATGCATTTTGCGAAATCAAAAGGCTTTGCAAACTGTATGGCAAAAAAAGTTTTCGAACTTGTTTGTATGAAAGAGCCAATCAACACAGACGACAAAGTTTTTGTTGAAGCTCAGGCCCGCTCTTTCGAATCTACCGGTTACAAAATGAAGAACCTCGTTGTTGAAACCTCAGTCGGGTGTATCAAATGAAAAATTATTATTACAAAATTGCAGTCTTCCTTTTACTCACAATCATGGTTGGTGCTTTCACTCACTGTGTACAAAACTCTCCGGTCGGCGGGTCTTCGAGTTCATCGAGAAGCCCGAGTAGCAGCGGAGGCGGGGGAAATCCAACTCCCGAGCAGGTGTTAAATACTGCGCAGGTCGAAGTGGGTCTGAAAAACTTCGAGCAGCTGAACTATACTTTTTCTGAGCTCACAGGTGTTCCAGTAACAACCGGGTCGATCGTCACAACTTACAACAGTGTGGAGTCAACTCTTCCGACTGACACGGAAGTGAAAGTTCTTCAGTCATCAAACCAGGTTGCCATCACTCGCCTTGCGGCCGAATATTGTAATCAGCTTATTTCCAATGCCACATTCGTCAGTAACAGAGATGCCATTTTTGGCGCAGGCTCTTTTACTGGAGCTCCCCTTGCTGGCCAGAACCTGATCTCTTTCGTAAACCGCACGACCAACGGATTTTGGGGTGCTGGTGTGATTGAAGTAACAGAACTCGATGCCGCCCGCATGGAGCTGATGAATCTTTATATCGACATCATGAATATGGATGCAACTCCAGCAGCAACAAACGTTAAGGCCGGAAAAGCAGTGTGTACCGCTGCCCTCTCCAGCGCTTATGTCACAATAATGTAGGGAATAAATTTTATGAGCGACGAAAAAAACAAGAAACCAGAAGTTGATTCCACTATTAAACCCATGCACTACTCAGGGCATAATCCGAAATCACGCAGGGATTTTATGGCCCAGGGATTTCTCGGAATGACGGCCTTCGCCCTTGCTCCGGATCTTCTGATGAACAGTGCCCGCGCTCAATCAATTGTCTGCGCGGCCCCTGCAGCAGCAGGACTTACTCCCGTGATCATCATTGATCTCGCTGGTGGTGGCCATATTCCAGGTTCAAATGTCATGGTCGGTGGTGCCGGCGGACAGATGAACTTCCTCCAGAACTATATTCCCCTGGGGATCAATGCTAACGAGCACCCATCTATTGCCGGAATGGTAAACCAGGACATGGGTCTCGCCTTCCACAGTCAGTCGACCATGCTTGCAGGTATTAAGCAGGTTGCGAGTATGACAACTCAGCAAAATATGGAAGGAACAATCTTTGCGACAATCAGTAACGACGATACTTCTAATAATCAGCACAACCCTATGTACTGGCTCAACAAGGCCGGCGCCCGCGGAACACTAAACCAGCTTGCTGGAACAAGTGATTCAACTTCCGGTGGTAACTCCCAGGCCCCTGCTGAATCCATTAACCCGACAGTTGCTCCGGTAAGAATTGCCAGTACCAACGATGCGCTTAACCTCGTCTCTCTCGGAAACGCTCTCGGCACCGGCACATTCAATGTGAATCAGCGTGATGCCATTCTTAAAGCATCATCCAACATCTCAAATAAAAAACTCGATAGTATTCCACGGCGCGCGCTTCCGGATGCCATTAAACAGATTGTTTCCTGCGGGTTCTCCGGAACTCTTGATCAGGTGAAAAAATTTGCTCCGGCCGTTGTTGATAACACTCAAGATGCTCAGCTCACAGCAATCTTTGCCCGTATCCCGGATGCGGGAATCAGAAGCCGTGCTGCTCCTATTACAAAACTTGTTCTCGATGGTCTGATTGGATCCGGAACAATTGTTCTTGGTGGATATGATTATCATAACAACACCAGAACAACTGGTGACGACAGAGATCGTGAGCTTGGTCAGCTGATCGGCGCCATTGTCGAGACAGCTGCCGTCAAACAAAAAGATGTTGTGATCTACGTCATCACTGATGGTGGTGTTGGTACGGATGGTTCTCCGGATGCGACGAACGGTCGTCCAGTCTGGACTGGTGACAATGGCGAGCGCTCATCCAGCGTGATGCTCGTTTATAAAAAAGATGGTCGTCCGGCGATGAGAAGCACAAAACGCCAGGTGGGATACTTCCAGGCAAACGGTGCCGTGAATCCAACAGCGATGCTCACTTCAAACAGCGTCACAAATACGGCGAAAGCGATGGTAGCGAACTATCTCGCTCTGCACGGACTTGAAGGAAGACTTGAGCAGGTTGTCTCGGATGATCCGTTTCGTCTTCAGCTCGACAATTACCTGATGTTCGACAAGTTGAGATAAGAAAAACAAAGGTTCGCCTATGGCATTCTATAAGTTCACGGTGCTGGTACTTCTCGGGACAATCTTTGTGATTTTCACGAACTGCGGAAGTCCGTTTTCTTCTCAATCACAACTCGTGTGGAAAAGTAACGTTTATGGAGGTGCTGACGAGGCCTCTTATAATGCGTTTGCCGCGACGGTTTATCCGATCACAAGAGCTAACTGTGTATCCTGTCACACGACTCAGGCACCGAAGCACGCCTCTGCCGATGTCCGCGAGGCCCATGATGAGATCATGAGCTCAATGAAAGTCAACTTCGCCAATATTCCAGCTTCGCGTTTGGTGAGAAAACTACGCGATGAAAGTCATAACTGCTGGAGTGATTGCAACGCCGATGCTGACGAAATGCAGGCGGCGATCGAAGCGTGGGATATCGCGATTAAAGACTCCGGAGCTCCCCCAGTTGGTCCACCTATAGTCATGGGTCTAAAGACCGCTCAGACAAATTCGATCGCGCAGGAACTTGCTGCCGTTACGAATCCACTTAAGTCTAATACTGTCTCGATCAACGTCGCTTCGGCCATGGTGAACAATCCGATGGAGAAGGCCAACGATGTTTTTGGTGATTATCTCTATGTCCGGGATGACGGATCAAACCAGGTCCTCGTAAATAACGATGCAACTGCCGGTGTGGCAATGATGAACATCAAACTTCCAGCGGCCGGTAACTACCGCATCTGGGGATACTTTGTTGCTCCGGATACAGACTCAAATGCTTTCTACGCGGGAATTGCTCCGATGGGAACTCCTGCCGCTTATATCGGAGGAATCCGTCAGTTTGAAGTAACGGCAAGTGGAAATCCAACTTGGCGTCTCATGCCGGGAACGATTGCGATTCCTTCAGCAGGTAATTACACTCTCACACTTCGTGAACGCAAAGACGGAACAAAAATTTACAAAATCTTTGTGACGTCAGACACCATGTTTAACGGCGAAGACGTCGCAAGTTACCTGGGTGTCACACTCTCCTTTGATATTTCTACAGTTGTTAATCAGCCAGGTGTGAAGTTCCAGATCGATGTTTCAGACTACGACATGTACACTTACCTTCTTTCAAGTCCAAGGATCGTCACTCCGACGGCCAATATCCGCGTGAAAAACGTCCGTCTGATGGTGAATAATATCTGGAGTCCACAAAACTCGACCTACACAACGGTAGATAAAATTGCGACTCCGACCGACGGAAGGCTCTCCGGATTCCCGATGATTGTGTTGAAAGACAAAGGTGTTGACCTTGATAAATTCCACTTTGAATTTGAAATGCTCGAAGTCTACACAGGTGTAGTGAATACTCTCTCCCTGTCTTCATTCCAGTCTTCGGTCTATCAGATCTCCCGACAAAACTGTACTGCCTGTCACACGGCCATGAGACCTCACGCTTCTCCTGATCCTCTCACTGCTCACGACTATGTCTTGTCTGCTGGACTGGTGAATTTTGGAACTCCTTCGAACTCGCTGATTGCTAACAAGATCAGAAATGGTCACCAGGGCATCGGTGCCGCCCAGGGAGCAGCGATAGCTGCCCAGTTTGAAGCAGCGATTGTCCAATGGAGAACAGGGCGAGGCTCGAGTACCATCCCGTAAAATGACCCGTTTTCCGCTTATTAACCTTAATCTTACCTTTCTGCCGGTGGTTTCCCTTGTGGGAAACCCCGGCTTCTTGTAAAAAACGAAGCATGTCATCCCCTAAAGAGGATAAAATCCGCAGTCTTCTCAAAGAAGAAGTGGCCAAGCGTAGTCTCGGCGCCTCTGTCGCGTTTTCTCTTCTCTCTGTCTTCATTTATTTTTACCATTTCAAAACGGTTCAGCTCGCGGCCTACATTCAGGCCGCCACTGTCCTCATGTTCTTCTCTGCCGTCCTGAGATTTTTTGCCTGCCGTTCCTACATCAAAATGCCTCACCAGAAAACCTGGCGAAAAATTCAGCTCTCCATCTGGGGAAACTCTCTGGCCTGGGGAATAATCTTTTCTTTTACCGCTTACGAAATTCAGAACAACGGACTTCACTTCGCTGTGCTTATTTCGCTCATGACCGGATCTCTTTCAGGATCCCTGGTGACACTTTCAAATACTCGAAGTCTCTTCCTACCCTTCCTCTCAGCATGCATGATTCCTCTGATGATAGTGGCGGTGATTCAGTGGCTATCGTGGGAGCAGGATAGCGGAGTCTACCTTCTGATATCCTATTCCATTTTTGCGATGTACCAGTTGCTCCAGTTCAAGACCGTCCGTGAACTTCAGATAGAGCGACTTGGAAACCAGGTGAACCTTGAAAACTCTGTGGAAGAGCTTCGCCTCTCTCAGGAAGCCTTCGTTAATCAAACGACCAAACTATTTCACGCATCAAAGATTTCAGCTTTGGGAGAAATGGCGGGAGGGCTTTCCCACGAAGTGAACAACTCTCTCATGATCATCATGGGCTCAGTTCAACAACTTGAACGCTACCTTGAGCGCGACGGCACGATGAAAGAAGAGTACGAAAGAAAAATTCAGAACACCCAGGACGCGATTCATCAGATTAAGTCAGTGATTGATGGTCTGAGATTTTTCTCCCAGCAGGGCGAGGATGTGGAAAAAGTTGATCGTCCACTGGAAGACATCATTCAGAGAACGCTGAATTTTTGTCATGAAATGATCAAGGCCAATGACATCAGAATGATTGTTGCTCCTGTTCCTCCGGTTCTCGTTCACTGCCAACCAATGCAGATTTCGCAGGTTCTTTTTTCACTCATAAAAAATGCTTTCGATGCTCTCGAAGGAGTAAAAGATCCGATGAAACGCTGGATCCGGATTTCTTTTGTTGAAAGAGATAAAGAAGTCGAAATCCAGGTCATGAACGGCGGCCTCCAGATTTCTCCCGAAGTCCGCTCGCGGCTATTTCAGCCTTTTTTCACAACCAAAGAAGTAGGAAAAGGAACCGGGCTTTCACTCAGTATCTCAAAGGGTATTGCCCTTGCTCACAAGGGAGATATTTATCTGGATGAAAACAGTGACTGCACAACCTTTACTCTTAAGATTCCGATCAAAACAATCCATTAAAGAAACCTTATCAGCTTCCGATAAGAACCTGGTATGTACATCAAGCTTGGTGAAGCAGGGTATTTGAATTATTAGTTTAGTCATGGGAATGAACATATTAAATTTTCTCGAAAGAATAAACTTCTATTCGCAAAAATCGATACAGGGTTGGGCTTAAAATGAGTCAATCA
>JBKJNQ010000120.1:0-15053 GCA_046593575.1 Bacteriovoracaceae bacterium
CTCGCCGCGAATAGCTTCGGTTTCTTACGGAGTAAGGCCCGTGTCATTGATACCTGAAATGACAAACTGGCCAGAATGGATTCACCGAAATTAGTTTTTGAAATTCACCAGATCATGGCAAAAGAACTTTCTGCCTGTGGAATCAATCTGACTTATTCCCCGACCTGCGACATTCTGACTAATCCTGATAACAAAGTCATTGGCGACCGGGCCTATGGGACCGATGCCATCACAGTAGAAAAATACATCAGTGCTGCCATTCGTGGACTTCAGACCAATGGTGTTCTGGCGTGTGCGAAACATTTTCCCGGTCATGGTGATACTTCGAAAGATTCTCACTTTGATCTCCCTTTGGTGAAAACAAGTCTCGCTCAGTTGCGTGACAGAGAGATGATTCCCTTCGTGAAAGCTTCAAAGTCGCGGGTTGAGTTCATGATGATGGCGCATCTTCTGGTGGACGCGATTGATGACAAACTTCCGACTTCACTCAGTCCGAAGGCCTATGATTTTCTGAGACAGGAAACGAAGTTCAGTAAGATTGTTGTGACCGATGATATGGAAATGAAAGCAGTGGCCGATCGTTTTACTACGGAAGAAGGTGCAATTCAGGCCATCACCGCAGGAGCTGATATCCTGGTCTATAAAACCATGGAGAATGCCATGAAGGCGGTGAATGTCATTCGTGAGCACTCTAAGAAAAGACTCCTGAAGAAGGAAATTCTCGACGAAAAACAGGCGAGAATCGAGAGATGCAAGAAAGAGAACTTTGCTAATTACCAACCCATCTACATTCCCAAGATAGCCGATGTTTTCAATTCCCAAGAGGCCCGCATGCTCATGGATCAATGGAATAAATTTCTGACTGCAAAAGTCTGAAACGGTCATTTTTTCCCTTTTACCTGATATTCCCAACGGTTAGCAATTTATTGCTAATCTTAAAGTAGATCTCATCAGAGTGAGGTTACTGAATTGATGCAGATGATTTTGCGTAGTGTTCTAATTATTTTGGCACTCTTTGTTCCAGGCTATCACGCGTGGTCTCAAAATATTTGTCCGCAGGATTTCAATCAGATCGGCCCAGCATGCATCAACTCCATTCAACAAGAATTTCAGAACGTACCGATTTTACTTAATCCGGAAATTATCGGAACGATGATTTTTTATAAAACAGAAAATGGTGAAACCGGAAAATTAAAAATTGAATCTGTTCTTCTGAATCGATCAGAATGTGTTGTGTATCTTGATGCTGTTACCTATGCCGGGGATCAGACATTCACTCCAAACTCATCTATCTCAATCAGTCTTGCTAACGATCAATGGCTTTCGAACCGTATCTATTTAGATAAAGAAGGAACCTCTGCTCTTGAATTGAAGAGAGGTGCAAACAGTTGCGGTCTTGTTTTCTCAGAGAAAGTAAAAATCTTCGGGTACGGAAAGACAGCTGAGATCTCGAAAAGAAAAGAAAACAACCTTCTCTTCTTTGCCCCACTCGTTCTGGTGTTCATTGCCATTTTTATTATCGTAAGAGTTTTTCTCGAAGAGCAGGATAAGTTTAAGACACAAGAAGCTCTGGAAGATGCTGAGAATGCCAAAGTAAAAAACACTCAGTTATTTATTCGCCTCACGCGTCCATTTTATAAGAGATATTTTGTTCCGCTCGTTCAGGGGTCTAAAAATAAACAAAGTATTAAGACGAAGTACCGCCAAAAATTAGCAAATGCTGGTCTCTCCAAAGACATGAGTCCGGAAGAATTCGTGGCACTTAAGTTTTTCATGATTCTTGGTGGACCATTCGTCTTCCTGGCGATCCGCTGGATTGTTGAAGAGCAGTGGGACTTAAGTTATATCCCGCTTATGGGAATTGCCGGATATTTCTATCCGGAGATATGGCTCTCAGGTCTTATCGATCAGAGAAAAAACAAGGTTCTTCTCGCGATGCCTTTCATTGTGGATATGCTCGCCTTATCGGTTGAAGCTGGCCTTGATTTCATGGCGGCCATTCAGCGGGTGATTGAGAAAGCACCCCCGAGTCCCTTAGTGGAAGAATTCGAAATGTTGATTAAAGAAACGAAGATCGGTTCCTCCCGTGCAGAAGGATTACGTCAGTTGAGCTGGAGAGTGAACATTATTGAGATTAACTCATTCTGCGCCACTCTCATTGCGGCTGACTCCGTCGGTGCTTCCATTGCGCCGATCTTGAAACAATTATCAAACGAGCTGAGGGTGAAAAGATCATCCCGTGCCGAGCAATTAGGTGCAACTGCTGCAACCAAGATCCTGTTCCCCATGATTCTTTTCATCATGCCGGCAGTGATTATTGCGATTTTTGCGCCAATGGGTCTTAAGGCCCTATCAGGAAATCCATGAAGGTGAATGTGGCCCATAAGGGAAATATTTTTGTGAAAGATGTCATGGTGGCGAATAACTTCTGGTTGAAGCTTACAGGATATATGTTCCGGACAGCTCCTCATGTTCCGGGAATTCTTTTTGACACAAATTCCATCCAGACAACTTTCATGAAATTTGATCTTGATCTGGTCTTTTTGAACAAGCATAGCGTAGTGATAAAAATTGTCCGGGATATTAAGCCATGGCGATTTACCAGATTTTATTTCAAAGCACGAAAGACTCTCGAACTGCCCACTGGACTTCTTCCTCATGATCTGAAAGAGGGTGATGTGCTGGAGGTAACTCATGTTTAAACTCGTCGCAGTTGGCGGACGTTTGCGTGGGAAGGAATTTGTCCTTGAAGAAGGGGAAAACTCCATTGGTCGCTCGCAGGAATGTACGATATCCATTCTGGCCGAGGGAGTTTCCAAGAAACACCTGAAGATTACAGTTAATGGTGACACAGTTTTCGCGGAAGACCTGGAAAGTGCCAACGGAACTCTGGTTAATGAAAAACCACTTTCGAAAGCGACATTAAAAAACGGTGATAAGATCATTCTTCCCAATCTCATCCTCCAGCTCGTCTATGTGACTGAGAAAAAAATCATCATCAAGAAAAAGGTTCTGAAGGATGGCTCCGCCGAGGAAGAATCTTACGATGATCTGGAGCAGACCGAGCCAATGCCACAGTCCCTGGTGGCCAAACCGATCTGGGTCTTTAAGCACAAGATCATGCCTATTGTGTACAGTTTCAATGAGCAGTATGAATGGGCAGCGCTGGTAGGGATTCTTCTCTTCATTTTCATTGCCATCAATATTGCCCTTACGATTCTCCCGGTTTTAAGAGACAGTCGTGATCTTCTCACTGCAGAGATCGCCATGAGGGGGAAGCAATATGCTGCCGAAGTCGACAGGTTTAATAACGTCCATCTGAGGGACAAGAACCTCGATAACGTAAATACATCATTTCTTGAAAGTGCAGATGCAGAGGGTGTGACAAGTTATCGTCTGTTCGATAATGAGGGGCGTATTATCCGTCCCATCGCTGAGCTCAACGCCTTCATCAATGATCCTTTTGATAACCTGGTCCGAAACCTGTATCGCCTTGAAAAAAACCAGGACGTAACAGTCACGAAATATCTTGGAAGTAACATCATCGGTATTGCCCGCGCTATTAAGGCACATGATAAAAACCTTGGTCGTGATGTTGTCGTTGCCATCATTACCATTAAATTCTCACCATCATCGCTCGCCAGAGAAGCCTCTAATAACCAGAAGGCCTATCTCGAATCTCTTATTACTTCGGCGATGGTTGCGATTATCTTCTTCGGATTCCTGTATTACATGACCGTCCGCCCGCTCGATGAAATGAGAAGACAAATTGAGCGCGTCTTACGTGGAAGACAGAAAGAACTTCAATCCAATCAGCTTTGGAAAGAAATTATTCCCCTTCGGAATACTGTGAACAGTATTCTTTCGAGGTTAAGGGATTTGCAGAACACTGACACCGGAAGTATGCAGGAGATTGAAGAAGATGGCTCGTATCTAAGAACTCTTCATGAATTCCTGATGGGTGCCCAGGGGCCGGTAATGATTCTCAATGCAGAAAAAGTTATCCAGCATCTCAATCTGGAATGTGAAGATCTGATCGGTATTCGTGAAAATGCTTCTCAAGGCCAGTCGATTCTTGATACGGCCCGGGATCAGGGATTTGCGGCAACCATTATTGATCTCTGTGACAAGTCTGCTTCGAATGAAGGTTGTAACCAGAAAGAGACCTACGACATTGGCGGAAAAGAAGTTGAAATAAATGTAGCGACAATCATCGGTAAAGATAAGTTTGCGAAGGGCTTCTATATAACCTTCGTAAGGAACACCTGATGGCGAAAAACGTCCTTGTCCTGAAACATTTTGAGTCGCCAAAAGAAGCTGGAACGTATTTCCGGCTGGTGACTCTTACGGGTTCAACCAAGGGCGAAGCTTTTGTTCTTCTCGGTAATCGTATTGTCATCGGCCGTGGTGAGAAGACAGATGTGAAAATCAATGACGCCAAGGCAAGCCGGGAGCATTGTGAGATTACCCGAGTAGGTGATACCTGGGTGGCGACAGATCTTGGTTCGCAGAATGGTGTCATGATAAACGATAAAAAGATTACCCAGCAGGCGCTGATTGAGGGCGACAAACTGATTGTTGGTCAGACTGTTTTTAAATTTGCGAAAGTTGAAGTCACTACAAAAAATAAAGTGATCAAGGAAAGTAATTTTGAGCCTGAAGAAGAAGGTAAGAAGACTGCAATTCCCTTTCTGATTCTTGTTGTCATCTTTCTGGCCCTTTTTCTCTTTGATGATTTTTCTCCGAAACCTGAGCAGAGATTGAATGGCGTTGCCCGGACGGCTCCTATTGAAGTTACAGCAACTGAAGATAGTGTTCTCCGTAAACGCAGACTGAATGAAGACAAGCAGGTTAAGGAAAAGCTCAATTCTATTTTCCAGAGAGGTTTACGCGAATATCGTGAAGGGAACTACTATCGGGCGATTCATGAATTTAATCTGGCACTGATCATTGCTCCTCAAGACGGTCAAGCAGAGTTCTATCTCCGTAAGTCCAAGGAAGATCTGGATAATTCGATCAGACAGGAGATCCAGAAAGCGCAAAGAGATGAATCTTCGCTAAAATATAAGAGTGCGATTGTTTCGTACTGTTCGATCATCAGACTTCTATATAACGTGCCTGAAGATCAGCGATTTAAAGATGCCGAAAAGAAAATTAAAGACCTCGAATTAAAACAAGGAACGGAAGAGGGTGAGACTAGCTGTCTTAAAAAACAACGTACCAATTGATACTGTTTTGGTGGAAACACCAGATGAGTCTGAGCGGTACGAAATTTATGTGGGAAGGGCAGAAGACTGCCATGTGAGGATCGATGATCCTCTGATCTCACGTCATCATCTCGTGATCTCTAATGATCACAATGGATGGTATTGTGAAAAGCTTACGAAGCTTGGCACGATGAACGTTAATGGAAAGGATACTGGAAAAGTTAATCTTAGTAACGGTGATGAAATTAAATGCGGTATTTACTCGCTCTTGGTTTCAGAAATTGGACCATCAATAGTCATGCCTCAGACTCGGGATTATCGTCCTGCTCATACGAGTATTGAAGAACCAGCGATGACGGCACCCATCCATGCGCCTTCCCCATCTCGAAAAACTGAAATTGTGGCCGCACCAAAGGCACAGACTGTTGCTCCCCATAACGAAGACTCCATGGGAC
Source organism: Bacteriovoracaceae bacterium (assembly GCA_046593575.1). Classification (GTDB taxonomy): domain Bacteria; phylum Bdellovibrionota; class Bacteriovoracia; order Bacteriovoracales; family Bacteriovoracaceae; genus Peredibacter. The sequence goes on from JBKJNQ010000120.1 coordinate 5,663, forward strand.
TTGATGCCCTGAACGCTTCAGAACTCGAGAATGATCAAACGCTTGATACAGAATCCTTAAATGATGACCTCGACCAGGGGCTTCTGAACCAGGATGAACTTGGAGGCAACTTTCTCGATGAGTCGGCTTCCTCTGCACCTCAAGATGGTGAAGCGGAAGGTGCTTTTGAGAATAATAATGAAGTTGTTGCCCAGGATGAATTTGGTATCTCGGCGCTTGAACCAGAGGAGCGAACTCGCGTAGACCAAAGTTTTGTCATTTACGAGCTGATACTTTTCGGTGAACACGCTCCCTATGACCGATACATCATCAACCAGAATGAAACATTTATCGGTCGCGATACTAATAAGTGTCAAATCATCCTGACTGACCCGGAAGTATCTTCTGTTCACTCTGTGGTGAAAAGAAACGGAAGTGCCATCCTCCTTGAGGATTTGAATTCATCTAACGGAACAATTCTCAATGGTCAGCGGATTAATCGATCAGCGATTATGCCGGGTGATGAATTCGTTATTGGTAGCACAAGCTTTACGCTTGAAGTGAAGTCCGACCTCTTAAATGCTGAACGTGATCGACTGATGCCAGTTGAGCAGGGTCAGGTCATTGAAACAGAAGAAATTGAAGAAGAGCTCGTTGAATCTGATGGTGCTGATGGTGCCTTTGATAGTAATGCGCCGGTGGAGAAATCTCTCTTAAAGAGGCTGTGGAAAAATCCTGCCCATAAAAAGAGAATGATCATGGTCGGTGGGGTAGCACTCCTGGCCCTCTTCCTCTACGAACCGGAAGCAGAAGTTAAGCAAACACCAAAGAAAGCACCTGTGGTTCAGAACCCGAATCAAAAGCCTAAGCTCAATCTTTCCCAGGAACTTCAGAATAAGAGAAACGTCGCCTACGAGCTCGGTGTCTCTTTCTTCGAGCAGTCTCGCTTCACTGAAGCATTACGGGAATTGGAAACTGTCGTATCTATAGATCCCGAATATAAACGGGTGACCTCATATCTTTCTGAAACCAAAGCCGGAATCAAGCGTCTCGAAGAACTTGAAACGGAAAGACGGGCCGAAGAAGAAAGAATCAAGACGAAAAAAATTATTGATGAGCTTCTCACCAAAGCTCGAGAGGCAGTGAAGGATCATAAGGTCCAGGTTGCCGAAAGTTACTTTTCCCAGATTACGGAAAAAGATCCGGAGAATATTGAAGTCGCGCAACTTAAGCTCGAACTTGAATCGTGGCAAAAAGAAGAAGAGAGAAAAGCACTCGAGCTTGCAGCGAAGACGGCGAGTAGAAAGCGAATGGTGGATGCTCTCTCACCTGGTAAAACCCTTTATCTGAAAAAAGAGTGGTACAAGGCCACGTTGAAGCTTGATGATTTCCTTCGCAAGCAGGGAATGGATGAAGACCTCATTAAAGAAGCTAGTGACATGCTAAGTGATGCCAAAAATGAGCTGAATTCTGAGTTGGGTCCGGTCATCGGAAAAGCACGTTCGCTAAAAGAGGGGCAGGATCTGAAAGCGGCCTATGAATCTTTTCAGGACGTCCTGAAACTTGAACCGACTAACGCAGAAGCCTTAAATGAAGTGGATGAAATCAAAAATCTTCTTGAGAATCGCTCCAAGAAAATTTATCGCGAAGCGATCATTGCAGAATCTCTCAGTCTCTTTAATGATGCCAAAGAGAAATTCCAGGAGGTTCAGCAGATCTCCCCAAGTGACAGTGACTACTACAAGAAAGCGACCGAGAAGCTTAAAAATTATTTGGAGTAAGGATGCGACTTAAAGCTTATGCGGCCCAGACTCATCAAGGTCCATATCTTCAGGTGAATGAAGATGGATATGATTTCGACTTTGATCATGAGCTCTTTATGATCTTTGATGGTTTCGGCGGATCGGGAGTGGGAGATCGCGCGGTTGATAAACTGAAACAAGACATCCGTCATTTTTACGGAGAACTTTCGCGGGATCCGAACGCTACGATGCCTCTTTACCACAATCCAAGAAACCTACTCGAAGGTAATGCTATTACCAATGCCCTTCTGAATGCCCATCATAATCTGATCAAAGATAATCACACCAAGCCAGTGAACCAGCGAGCTGGTGCCAGTGCATTGGTTGCGGTTCGTGCCGAAAGTCTTCTGGTACTGGTAGGAGTAGGGAATTGTACGGCCTATCATTTTCGGCAGGGTGCTCTCACTAAGATTATTCAGGAAGACACCTGGAGACCACTGGCCCAGGATCAAACGACATGGAAATTTAAAAGCGCACCCATGAATGCCATGGGGATGTATCCTGACCTTGGACAAACCTTACGGGAAGTTCGCTTGATGGAAGGAGATAAGATTCTCTTCCTCACAGATGGAATTTACCCTCACCTCACTGAGGATGAGCTTCTCTATGTGATGAATAAGAATGCCCCGGATGCTCAAGAAAGAGTGAATAGCTTACTAAAACTATCCAACTCTCGGGGCAACCTGGATAATCAAACGGCAATGATTCTCGAGTTTTAAAGTTTTTTTCGTTCCCATTCAGTCACCGCGGCAATTATACTTTTTGTATGAATCACCAAGTTTTGCTGGCCGACGACAGCGTCACCATTCAAAAAGTTATTAAGATCACATTGGCCAACCAGCCATATGACATCACTGAATGTTCATCTGAAGATGAACTCTTTAAAAAACTTCCGCTGATTCAACCAAAAATTGTTTTCCTAGATTTCAATCTTTCTGAGAAGTATACCGGCTACGACCTTTGCTCAAAAATTCTTGAGCTCGTTCCATCTGCAAAAATCCTTCTCCTTCTGGGAACTTTCGATACCGTTGATGATGCTGCGATGGAGAAGTGCGGAGCTACGGATAAAATTGTTAAACCATTTGATTCCAATAAATTCATCGCACTTTGCCGCCAGATGATCGAATCATTTGATGAGGGAGAAATTCCTTATCCAGCAGCCAAGAAGGAAATACCGGCGCCAACGCTTCTTAAAGCCGAACCGGAAGACCAGTGGCAGATGAGCCATACAACTGATCCCTTGATTCAAATCGAAGAAGAACCCGCTTTTGAAATGGAAGTCCATCATCCGAATGCTCTGGCCAAGGAGATGACGGATTGGGGAATGAGCGTTCCCGGTGTTATTGGTCAGGACAATTCTTCCTCTATGGAGTTACCTCCGGTGATATCTGCTGCTAAGCCTGTGGCGCCCGCGCAAGCAGAAGTTTCAGCTCCAAAAGCAAAAGAGCCATCTCCGTTTGAACAAAGATTCCCGGAGAATAATGATCTCGATTATCCATCGCTGGAACTAGCGGCAGATGAAACTCCTGCTCCTGAAAAACCTGCCGGTCGCAAGCCGCAACTGGTTCCACTTGAAACTCTCAATGATGATTCGTTTGCGCTTGAGCTCGAAGGTAATTATGTTGAAGAGAAAACGGATATCAATTCTCTTGAGGCCCAGATTCATGATGAAGTCGCTGATGATCTCTGGCAGGCCGATGAATTTGAAGACCTGAAAGAGAAAGTCTCTTCACGTATTGAAGAAATGAAATCCGGATTCCAGCCAAGCCGTAATGATTTTGATGACTCACTCTTTAAGCCGATCGATGATGCTGATTCCATCACGTGGAATGATACTGGCTCAGATATTTTCGCCAAGCCAAACATGGAACCTACTCAGCCAGGCATTCAGATCGCTAATACTGAAGATATCATTTCAAAACTGCGCCCTGAGATGGAAGATCTCGTTAAGAAGTACGTGAAAGAATACATGGATGAAATGTTCCGAAAAAATGTCGAAAAAGTTTCTTGGGAAGTTATTCCTGATCTCGCCGAAAACCTGATTCGCCAGGAACTTGGCAAAATCGCCGACAAAATCATCAGTCAGACTAAATAATTCGCAATGTTCCATTGAAAAGATTCTTCATACCTTCATCCGTACTGAGAACTGCCTCCCCATGCCCTCCCAGTCCCATAAATGTTCCTCTCCAACTTTCATTACCTTCAGTGATGATGACTTCTTTTTTCATGTGAGGACAGCGGGTTTCCCAATCTTTGATCAAGGTATCTGTCTGAGTGTAGCGATGAGAAGTAATGTATTGGGCAATCCGGTAACTCCAGAATTTTTTATCAACAGCAAAGTCCGCGGAATAAACGCCCCCGAAATCTTTTTGGTTTGAAAAAAGATTCAGGCCAATGCCGGCATAAAGGCGGGCGCCAGACCCCTGAATTAAAATTCCGCCGCACTTCAATCCCTCTGAATCCCATAAATCATTTGGCCACTTCAGTCCGAGAATGCGGCCTTCCAATTCAAAAAAACGCGTCAAGAGTAATGAGATTTCAAGTGCTGTGAAACTCATCACAGCATGAGGTTCAACGATAAGTGAGAAACACAATGTTCCGGGAAGATCTTCCCAGACATTTGCTCCACGCCCTCTTCCTTTCGTTTGTCGATTCGTACTTACCAGAAGGATTTCTCCACTTCCTGAAGTTTGTTCTTTAAGGAGATCTTGTGTAGAATCACAAACGTCTACATGAACGTGCTTAATCACCGAGGTTCTCCATGTCACTAATCAAACGTGATACTCCCAGACCGATCCGCTTCACCCCTGGCATCAATCCGTATGCTCATGGTTCTGTGCTCGCCGAGTTTGGAAACACTAAAGTACATATCACAGCTTCCGTGCAGGAGTCTGTTCCTCCTTTCCTGAAAGGCAAAGGTCAGGGCTGGCTCACAGCTGAATATGCCATGCTTCCATCATCCACTCATACGCGTTCAGATCGCGAGAGAAAAGGACCATCAGGAAGAACTCAGGAAATTCAGCGTCTCATTGGACGTGCTCTACGATCAGTGGTGGATCTTTCCAAACTTGGAGAAAGAACGATCATGCTTGATTGCGATGTGATTGTCGCTGATGGAGGAACAAGAACCACCTCTATTTCCGGAGCGTACATTGCTCTTGAGATGGCGGTGAGAAAACTCATGAAAGATGGTCTTCTGAAAGAGAATCCTATCCGCGAAGGGCTGGCAGCGATCTCCATCGGGATTAATAAAGCCGGCGATATTATCGCCGATCTTAATTATGAAGAGGATTCTTCCTGTGGAACAGACATGAACATTGTCATGACTTCTAATGGGAAATTTGTCGAAGTTCAGGGCACAGCTGAAGGTGAACCGTTCTCTATGGAACAGCTTCAGGCGCTTCTTACCTGCGCTCAGAAAACTCTGACTGTCGTCATGAAAGAGCAAAGAGTGATTCTGGATCGTCTTTCGTGAAATCGTTTCTCCTGGCTTCCGGAAATGCTCATAAAGCTGAAGAGTTTAAAGAACTCTTTGACGGAAAACTGGGAGTCAATCCTTCACCACAAACACTTGATGTGGATGAAACTGGAAAAACCTTTTCAGAAAATGCGCTTCTTAAGGCCCGCGCTTATTTTGATGTTTATAAAGTTCCTACGCTCGCTGATGATTCAGGACTTGTGCTTGAGGCCTTCCCGGATTTGTTGAGTGTTCAGAGTGCGCGATATGCCCCGGATCTCAAAGAGTATTCACAGAAATGTGAGCGCATACTCTCGCTCTACTCTGAAAAAAATATCACGAATCGAAACGCTTACTTTGTCTGCGTTCTTTGCTTTTATTTCTCCGAAGAAGAGTATTATTTTTTTGAAGGAAGAGTTCACGGAGCTATCGGTGAAAAACTTCAAGGGTCAGGTGGCTTTGGTTACGACCCAGTCTTTATTCCGGAAAGAAAAGAGAATGATGGGGCGACCCTCGCCGAACTTCCGGATTGGAAAAATGAATTTTCGCACAGGGCAAAAGCTTCCAAGGCGGCTTTGAGCTTTTTTGAATCATCCTCAGAGAAAATTGTTTAAGAATTGCATGGTGTCACACAAAGGGAACTTTCCCCTCATTCAGGTCCTGGAAAACGCCAAAAAACTGCTCGCTCTCGAGGGTAATGATTTCCTCTGGTCCACATGGGAAAACGAAGCCGAGGCACTTCTTGAGCTCAATGAACTGCAGACGAAAATCATGGGTAACCTGAGCTGGGACGAGTCCGATTTCGTAGTCTTATTTGCTCCTACTGGGCCGATTCAGGAAGTAAGTCATTCTAGTGGTTGGGGATCAGACTTTTTGAAACTCTCAGACGAAGCCGATCTGGCGATTCAAATGTATCGGAAAAACCTCAACTGAATGACCATAATAGGCCAAAAAGCGTGGACAAAATCACCAGAAAGCCTTAAAAATATTGTCTCATCTTTTGAGTCGGGGTGTAGCGCAGCCTGGTAGCGTATCTGCTTTGGGAGCAGGTGGTCGTAGGTTCGAATCCTATCACCCCGACCATTTTATTTTTCAATCATTCATTCAATTCGTAACGCAATTTCCGATCATGACCGGCAAGAGGGGAACATAATGGGTTTCTGTTGCCAGGTTGAGGATCAGAGATTCCTTGATGAGAGAATCCGGAAGTTTTAGCCTGAATCTTTTCGCGTCTACCAATTTGGGTGAATCAAACTGGATAATAAATTTTTCTCTTTTTTCATCAGTCGTATACACAATGGTCTGAGGTTTGATGGTGTCTTTGTCACTCTTGATGAAGATTTCCGAAGTCATGAGCTCATCACGATTCAAAACATCCATATCTGCTTCCAGTGTGATCTTCACGAAGGATGGATCGGCCCGCTCTTTTGCAATGGGAAATAGCGGAAGAACCAGGGGTCCGGTCCACCAATAATCATAATGAATGGGGGTCTGAAAACTTACGAGGCCTTTTGGGGATTTAATTTCGATCCGGTTCTGTGAAGTCGAAGTGCCGCAGTTTCCTTTCAGAGAACTTGATGAAGAAAGTTCCGTTACGTAGGCACGCTCTTTATAGAGATTGGCACACGAAACCAGAAAGGTGGCACACATGAGGAGCAGAAAGCTTTTCATAAATCAGACAGCTACTTTGAGAGGAGGTGGTTCATCACCTTCAATCATCATCACCGGTGCATCAGGTACCTGATGACGGGCCATCATCGATTCTTTCCACGTGAGAACAAGGCAGCTTTTTATTTTTTCTGAGAATTCTTCGTCGAGGTCTTCGGAATCAAAAATAGTATTAAGGACATTCATCATCACACAAAGAGCAATCCCCACCAGCGAAGTGTTCATGGAGTAGGCAATGTTGATGAGAAAGGCATCCATCGTTTTCTTGGTCAGTTCCGGAGAGGTGAGATCCATATTTGAGAGTTCTGGCAAACCTTGCATGATCCCCACAAATGTACCGAAAATTCCTCCGATAACAAACAGCCCGGGAAGAAGACTGATACAAGAGCTGAGAGAGCGGTTAGAGAAAATACCAAAAAGTCTTGAGTAGGCGGGATTGGTCGTCGTTACGTAGTTTGTGATCTCTTCAAAATTTGGCTGAGTTTCCTCAGTCCGATGATAGCGAAGTTGAATGGCAAGATCGTGATTCAGGCGCTTGGCACCTTCAAGTAAAAGAAACATTCTGTCCGTCATGGTGGTCACGTAGTCCAGTTTACGTCTCATTTTCTCAATCTTCATTTCATAAAGTTCATTATAAGACACGTTTACAAGTTCTCGTGTGAGGGCGGGGAAGTTTTCTTTATGTTTCTCAACACCTTCGTGTTTCCTTTCGCCTTCAATGAGATACATATAGATTTTTTTCTCAATATGCTTGGCGAATTTGAGCTGGGATTTTTTCAGGAAATAAAGACAGGCACGGAATCCGATTCCTACTATGAAGGCTCCGCACATAAACGGAATCAACCAGGCATTGGCTAAATTCAGAAATTGGTTAATCATCGCCTGCATAACGTCCTCGCTATTTCTGGGATACTTTATCTTTCAGGTTAAATCGTAATGTTACTTTCTGGAAGGCCTGGCAATCGTACTGACCACAGAAGCCTTTTTTCTTGTCCTGTTTTTCCACAGGAAGTTCGCTTAAATCATCAATGGCCTGGAGGTAACCGGTTCCCGAGATCTTGATCAGGGGAATCATCTCGCCTTTATGATCATAATCAAATTTTTTCGAAAGGAAGGCGTGTTCAAAAATTTTCTTGGCCCGTCGGTAAGACAGATCAAGATTGTAATTCATGGCATTCTTTTCATCTTCAGAAGCGAGAGCCCGCGGGTTCACATATTGACCTTTGAAAGACGGTGAAGATGATCCCACGATTTCGACGGATGAAATGGATGCAGCAAATTTTTTGTTCTCAAATAAGCTCTTCGCATAGATAGGAATGAAGGATTCAAGTTCTTTTTTCATTTCCTCTTTCAGAACCGAGCTATTGTATTCGAAATAAGCGTTGGTAAAGCGTACTGTAACGTCACCCGTCGATTTGTTTACGTCGGCGAAGATACCTTTTTCTTTCAGCTTGGCTGCAAGAGATCCGGCAATTTCTTTCCGGAGACCTTCTGTCGCCTTACGATATTTTTCCTGGAGAGTTGAGAGTTCCTGGTTCTTAGTTTTTTCCAGCTGATCGAGTTCTTCTTTAGCCGAACGCGCGACCTGTTCTTTTTCGGCCTGAGCTTTTTCAAGTTCGGCACGGGTTAAAGTGGCAAGCTGCTCTTTCTCGTGCGCCAGAGTTGATTCTGTTTCACGTGCAGTTGCCAGTTCCTGCTCTTTTTTCTGAAGATCTTTTTTCAGACCTTTCAACTCTTCATTCTGCTTCTTCGCGATAACTTCTTTGGAAGAAAGTTCTTTCACCCTGTTCTGGATATTTTGGATCTCAGTTTCGCGAGTTTGAATCTCCTGGTTGAGCTGATTGAGTGCACCAGATTTTTCGGTGAGATCATCCTGAAGGGAAGCAATCTGACGTGAACTTTCTTTGAGTTCGATAGACGTTTTTTCAATCGTGTTCTGTTGGGTCTTCAGCGCCTGATTCGCACGGGCCTGGATCACGGCCATCGTCTTCACAGATTCCTGAAATTTTTCGAGTTCTTTTTCTTTTTCAAGAGCAAGCTTCGCCTGTCTTTCCTGATCGAGTCTTGCTTCGCGGGCCTCCGCTTGAAGTTTCTCGAGTCCCGTTTTTACTTCCTGGTATTCTTTTTTCTGAGTTTCATTGAGTGCTTCCTCTACGTTCTGCTCGTAACGGGCAACCTTCGTCTGTAGATCAACGCGTGCCTGCTGAGATTTGTGTTTTTCCTGGATGATCGTGATGCCGCTATTGAGAGTAGTGATCACATACATAAGAAGAAAAACGAAGGCCATGACCATAAAAAGATCGGAGTAACTTCCGAAATCAATCTGTGTTTGTTTTTTCTTATTCTTTTTCACCTGATCCATATCGGAATAAATTTTCGCGAACATAACTCTTATATTCACGTTTCTTCAGGTGCTTAGAGGATTTAAGTTTCAAGAAAGACCGACCGAAAAGGTTTGGTATGCGTCCTCTTTTTTTGCTCTTTA
>JBKJNQ010000175.1:0-11561 GCA_046593575.1 Bacteriovoracaceae bacterium
CCGACCTCGCCATGATCGTTGGGGACATCATCATGGTCCAACTCCATTTCCGGGTCCAACGCATTTCCCGCGGCCACAGCCAGATCGTCCGCACCACGATCGTCCGATTCCCTCTCACACGAATCCGGGCCCACGCTGGAATCCACCTACGTCGCACGACAGACCTTCTCACGACAGACCTTCTCATGACAGACCGTCGCACGACAGACCGTCTCACGACAGACCGTCACACGACAGACCGTCAGGTAGCTGTCATGGCCGTCGCTGTTCACTTTAGTTAATTCACAGGGGCCCATTTGGGCCCTTCTTTTTTCTGGAGAAGATTCTTTCGCTAAAATGAGAAGGGGTTGGAATGAATCCAACCCCTGAGAGAAATTACTTACCGAGGAAAGGGGCTATACCTTCGCGCTCAAGGTTTCCGAAAGTCTGAACTTCGCCTTTAACGATTTGCCAAGGCTGCTCGTAAGTTCCGGCATTGATCGCGAGATCTTTCCCACGACGGATGATCGCCTGAAGCCATGGCTCTCTGATGGCATCGAGTGCCCCGTATTTTGCGTAGAGATCTTTAAGATCATCTTCGAGGCGCTCGGCCTTGATATTTTGAATGCGCGCGAGAAGTTCCACACACGCTTCGTGATACTTATCGTAATCCACAATTTCATACACAACGGTATCGTCTGTGTACTGGGCAGCTCCGCCTTTGCTGGCCTTCTTGATGGCACCTTTTTCAAGGAAGATGTTCATCATGAGCCAGTGCCCGCGGTGATGGGCCTCGGAAAGTGACTGCTGTTTAGAAACATCCCGCAGGAAATTGGCGTTATAGGAATCATACATCGCATTCCGCGAACGGTTCGCTTCGGCCTGATCCTTGAACATACCAATTTTTACCATGATCGGGTCAGCACCAAAAACCAGGGCAGCAAGATCGGCCCGCTGCTCTTCCATAGAAGAACCAAGTGAGCCGAGAACCGTTGTCGGATCTTCTTTAGGCCCGTACTTAGCAGTGTTATATGTTCCAGATCCATGTCCGATAATTTCGTGAAGAAGGACTTTTGTTTTCCGTCCTTGTGTCCAGAAACTTACAATGTCATCAACCTTATTCGCCGGAGCAAAGGCTTCATACATCTCACGACGGTCTTTCAGCGTGGCAGGATCAAGATCCTGTCCTGGAAGTTCGAGACGGATAATGTTCTTGGCACCCACATCACGGCGGATATCATCGTAGTTCGGAAGATTGTATCCACCCGAACGGAAAGATGAAATTTCCTGAAAATAATAAACCATCATCGCCGGGGGAGAGTAACCTTCAGGGAAAGTTTTCTTGTACTGGCCATACGGCATGTTGTTTTCGAAAGTCTGTGCATTCTTGGCGAGGTTGACTGACATCTCGGTCGTCTTAGGATCTACGATTTGCACATAGGATTCCCATGAACCGATAAGGGTCATGTAATCGGTTTGATATTCCACATAGCCCATCATGAAATCGACTTTCGAGCTCGTGCCATCTTTCACCCAATGGATGTTCATCTGGCGGAAATCTTCGACATTTCCTTTTTCAAAAAAACGAATGAGTGAAGAGATCTGTTTTGACTGTTGATCAGTTGTTGCGTAAGGAAGTGCCGCTTTCAGGTGCTTAACTATTTTTGTCATCGCTGCACGGACTTCAAGAGGAAGTTCCGGATTATTGAGTGCCTGAACCTGGCACTTAAGTCCCGAGGCACCGTCACGTACGATGCGACAGTTGACATCAGACTTGAGACCTTTTTTCACTGCCTCATCGACTTCGGCCATGGTGATGCCGTGTTCGTAAAGATTGTTACCGGAATTTTCCAGTTCATCGCCGGAAGTGTTTTCAGGTTTCAGGATGACTTCATAAGCGGGATCCGTGAGGAGTCGGATGGATTCAAGAACGGCTCCAGTTTTAGCTTTTGGAGCATGAAGCTTGAAAAGAGTTCCGATCTGAGCGGCAGATACTTTTTTCAAAACGTATTTGCGATTGGAAGTGGCATACGGGCCCACCTGATCCTCGTACTTGATTGTGTAGTTCAGATATTCTGGAAAACTTTCTCCGAGGAATTTCTTGGTAACGGCGAGATTTTTCTTTGAGAGTGAAGCTTCGAGCATGTTCTTAATGAGAAGACCGTGACGGTGATTCTGATGAAGAAGAATAAATTTGCCTGCATCGGCGGCGGCCAGAAGATGCGACGCCAGCTTCTTTTCTTTGACTGATAAAGTGTCCCAGACAACTTTTCTTGGAGCAGAGCTTGTAATTCGGATAGTTTCCGGAACTGTGAGAGGATTAAAGGTCGTTCCAAGAGCAGAAAAGGCAAACAGGATACTAAGTCCCGCCAGGGTAATTTTGAACACGAGTCCTCCATGAGAATGTGATTAGAAACATCATCGAGGGAGGGCCAATTTCCGTCAACACAAGGTTGCGCAACTTAAATAGTCGGGCGTATTAATAATTCCTTATCTCTTGGATTCTCGGCGGTTTTGAAGGATCATTTAGCCTGTATTTATACTTGGATCACATCCTTTTCATAAGATATTTATATGATTACGCCACCCATTCCCCTTGATGAAAAAGAACGTTTAAAAGAGCTTCAGAATTACCATATTCTTGAGAGCGCTCCTGAGCAAACTTTTGATCAGATCACAACTCTTGCGGCCAGTATTTGCGGAACAACAATCTCCTTGGTGAGTCTGATCGATGAGAAGCGGCAGTGGTTTAAATCCTGCTTCGGTGTCTCGATTTCTGAAACCCCAAGAGACATTTCCTTTTGCGGGCACGCGATTCTCGGTGATGACGTTTTCATTGTTCCGGACGCAAGACTTGATTCCCGCTTTAGTGATAATCCTGCCGTTACGGGTGAGCTTCAAGTGTGCTTTTATGCTGGGGCCCCGCTGATAACACCAAGTGGAAAACGCATCGGCACTTTGTGTGTAGTGGATTCCCAGCCCAAGAATTTAAATGAATCTCAGATCAGCACTCTTAAGTCACTGGCCCGGCACGTGGTGGATCTTTTTGAACTTCGGAAAAAGAATAGCGAACTTGAAGTGCTTTCCGCTCAGTACCGTGATGTGCAGAAGATGTCGAAGACCGGTGGCTGGGGTCTCGACGCAACGACCGGTCAAATTTCCTGGTCTGATGAGATTTATGAAATTTATCAATTATCCCGGGACTCAAAACCGGCACTGAGTGACTGTCTTTTATTTTATGCTCCTCATGATCGCGAACGGATGTCGCGACTCTATCAAAACTCCCTTGTGACGGGAGAATCTTTTGACAATGAATTCGAATTAACTGATTCCACCGGAAAAGCTAAATGGGTCCGGATCATCGGTAAAAGTCTCCGCAATGCGGATGGAAAAATTCAAAAACTTCTGGGAACTTTTCAGGATATCTCTGAGCAAAAGAAAACGGAGCTCCAGTTAACAGAAGCTCAGAGCATCGCGAAGACCGGATCCTGGTATTACAATCTTTTGACGCATGAGCAAACCTGGTCAGAAGAACATTACAAAATATTTGAAATTCCTTCGCCGCAATCCAAAGAGAAGCTCCACACTCTTTACCGAGAAAAGATTCATCCGGATGACCTGAAAGAACTCGACCTGCTTCTCGCTCGCGCTCTCGAGAGTGGAACTCCTTTTGTGTATGATCACCGGGTTGTTTTCCCTGATGGAAGAATTAAATACGTGCAGGGAATCTCTAAAGTTATTTTTAATGAACAGGGTAGTCCGGTCGCCATCTCCGGTACCTGCAGGGATCGCACCTCAGACGTGGAGACCGAACTTAAGAACCTCATGCTCTTGACATCGATGAGCGAGGGCATGGTCGTTTTAAATGAAAATGGGATCGTTAGCTACAATACTGCCGCACTTTCGATACTTAAGCTCTCGGCTGAGGAACTCACCGGTCAATCAAAAACACCTAAGGGCTGGGAGCTCATCCGTGAAAACGGTGAACGCTACCCTTTTAAAGAGCATCCTGCAGTCATCGCCCTCAGAACCTGTGAACGAATTCCGTCGGTCAAGATGGGAATTCGCCTACCGAACGAGGAGGTCAGGTGGATTACCATAAACTCAGTGCCGATCAAAGACAATGAAGGAAGAAGAGTTATTGCTACATTTTCGGATATCACCGATCTCATCCAGGCCAACGAAGAAAACCAACTGATCATGGACACAGTTGGTATTGGTGTCTGGAAATTAAATCTCGTCACTGGTGAGCATATCTGGGACCGATCCATGTTCGAGTTGTATGAATTGGATCCATCGACGTTTACATATAATATTGAAGCTTGGGAAAAGCTTCTCACCAAAGAATCTCGTCAGACGTATAGTGATGACTCTCAAAGAATTGCTGAAGGTGCTAATAGCTTTCAAAATACGATTGAAATTATTACTCCTGGTGGGAAAAGAAAATTTATCGGAACTCGGGGACAGGTCATCAGGAACTCCGAAGGGAATCCAGTTAAGCTTTATGGTGTGAACTGGGACCGGACGAAAGAAGTGGAACTGGAAAAGAGTCTTGAGAAGGAGAGAGTAAAATCCCTTCACAATGCTAAGCTCGCCAGTATCGGACAGCTCGCCGCAGGTGTCGGCCACGAAATTAACAATCCACTGGCGATTCTCTCCGGTCTTATCACGATTACTGATCAGATGGTGATGAACAACTATGACAAAGTGATCATCAAGGATAAATTTCATAAGATGGAGGGGTCTGTCTCCAGGATTTCGAACATCGTCAAAGGGCTACGAACTTTTGCGCGCTCGGACAGTGATGAGATCACTAGCTTTGATCCCTTCGAATTGATTAAAGAAACGAGTGATCTCCTTAAAGAGCTTTATCTGAGAGATGAAGTAAGCTTTTCTGTTGATCTTTGCAGGGTGCCGGCAACAATAAAAGGGAACCGAGGTCGGCTCCAGCAGGTTCTGGTAAACCTCATTTCAAATGCCAAGGATGCCTCTGAGGGAAGACCAGGAAGAGCAGTGAAGGTCTTTGCTGAAATTAAAAATGAACAGTTGGAAATTGCAATCAGGGATAATGGATGTGGCATTGAAGTGCAGCTTCGTGAGAAAATTTTTGAACCATTTTTTACCACGAAAGATGTTAACAAGGGCACTGGGATCGGATTGTCTCTCGTTAACACCATCGTAAAAGAACACGCAGGGAAAATTGATTTTACCTCAGAAGTCGGAGTTGGAACAGAATTCAAGATCTATCTACCGGTATTAGTTGAAGCAACTCCTGATTCTCCGAAGTCTTCTAAGAACTCGTCTGCCGGAAAAACCAAAGGCAAGATTCTCATCGTTGACGATGAGGATGATCTTCGAGAGGTGATGAAGGAAATTCTTCTCCTTACATTCTCGGAGGTTTTAACCGCCACTTCCGTCACTGATGCTCTGAGGATTTTGAATGAGCAGGAAATTGATCTCATTATTTCAGATATCAAAATGCCGATCATCGACGGTTTCTCGTTTCTTCGTATGATAAGGCAGAATCAGCGACTGGCGACCAAACCGGTAATCTTTATTACCGGGGGGATAGACATGTCACTGGCCGAAGAAAAGATTGTGAATGAAGATGCGAATGGGTTTTTTACGAAACCGGTTAAGATTGCGGACCTCGTTAAGAAAGTCCAGGATCTTCTCAGCGCACCTTAAGGCATGCCCCGAAATACCCTTCACCCATATCCGTGCGGCCTTCCGGCACAACAGGAATATTTGCCAGAGGCCCCCGACCACTCGTGAGTGGGAAGCGTAAACTTGTTGAAATGATCTCTCTTAAATTTGAATCAATTCTTCCTCTCACCATACCATTGAGCCAACTTGACTCTCTCAAAGCATAACGAGCGGTTCCGGGCACAACATGCCAATCGGCCGAACCATTCTCAAGGCAGAAGTCACCACCGTTACAAATCGTCGGAGTAAAACCGATATTGAAATCGATATCCCCACCAATTTTTCCGGCACCAATAAAGACTCCACCACGGAAACATTCCTGAGTGCGAAGACTGACATTGTAGCGCCGTGTGGCCGGATCATATTTGAGTTGAGGTGCTCCCTTCAGATAACAACGAAGTCCATCAGGATTTTCTTCGACTGAAAGTAAACAACCCTGACCCTGGGCCAGTCCGCCATGATCACGGACAATCTCGCCACGTGAGTCTCTTTGTGGAACAAAATCTCCACGTCCGCGGTGACAAAGACGTCCAGAAGTATACATCGCTCTCAGAAGATTATTGAGTTCGTTGATATCTACATAGGCCTGGATCGGACAATTTGGGATACTTCTGTTCGCATGCGGAGAAGCCTTTTCGTGATCGCAAAGATCCGGCAAACAAAAACTCACATTGAGTTGACTCTGATTAGAGAGCTGTCCGATGAATTCGACACCACTGGTAAGTGTTGATTGACTCTGGTTCAAGGCAATTTGTTCAGAAAGCGGTCTTACCTGACTTTCAAAAAGCGGGCGAAGATTTAATCTCTCAAAGCGAGGAGCAAGATTCAGGATTCGTTCTTTCAAGGCCTCTGAAGTAACATTATCATTCCTCGCCATCGATTCTCTTAAGAGTTGGGCGGCACGCTCGGGAGTGGGAACCCGTGAGAGGGTCAGGGTGTGTTCAAGGAAAGCGTAATCAGCAGTCATGCAGGCATGATCTGGGGGAATAGGAAGTCGCTCACGCTTGAGAAGTGAGCAATCCATAAGATCAACGTATTTTTTTACAGAGAGATTTCCCACGCCAAGTTCTGAGATGATGGAATCAGGAGTGTTCGCCATTTTCGTGGGTGTTCTCTGACCATTCAGTCCTCCGAGATAGCCTGAGACTGTTGTCTCAAAAGTCGTAGAAAGAACTCCCGCGATGGCGGTTTCGATGGAAGAGCGGAAGTGCCTCGCCATCGGCGGAAGGCCGGTGGTTTTTAAAATCTGTAAGGTCTCCGGTGAATAGCCGGAGAGTCCGGTCACTGTAGAACCACGGAGTGCCTGATCAATCATGGCATCCGAAACAAACGGACCGCCACCGACATTCTCTAGACGGACATTGGAAAGAATCGGGACATGAGAAAGATCAAAATTGGCATTAAGACAGATCTGTCTTTCTCCGTCGAGATTGAGTTCCAGGTGATTGAGACCAATCTGCTCGTAAGGAATTCCCTGATTTTCAAAATCAATTGCGATCGACATCTGCGTTCTCAGTGCTGTCATCTTGAAACACGATCTCAGGTTGTTTCCGTCAATTGAGACATTTTGTGGGACAAGGGTCAGTGCGCTTAGTTTTACGGGTTCCACAAAGTTCATATGCGCGGGTCTTGCGATGGCATTTCTTGTACACTGGCCCATTCGTGATCCCATCACGAAGGAGCAGGGAAGAGCAAAACATAAACGGGTTTTTACAATGCTATTGACCTGTGGATTACTGCAAAGTTCCGGATCCTGGCAGTTAATTTCATGAAAATGAGCATTACCTAATTCTGTTTTTTCCCTTTCACATAATGCGTGATCATACGGGAATCCAACCGGCACGAGAGGATAATCCCGGAGAAATCCTGATTTGAAGGCATCTGAATCTAAATAGGTCCTGAGTGTTGGTAAAACTCTTTCCTGAAGTGCCTGAGAATTTGAAATGACGCCATTTAAAGCATTGCTCTCAACCTGAAGGCGCATAAGTTGGGACTGACACTGAGAACCCGCAGGTGTCTGAGCAAAAGAAAAAAATGGAATCAAGAGGAGTGCGAGAAAAAATTTCATTGTCCGGTAACTCCGGAAGTACTTCTTAGGCGAAGGCAAGCGCCGAAAAATCCTGGGCCACTGTCCGTTCTACCTTCAGCTTCAAGCGGAATTCCCGCTAGAGGACCGACGTTTGAAGTCAGTGGAATTCTGATCGTATTACTGATCGCACCGTTCACGGCACTTTGAATTCCCTCGGTCACAATTCCTGTCAGGAAGCCACCCGGTCTGAGAGAGAAGCGCTCTGTACCAGGAACAACACTCCAATTGACGTCTGGCTTATCCATGCAGAAGTCACCCCCGTTACAGGCCTTGGGTGAGAAAGAGAAATCAATGTTGAAGTCACCGCCGAAGCGTCCAATCCCAAGGAAAGCTGGTGGACGATAGCATGCCTTCAGATGAATCGATGTTTTGTATTTTCTAGTTCTCGCATCGTAACGGATCTGAGGAGGATTGTTCATGTAGCAGCCCATTCCTCCCACTTCCATATAACATCCAGACCCGATAGGTTTTCCTTCCGGATCATATTTTTGCTGTCCGCCTTCAAGCGTCGGAACATAGGCCCCACGCCCTTGCTGACATAAACGTCCAGCTGACCACATTCTTGAGAGGACCTGATTAAATTCATTCAGATCAACATACGCCTGGATTGGACAATTTCTCATTTCGCGTCTGGCATGCGGAGAGGGATTTCTGTCACTGCAGATTTCAGGAATACTGACACCGACATTTCTGGAAGAGCCATTAGAAAGTTGGTTCTGTATTTCGACAAAGTTAAAGATCTGACTATTAAGCTGGTTGGTTGAAATACTGTCCACAATGGGATCAATGTATTCAGCAATGTCCTGTTGAATATTCTGACGGTGAGCTACTCTTGATCTTTGAGCGAAGTCAGAATGATCATTGGGATCGTCACCATACATCGGCTCATCGAGCATGAGCGGTTTCAGGGCAAGAAGTCTCTGCTTCAGGCTTTCGGAAGTGATCTGAGCATTTCTTGCGGTATCCCGAAGGTTCATCAACTCATTGATCGTCGGGCTTGAGAAATTCTCTGGCGTAATGGGCCCGCCGTAATAGGGAAGTCCGACACAAGCATGATCTGGTGGTATAGGTTTGCTGGAATTTTTTAAAACGGCGCATTCGAGAATGGAAACCCGGTCTCTGATCTGGAGATTTCCCAGACCGAGTTCACTGGCAAGATTCTGACCACTCACGAGATGTGAGCTCGAGCCGGTTCCCTGCGACGCTAGAGTATTAATTTGTGTTTGAAAAACATCGGCGAGACTTTTCCGAATGGAATCTTCCACCGTGTCCCGAAGCGGCTGAACAATCACGGGAACTAATTCTGCTTTAATTCTTTCAATCTGGTCTGCCGGATATCCTGAAAGACCGGAAATGGTGAGACCCCGCGACGCACTCCGGATCATCTCATCCGAGATAAATGGGGTCCCATCAGGGGACGTCACAACCAGGTTCGATACCGGATTGGCCGCACCAATATTCACGTCAGCTGTAACACAAACATTTCTCGGGCCATCCAAAAGGGGATTAATGTTTCCGACATTGAGAGCGTTGTCCGGAATCTGGGTGCCGCGGGTATCAAGTCCCAGGCGAACTGACATGTTGAGTGAAAGTTCATTGATATTAAAACAAAGATTCGCTCGGTTTCCGCTGAACTCGACTCTGGTCGGAGTCATTCGAATTTTTTGAATTGTAATGGGAGTTGGGAACGACACTTCGTTCGGGTACATATAGGTAGTACTTCCGCACGAGCCCGTGTGAAGTGTTCCTTCAAATAATGAACACGGAAGTCGGAAGCACATAAGCTCCCGCACCTGGGCGTTCAGGTCAGCTCTTCCACACAAACCTCTATCAGAACAATTGATATTGGCAAAAAGAGGATTTGTTTGTTTTTCGCGAAGACAGGACTCAGCATTCTGCGGAAAAGGAATGATCGGAAGTGGAAAACTTCTTTCAATCAGTGAAGGAAGGACTGGTGAAGCTGAAAATGTCTGGAGTGCCGGCAGAAGACTTTGAGCACTGTTCTGAAAAATAGAATTATTAATCTCCACACGCAATAATTGCGAGCGGCAATGAGTCTCATCCACGCAATTAGGTTGGGCCCAAAGAGACGTGCTCCAAAGGATGAGAAGAACCACTAAAATTTTAGGCGTAAGCATACCCTTTGCGTATCGGAGAACGGGCAGAAGTCTCGAGTATTAAAAGGAAAAGGGCAAAGATTCCGATGGTCTAGGTCAGGATAAAAGGAGGGGAAGTTCCACTTGAAATTTCGCTCCCTTACCAATCTCGCTAAAAACAGAAATATGGCCTCTGTGAGCTTCAACGATTTCTTTCACGATGGTGAGTCCGAGACCGAGGCCCGCAATGTCAGTCCCGGATACGACTCTCTCAAAGCGGGTGAAGATTCTTTTTTGGTCTAAGGGAGAAATCCCACGGCCAAGATCCGTGACTGCAAGAAGAACTTCAGTCTCGGTTTTAGTTACGGAAATACTCACCGGCCTGTTGTTCCCGTATTTCGCAGCATTGGTCAGAAGATTTGTCACGACTTGCTCGAGTCGGAAAGGGTCACCGGAAACCATCGCTGTTTCGAGGGCTTCGTAATTCACTTCACCCAATGATTGAAGAAGGAGAGGACTGAGTTTAGCTACCGCCTCTTCAACAACTTTGACAAAATCGCAGTCCACCATGTTCATTTCAAGTTTTCCGATGCGGATTCTAGAAATGTCCATCATGTCGTCAATGAGCCGGTTGATCCTATGAAGCTGCTTTGACTGAAGCTCCAGTGCCTGAACTTCAGTTTCAGGTGCATTCATTTCACCGCGCTTTATCATGAGTTTTTTCAGATCCGTATTGAGAGTCAGTGACGTGATCGGAGTTTTTAATTCATGGCTCGCCATCGTTAAGAACTCATCCCGTGCCTTGAGCGTTTCCCTCAGAGCTGTCAGAAGAGTTTCCCTTTCTTCTTCAACCCTTAATCTCTCCGTCACATCATTCACGAGAACGATTCTCGAGGGTAACCCGCGGAAAACGAGATCGTAGGAAAGAATCATCACTTTGATCAGTGTTCCGTCTTTTTTTCGGTGAATGGTCAGGCGTGATTCTTTTCTGTAGCCGGGCATGATGGTTGAATAACGTTCCATGAAAACATCGACTTCTTCGGCAGGCCTCACATCTAAAATACTCATCTTGAGGAATTCGTCCCGCGAATACCCGTAGTGAGCAACCATCGTTTCATTCACTTCAAGGAACTTCATGGATTCTGTTTCCCAGATGAAAATGGGAAGTGGGTTGCGGTCAAAAATAAGCTTGTAATTTTCTTCTGATTTAAAAAGTTCGAGCTCAACTTGTTTTCGACTTGTGATGTCTTTCACGTTCACAAAAAAACCACGAACTTTACCGTATTCATCAAAGTCAGGAACGTAAGTTCCCTCTACAAACCGATTGCCCAAGGCATTCGGCATAGTGAGTTCAAAACAAACAATTTCACCTTTCAGAACTTTTTCAACATTTGGCTTAACTCGTTCAAAACGTTCCGATCCCATGACTTCTATCATCGTGAGACCAATAATTTCTTTTTCCGGAAAGAAGGCACGGTTGGCATCATTGGTAAATTGATAACGTAAACTTACATCAACGTAAGAGATAAACTCTGGGAGCGAATTGAGCAGCCTGAGAAGGAGTTTGGGGTCATGATCAGACATGCCGCGAGGGTAGATGGCCGGTTGGAATAAGTCCATCTTTTATTGTCCGGCTGTGATCTCTGGATACCATTCCTCGGGAACTTGGAGCAATTTCCTTGGGAGTTCCT
>JBKJNQ010000056.1:0-4866 GCA_046593575.1 Bacteriovoracaceae bacterium
AAGAATTCACCGAACTCGTACGCAATAAATTTCCTGAGCTGGTGAACCTGCGCTTCGCCGGAGTCGGAGATCCAAAAACTTTTAAGAAATTTACTGGTCGCGAAAGTGTCGGAGGACTCCCACACACCCTCCGGAGAAACTTCCTGACCTATCCTAAGCACGCCACCAGATGGAAGGGATTCTATCAATCCGGTGATACTACTTTTCCGGGACAAGGAATTGTGGGAGTCATGCAGGGAGCGATGAACCTCGCCCAGAGAATCTTAAAACATGACCCCATAAGAGAAGCCCACGCTTGAAAACTTCATTTTTTCATCGCTCCCAAGAGTCGATGAAGTACTTCCAAGTTTTTGCTTACCATAAGTAAGAGAATCATATTCAAGCGTGAAGAAACTACGTTTACCGAAGCGATAAACAAGTGTGGCAGCAAAAGAGTCTTCTGGACCTGAATATTGCACTCTATTGTTGAGAGCGTCCTTCTTGTTAACCCTGTAAGTTGATTGAAAAATATATTTCCCTACGAGAAGAAATCGATGAAAGGCAAACCCAACTGCGCCAAATACATTGACTGAATTTCCGGTGAGGTCTGTATTATCTTTGGGACCCGTCGCCTGAATCCAATTCATATATTCTCCACCGCCGCCAATAAATATTGGCCCCAAAACCAGACCTGCAAGGGCTTCGGCCCCAAAACCATTTAAGTGTCTGGCGTTGACCGTGCTCTTATCCTTGGAACCGAAAGTGGCGTTCTGGTACTTAGCAGATCCCAAAACTCGAAAGGGAAACTTACCGAGGCTTTTGCCTTCAATTTGAATCGCCTTTGCCTTCGAGTCAGCAAAGACCGGAAAAACAAAAGTTATGGCGAGCATGAGGAAGACTAGTTGTAGATTACTCATATCAGCTATTTTAATGAAAAAAGAAAAAGCTGAAAAGACTACAGGAATTGCCTGCCAGAATATAAGTCACTGTGGAGTGGTTGAGCTTTGTGAATGTGGTTTATTTGCCCGGGGAGAAATGTCTTTAATTTCACGATGAGACTCGTCAACGACCGCAGAGTTTTGGCAATGCTGACTGAACCGTCCACTTTTCACTGCGTCCTTAAGGATTTTCTTGAAGTCCGATTTCCCTTTCAAAAACTTTGGCTCGAGGATGGTATTGTTTGGGCAGAACGATCCGTCTTCCATTAATTCATTGAGCATGGATCTTAGTTGGTCATAATTTTCTTTTGGTAACTTACAGTCATCACTGATCGATTTCCGAAAGGTCTCCAGCCAGTCCTTCCTAGGATCTTCGTTGCTCGCGGTGAAAGAGTAGGGGCCCCACTTAACGGCCTCTATCAGCTCCCTGGACCAATTAGGTATTTTTGCCTGCATGGGTAAGCCCGGCCAGTATCCGAGGTGACCATGGTCAATGTAGATTTGGGCGCCGATGTGAGTATCGTAGCCATCTCTTTCCTGAATCTCCTGCGATTTATTTTCGTAGAGAGGGTAACAGGAATCGGCATAAGTCGATGTCGCCGAGCAGATAAGTATGAGTAAAATGAACCGAATCATACTTATCTTGTCGGATTAGTTCCCAAATACTTTAGTTAGTGAAAGCTGACATCGAAATTTTCAGTATTTAAGCACTCATGGAAATTTGATCACCTTTGTTGTCGGCTAGAATTTTTAAAAAATTCTCAGCAGCTGCTTTTGAGGAAGCCGGATTTTGACCAGTGATCAATAACCCATCGACCACGGCAAAACTTTTCCAGTCTTCCCCTCTCTGATACTTGCCTCCCAATTTTTTGAGTTCATCTTCTAAAAGAAAAGGAACCACTTTGGTTAGCTTCAAAGCCGCTTCTTCACTGTTCGTGAAACCTGAGACTTTCTTTCCTTTGACGAGCGGTACTCCGCCGATCATCACGTGACGAAGGACCGCCGGGGCGTGGCAGACAGCTGCGATTGGTTTGCCGGCATTGTAAAAGTTTTCAATCAAACGAATGGAGTCTTGATTTTCTGCTAGATCCCACATTGGCCCGTGTCCCCCCGGGAAAAAAACCCCATCAAATTGACGAAAATTTATTTCGCCCAGCTTCTGTGTTCGCGCTAGCGCACCTTGAGCTTTTGGATCTTTATAAAAACGCTTGGTCATTTCCGTTGCGCCCTCTTGAGTTGAACTTTTTGGATCAATAGGTGGCTGACCACCTCTCGGAGATGCCAAAGTGATTGTGACCCCTTGATCGAGAAAATAATAATAAGGTGTTGCGAATTCTTCTAGCCAGAATCCCGTTTTCATCCCGGTATTACCTAAATGATCGTGTGATGTAAGAACCATTAAAACATTCATAGAAAACTCCCTTGCTTGGGAATTTACAGTGCAATGATGAGACCTCTTTTTTAAAATTGATGAAACTAGCAAACCATAAATACTTTTTCTGATTCCTTAAAAGAGTCAAAAAAGGATTTAACTTTAGAAGCGGTCATTGGTTTATCAAGGTGTCCAGAAAAACCCAGTTCTTGTAGATTCCCTAGCATATTCCGATCTTTATGCGCCATCAGCGCACAGACTGTAACGGTTCCCTGCGCCTCGGTCAGGTAAAATTTCAAAAACTCTTTACCTGACATTTCCGGCATATCAAAATCTACGAAGATCACATCAAACTTCGTATCTGCTCTCAATAAATCAATCGCCTCTAACGCAGAATTACAGTGCTGAGTGGTGAAAGGAAAATCTTTCGTAAAAACGTCCCATAAGATATGGATATCTTCCGAATCATCAATCAGTAAAATGCTCAGTGGTTTTCGCTCAACGACAGGAACGTGTTTAAGTTCAACGAGAGCCCCGGTAATTTTGTTTTTGGACATTGGTACAGAAAAATAAAAACTCGAACCTATACCAACGGTGCTATCGACCCAAATTCTACCACCATGTCCGATAATTATTTTTTGAACGATAGAGAGCCCAAGACCGGTGCTTTTTTCACCCGCCGTTGATTTCACACTCGTAACGGAATAGGCCTCAAAGAGTGAGTCTATTTCGTCCTTAGGAATACCTTTACCATTATCTTTCACTAAGACGGTGATGGAATCTCCACTCTGGAAAACAGACAATTCAATTCTCGTGTTTTTCTCTGAGAACTTAATCGCATTCGATATGAGGTTATTTAATACTTGTTCGATTCTTCCAGAATCCATATCTACGATCGATGGACCATCGAAACTAGCAATTGAAATGTTAATGCCTTTAAGACCTGCCATCATTTGATTCATTTCCGCTACTTTTTTAACCAGCTTAAAAAGATCGTGTGCCTTTTTATCAAACGTAAGCTTCCCTGCTTCAATGACGGATATATCCAAAAGTTCATCTAGTAATCCGAGCATGAAATCGGCAGAGTCTTTAATTCTTCCGATCATTCTCATTTTATCTTCATTATCTTGAATCCCCGGGCTATCGAGGAGAAAACCACTATACCCTCGTATGACGCCGATCGGGTTTCTCAAATCGTGTGCCGCGATTCCAAGAAATTGATTTTTAAGCTCATTTAATTTTCGAAGATCGATCTTTTGTTTTTGAAGGTCTCTGTTGAGATTATTGAGCGAACTGTTAGAAGAAACGATTTGTTCTTTCAGGTGAAGAAACTCTTCGTAGCTTTGCTGGCCAAAAGCAAAAACCTCACCGTCGATGATTTTGAAATGGAAATAAAATGACAGGGGAGACTGATCTTTATTCTTAACATTTAGCATCACACTTTTTTCTGACTTTTGAACATATAGCAAGATATCTTCCTTCCTCACCCGAAAGACATCGTAAAAAGAATCAGAGTAAAGACAGTCAATTTTCTTTGCAAACGAATTTAAGAAGTTGATCTTTCCGGAATCGACAGCAAATCTTATTAGCAAGCCTTCAAAGTGGCTCTCCAGAAAGAAAGAATATGCTTCGTTACCTTTGTGATCCATCATGACGCTTTACCCATGATCTTCTTTAAGGACGTGATCTCATCGAGAGCTTCAATGTGTTGTATGATTTCATACTTTGGAAATCGTTTCATGAATTCCATTCCTAAACTAGAAACCCCTTGCCCGCCTATGATTACCGGGAGCTCAGGAAACTTTTCTTGGACTGCATTCAGAGTCTCCCGCAAGGAATCGGCGTTAAAATATATACTCAGCGAAAGACCTAACAAATCTGGGCCTTCATCTTGGATTAAGCCGGTGATTACATCGACGGGGGTATTTGCTCCAACAAATGATGAACTCCACCCGGCAAGATCAAAGAGATCAGCAATCATCCTTGCACCTATCTGGTGGTGCTCTTCAGCGACACAAGCAATAATTACTTTTTTTCCGTTTTTCTTATTTTCGAAAATATAGGGGTATGAAAGCTGCATTAAACTTTCGACAATCGACGTCGCAATATGTTCTCTTGCGATTGATATTTTATTGTGCTCCCAAAGATGCCCCACGTCGTAGAGTGCCGGCTGAAAGATATAAAGGTAAAGCGCTTTCACATCGCCAGATTCTTTTAAATAGTCAGCAACAAATTGATGACAGCCTCTCTTGTCACCTTTTATGAGATAATCCAAAAAATTTTTATAGCGTAAGATCTCCATACAGGAAGTATCGTCCAGAAAATGGCACGCATTAAATTTAAATTGATGCTTAATGATTTTTCATGATGAGCTCATTAAGGGAATTAACTTTCAAAAGCCATTTGTTAAGAATATTTCTATAAAAGAAAGAATATTCCCAAGTTCTTCTTTTAATAGAACTTGGGAATCTCGATGAGGAATTAAAATTGAACGTTAAGTCCCTGATGAAAACCAATCGTCTGCACTGGCGCTTTTTTGAGCTTTTTCGAACTCACGACTTTTAAAGGTAGTGGAAC
>JBKJNQ010000249.1:0-5663 GCA_046593575.1 Bacteriovoracaceae bacterium
AGTTTCTTTTTAATCATCGGAGTGACTTCAACCGAAATCGCTTTGATCTTTACTGCTGGAAGAAGCTCGTGAATTTTGCGGTTAACTTTCGAAATATAAAAAGTCGCATTCAGGGCAACACTCTCAGCACTTCCCTTGGCATACTTTCCATCATCCGGGCAAACGGTCACGTTGCTCGCTGGAGCTAATTCTTTTTCTTCGCCAGCGATCACTCCATCAGTTGAAGTGTAGGTAAGTAATGTGCTGTGACCCTGGTGACTTTGGGTGATGATCCTGGCACCAAGATCGCGGACAAAAAGTTCTTCAATCAGATCTGCGAATAATCTTTCTTCATCAGCATCTTCTCCACGAAGGAAAAGTGAAAGACTGATGTTACGTTGAGAGTCCTCGTATTTTGAGACACTACAAAGTGACTTACTTTTATCAGAGGTTGCAGGAATTGGATTAAGTGACTGGTTAGTTGCAACGACCTTACTGGGCTTGATCGGATTTTTCTTTTCTTCCGACTTCTTCCCACACGAAGTAACAGCAACAAGCAACATCAACGGTAACAGCTTCAACATGGTAACTCCCAAATTCAGTGGTAGGCAGTAGTTTACATGGTGCGTTAAAAGATGGAGGCCCGGGAGTAAAGAATATAGGGTGGGCTTAAACAGCTAAATTAACGGATTCCTGACAAACAAAGTCTTCCGAACATTATAAAAATTTCACACTTACTCACCTTAAGGAGCTTTCCCATGAAGATGCTATTTCTTCTCGTCCTACTCTCTCTTCCAGTCTTTGCTCAGACTGAGCAGGGAACAACTGTCGCGGACATTCAGAAAGTCGTTAACGAGACGCTTGCCTCGAAATGGTATGAGCGTATCCAGCTCCGCGGTTATGCGCACTTTCGTTATAACCGTTTCATGGAATCCAATGACAAGTATCTCTGCTCACAGTGTGATGCATCGATTGGAAAAAACCAGGGCTTCTTCTTTCGTCGTGCACGTCTGACTTTCTACGGAGATGTGACTGACAGAGTTTTCATCTATATTCAGCCTGACTATTCACAAAGTGCAACTAACGGATCATTAACTAATCAACAGAATTATCTGAACCTTCGTGATGCCTATTTTGATTACGCCTTTGATGAAGCAAAAGAATTCCGTGTCCGGACTGGTCTTTCGAAAGTTCCGTTCGGATTCGACAACCTTCAGTCGTCAGGTAACCGCGCTGCTCTTGATCGTTCCGATGCTATCAACATGGCAGCACCTAACGAGCGGGATATGGGCGTGTTCTTTATGTATGCTCCGGCGGAAATCCGCAAGATGTTCAAAGAACTCACTGCCAACAACCTGAAAGGTACCGGCGATTACGGGATGATTGCGATCGGCGCCTACAATGGCCAGTCGATGAACCGCGCTGAACAGAACAATGATCTTCACCGTGTGGTCCGAGTCACTGTTCCATGGAAAACACAGAGTGGTCAGTA
Source organism: Bacteriovoracaceae bacterium (assembly GCA_046593575.1). GTDB lineage: Bacteria > Bdellovibrionota > Bacteriovoracia > Bacteriovoracales > Bacteriovoracaceae > Peredibacter. Next base: position 1,472 of record JBKJNQ010000249.1, read on the forward strand.
CTTCGAAGCCTCTCTCCAGGCCTACGAAGGGAAGTTTGATATCATTCAGGGAAATAATATTCAGGGTGATGCCCAGAAGCGGAACTACTACGACGCCCGTCAGGGAGCTTCGTTCGTGATGTATCCTCAGCCATTCGGATTCCAGGCCGAGTATAATATCGGAACAGGTCCGGAGTTTGATCCTCAGAAAGGTGCTACTGGCAGAACTTCCAACAAAAATTTAAAAGGTGGTTACGCTCAGGTCATGTATCAGCACTATATCGGCAACCATCGCTTTCATCCGTACTTACGTTATCAGGAATATACCGGCGGAAGAAAAATTGATGGTGGTACTGCTGGCGATTCTCCAGCGAGAGCATTTACATCTGAAATGGAAGTAGGAACTGAATGGCAGCCAAATCCTGCGATTGAGCTCACAGCTGCTTACGCAAAGGGAACTCGTCTTCGTCAGAGTACTGCCGCGGATAAGCTCAGTGAACAAGGTCAGTATCTTCGTCTTCAGGCCCAGTTTAACTACTAATTAAACTTCTTTTCCTGGCAGACCGATAAGGGATAACACCCGGAGGTCTGCCATGAAATTCTCCCTTCTCGCTTTCGCACTTTTTTCCACCACTGTATTTGCCCTCGGAACAAATGAACTCACCGGCTCATTTGAAATCAAAAGTAAAAATATTCCTTCCGTTGTAAGTGATGCCAGATTTATGACAGGTGCAACATCTTCTGATTCAGTGGATAAATCCCGTATGCCTGCGTCAGTGGAAGATGATAGAAAATCCCCTTCGCATGTTACTGAGCTCACAGGAACTTTCGAATAAAAGTTAGTTATTTAAATTTTCTCAATAACTTTCAGGGCCATCTTGGCCCTGATTTTTTTTTCTCTTCGACAAAACTTCTTGAACACCAATCCTTCCATTGATAATTCTTAATGTAAGAACTTTCCATTGGAGGAATCATGAAGCATGTTATTTTTGCTCTCGTTCTTTTTGTCACATCACTTTCAGTATTTGCTCAAAGACATCCAGGCCACCACGGTCGTGGAAATGGTCATTATCGTCCAGCTCCTGGTCACTACAATCCTGGCCATTATAATCCAGGTCCCGTTGTCATTCGTTCTTACCCGCGTCCTTATCCGCGTCCGTATCCAGCTCCACGCGCTTGTGAAGTTGTTATGACAGACAGAGTGAACCGCGTAGTAAGACGCTACTGGGGCCAGGAAGATTATCACAGCATGTGCCGCTCTGGTCTTCGCGCGTGTAACTATGATCTTCAGACTATGGGGATGTGGGGATACCGTTGCGCAACTGTAAGATGGTAATCAGTTAGGATTTTATTTTTTTTGATTTATAAGAAGGGCCCTCCGGGGCCCTTCTTTTTTTATGGCCGGTTGGAATCGAGCTCTGAGTGAACACCCTGACAACTTGGAACAGCAACACTGATTTCTTCTGAGACTTCAACGTGTGCAGGTATTCTCTTAAATGGTGAATGAATTTCTTTCTTCACTGAGTTGAAAGGTGCGATTTCAAAATAATATTCTCCCTGAAGGGACATTCCACCGTTAAAAGAGCTTGGTGTCAGTTCAATCAACTGGCTTTTTTCCTGATAGGACTGAGCAGCTTCAAAGGAAAGTGAGAAAGGTTCACCAGTATCCACGACTCTCATCTTTTGAATTTTCCGGTTGTGCTCAAGTGGTGGGCACTTTGAATTCCGGAATCTCTCAGAGGCAAAGGCGGCAGCATAATAAATTTTCAGTGCTACGCTAGATGCTGCTCCCGTGGAAGTCCGGGAAAGTTTCTTGGGACGAAAAAGCGAATAGAGTGAACCCAGATCCTGCTTTTCTGAAGCGTGATAATATATCACTCTGATGATCCAGGAATCTACGTCACGATCTGAGATGAGATAATCGAGGTCATCCTGATCTACCTTGGGCATGTCGATCAGAAAGGTGATGCTCTGGGAGACAACAGCTTCCTTACGAAATCCTGCGGGCCACTTAATCTCGTTTAAATGAGAAATAGGCATCCTCACATCATCAAGATGTGCCGCTGCTGAATCGCGTGAAAGCTTGGCACTTCTGGTGCATGAAAACATGACCAAAAGACTCAAGAGAAGGAGTTTCATGGCCCATTCCTTTTGTGCTCGTTATGATTATAAGGCAAAAATCAATTAGGAGTACCCATGAAGTATATGATTCTGATCTCTTTCCTCGTCGCGTGTTCAAGTAAGTCTGAAAAACTCTCAGATAAGGCCAAAGACATTGAGGTTCACCAGACCAAGCCCACTCAGTGTCGCGTGATCGGCAAGGTAGAAGGGATGAATGAGCAAGGTTCTAAAGAACTGGCACTCAACGATGCCTTAAACCAGGCAGCAGAAAAAGGTGCGAATGGGTTGTTTGTGAATCAGGAAGTACCAAACGGAAATAAGATGTCTGTTTATGCTACTGCTTACGATTGTGACTAAAATCAGGTTTTGAATTTTTTCGCGAGATACTCATCAAGAGACTGGAGAGTAGGGAAGAACTGAATTCTCTGCTTCTCCAGATCACTCTTCATCGACCCTCTGATATTTCCTCCAATCATGATGTTGGTATTACCGAGAAAGTTCTGACGGAACTCGTGTAGGTAAGTATCAAGATTTGAAGTCTCACTAAGTTGGTAGCGGGTCGATCCAAGAAGAATTGAACTGGGATGAAGGGCATTGGCCGCTTCCGCCAGCGACACCGCCGGAAGACTTGCTCCGAGAAAGATAAATTTAATCGAATAATGAACACAAAGAAGAGAAGCCGCCATGATGCCGATCTGGTGCATTTCTAATTCTGGAGTCGTAATGAGAATGAGATCGTTGGTTGAAGACATGCGCTGGTAGTGCTGACCGATCATCTGCCCGATGTGGGAAGATACAATCGCCGAGAGGGTATGCTCCTGCGCGACTGAAATTTCTCCCCTACTAACCTTCGCCCCGATCTGCTGGTACAAAGGAATGATAATATTCAGACAAAGATCGCGAGGAGAAATGAGGTTTCTTGCTTTTTCTAATTCGTGCGAAATGATGTCGAGCTTGTAGGCCTCAAGAGCAAGATGAAGGGAGCCAAGAATTTTATCGTAATCAACTTTTTCGTGATGAGGAGTAACGACATGGCGTTCATCGTAGGGACGATGAAGTAGCGTCGAGTAAATTTCTTTCAGCTCTGTTAATTCGAGGTGAGCAATCTTTCCGATACTCTGACCAAGTTCAGTCAGCTTGTAGAGAAGAGCTAATTTCTCAATATCTTTTTCTGAATAAAGGCGGTGTTTATTCTCTGCGCGTTCAGGCACTACTGCGTTGTAGCGTTTTTCCCATGCGCGGATCGTAGCAGAGGCGACACCGGAGAGTTGAGAGGCGACTTGAATATTGAAGTATTGCATCCGGAATAACCTAGCATACATAGGGCTGGAAAAGAAGCGATCACGGTGCCATCATATGACCCGATAAAGGATTTTCGATGAACAAAACTATGACCTATCCGGTGAAAAAAAATCTTGAGGGTAAAACCTATCTTGCGGGAATGAAAGAGTACCAGGAAATGTACCAGCGTTCCCTCCGAGATCCTCAAGGCTTTTGGCTGGAAGCAGCAAAGAACCTCAGTTGGTTCCGTTTTCCGGAACAGGGTCTGGTGGGTGATTTTGAGCGTGTGAACTATTCATGGTTTCTCGGTGGGAAGCTTAATGCATCATATAATTGTCTCGACCGCCACCTCGAAAAGCGCGCCCATAAAAATGCCCTGATTTGGGCCAAGGACGCTCCTGGAGAGTATCAGGAAATAACCTATCAGGAAGTTTACGAGAACGTCTGTCGTCTCGCGAATCTTCTCTCTGCCCATGGAGTGAAGAAGGGTGATCGAGTTTGTATTTATCTTCCCATGATTCCTGAACTTGTTTATTCCGTTCTCGCTTGTTCACGCATAGGTGCTGTTCATTCTGTTGTGTTTGGTGGCTTCTCTGCTGAATCCAAAAAAGGCCGGATCATCGATGCCGAATGCCGCTTTGTGATCACCGCCAACGAAGGACTTCGTGGTGGAAAGAAAATTCCTTTGAAGGCGATCGCAGACGAAGCCGTGAAAGATCTTCCGTTTGTCGAAAAGATGCTCGTCGTTCACCGGACAGATGTAACAGTTCCGATGAAAGAAGGCCGCGATATTCATTACGAAGAAGAGATG
>JBKJNQ010000009.1:0-3024 GCA_046593575.1 Bacteriovoracaceae bacterium
TGAATGTTGGCATTGATCTGAGAAGCGAGCTCTCTCGTAGGAGAAAGAATGAGTACGCGGGGTTCGCCACCCTTCACTTCTCTGGGTGTATTAATGAGATAGTTGATGATGGGGAGAGAGAAAGCGGCAGTCTTTCCCGTACCTGTTTGAGCGATACCGAGAAGGTCCCTCCCTTCAAGAAGATGCGGAATCGCTTCACGCTGAATCGGAGTCGGTGTTGTGTAACCGGAGCTCTCGAGATTCGCGAGAATCGTCGCGTGAAGGGGGAGTTCGTTAAATTTTTCCATGAATTACCAATTGAGGTTTACGTTTTTAATTAAGAAAGACGCGGTCAAACCTCTGACCGAGAGTTTCTTCAGCTTGATTCTGTGCAAGCTTCACGTTGAGTTCTCCGAGATTTTTCCGGAGTTCTGAGTTTGAAATAAGTTTTCCTATAGCATTTGCGAGGGCCGAAACATTTTGTGACGGAATCACAAATTCACGGGCCTCTTGTTCGAGAAGTTCGCCAGCTCCCACTTTATCCGTAGTGATGACTGGCACGCCACATCCCATGGCCTCGAGGACTACACGACCGAATTCTTCGATACGTGCCGGAAGAACGAAGACATCAATGGCATTGAAGTAGTTCTCAATGTCAGGCAGACCAGGGTCAAAGATGATCTCTTTTCCGGAATATTGTCCTTTCTCATCCTTACCTACCACCCGGAAACTCGCCTTGTCACGAATATCAGAAGAAAGTGACTCAATTGCCTGAATAAAGAGGTCTAGACCCCTTTTCTGGAAGTTTCCGGACGTCACTAGACCCACAATAACTTTATCCGGAAAACCGAAACGCTTTCGGAGTTCGGCTTTATTCTGTTTCGGATGAAAGACTTTTGTATCGAGGGCCGGATAAACAACGTGAATCATTTCTGCAGGAACATGGAAGCGATCGATCGTGTCTTTTTTCATGAGCTCGGAATTTGCGATCATTTTTTTGAAACCCATCTCAACCAGAAGTGGCCCATGGGTGAGTGCCATTTCATGCTTCCGATCGAGAAGCTTATTGTGGATGAGTTCGGAGGCAAGGAAGACACAATTGTGAAGAGTCAGCACATCCTGATCGCTGATGTCTCCGTGACCAACAGTGATCTCAGGTTTTAATTTTTTTCTCAGATTCTGAACCTGCCAGTTGTACCAGCGACGACGGGTAAAACCAGTGCTCTTGATCCACGGAAGAGTCTTGTGCGGAATCACACCCATCGATTCCAGATTTTCCTTGTCCATTGTCATCGAGACAACATGAACTTCGAAACCTCTGGATTTAAAATAACGGATATTTTCGTACGCCGTCCGGGCCGAACCGGAACTTTTGTGGAGCTGAAGCATGGCGATCAGGACTTTTTTTCCAGATGGGAATTTTTGATCGGCGAGAGTGTTTTCCATAAAACTATATTATCTGACTCGGTGTAATGATGTCTTCTTCCGTGAGTCCTGAAATAAAAAACGCCCAATGAAGGGCGCCTTTTAAACGAAGGATTTTATGGAAGAAATGATGAGGGTGTTAACTTTAATCATTCTTTTGTTACAGCTCGCTGTAATTTTAAGAATGACGTAAGGAACTTTAGGTGGGGAGTAAACAGCTTCTCACCACCTCGTCATCTTTCCACAATTTATAGTCACTCGAATTTGATTAAGAATCAAGTCACATATTAAGTTATTGATATGACGAAGATTAAAACCTGAAAAGCAGATCCGTAAACGGTGAACTCTCTTCGTTGAAAAATCTTTTACTTTCGAGGATGCGGCTACCAAGAAAAGTAAAATGGGGAGAAATCAGTTTTTTATATTCATCACGAGTACGGTGGATAGCGTACTCGTCTTTAAACTCGAGCTCAGAGACTTGTCTTTCGAACTCAACATTGGTGGGAACAGTCAGATAGAGAATCTTTATTCTCTCCGCGAGAATCGGCAAAACTTCTTTTAATTCTTTATCGCTGAGGTACTGAAAAACAGAAGTGCAGATCCCGAGATCAAAAGTATTTTCTCTTTTCCGCTCAGTCGCACACCACTCAAGAATACCTTCCTGATACAGTTTTAATTTTGTGGATTCAACGGGTCTGAGTTTATCCGGCCTGGCCTTTTTAAAAGCGTAGGGAGATGGCTCGATACCAACGGCACGATAAGGAATAAAGGTTTTCATCATCTCACGGAACAAATGTCCGTAACCAAATCCCAGATCAATGATCGAGGTGATTTCTACGTGTTCAATTGCCAGAAAGGTCTTGAGATATTTCGCGTGTTCACGCGCATTCACGATCCCATCCATCGTCATCGGAGCGGAATAGTTTTTGTCCCAATAGGTCTTGTCGAAAATTGTCATGTAGGAAATTGTAGATTGAGAGGGAGGACTTAGGCGATGGACTTTTTCTTTTCAGCTTCTGATGTAGATTTTAATTCTAAGGCCTGCTGCACTAGTCGACGTTCGATCTCTTCAGGAGTTACGGGAAGTTTTTCTTCCTGAAGTTCACAGATGATTGAATAAATTGCAGCTGAAGCATAATTTTTTGCTTCATGATCATTGAGGTACTCTTTAACTGTTATATAAATCGTCACAAGTGCTTCGGCGGCATTCATATGCTTACTTATCGACATTATTTACTCCAGTCTTAATAGTGCTAAGTGGTTAATATTCCAAGTTTCGTTCGGAGGACATAGAGCTCTTGTAGGAGTCGGTTCATGAGAATCATTTTATATGTATTCTGAGCCGCCTTAGCTTTCTGTTTTTCGGAAATTACTTCTCTTATCCACCTGGCAATCATTTCTTCCATGCCTCTTACTACCTAACATCATCGATATTGTGGATTTCGATCTGAACATTTTGTGCTTTAATTTCGCAAAGGAAACCTATGCTGCCCTATTCGAAATCACTCGTGATCATCCCAACGTATAACGAATCCGATAACGTTGAGAACATGCTGACGACTTTGAACGGGCTCTATCCGGAACTTTCGATCCTCGTTATTGAAGATGGTTCTCCGGACG
>JBKJNQ010000057.1:0-14020 GCA_046593575.1 Bacteriovoracaceae bacterium
ATTGAGAATCGGATACAAACCCGTCCGCAAGGTGGGTTTAAAGACGGTGAACTCGTCTGGGTTAACCGAGCCCTGGACAATATTTTCTCCTAAACCATACGAGGCATTGATCAGAACCGCGTCTTTGAATCCCGTTTCTGTGTCGATGGAAAACATCACACCAGAGACCGCGAGATCCGACCTCACCATTAGCTGAACACAAATGGAAAGTGCGATCTTCGTGTCCTCGAATTTTTTATCGACTCGGTAGGAAATAGCACGATCAGTGAAAAGTGAGGCAAAGCAGCGTTTGCAGGATTCTAAAAGTGCCGCATCTCCGCGCACATTGAGAAAAGTGTCCTGTTGACCAGCAAAACTCGCATCCGGTAAATCTTCTGCAGTCGCACTACTTGGCACAGCTACATCTGCGGATTCGGAATGGCCTTCACTAAGACGATGATAGGCGGTAACAATCGCCTCTTTAAGATCCGGTGGTAAGGATGCATCCAGAATTACTTGCCGGACCCTCTGTCCTTTTACCCTAAGCTCCGCAATATTTTTTGTATCAAGTCCTTGCAGAAGCTCTGAGATGACTGACTTTAGATTGTTGGCCTCTAGAAAGGCGCGATAGGCATCTGCGGTGATAGCAAATCCGTTGGGAATTCGAACCCCCTTCGGGACGAGTTCTCGATACATTTCACCCAGCGAAGCATTCTTGCCACCCACTGAAGGGACATCAGCGATTCCGATTTCGCTGAACCATCGAACTAATTCATTTTGATTGATCATTTGCATCCCCTTTGCATACGGGATCACCTGCATATTCCACACCATGATCCTTTGAGTTTGTAAATCTTTTGGGAATAACTTCAAACAGCTCATCCATCACAGAATGATCTTAAGAGGACCTTTATTGTTTTGGGTTTAATTGCCTCGTGACTAAGAACTTTGAGCGAAATACTTTTCATTATATTGAATATTGTCGTTAGCGACATGCAGAGTTCATCGCATCTATGCAAAGCTTCGTAAGGATTCTGAAACTTCTACCAAGGTCAAGGACTCTATGAACCAGCCTCTGAATCAAGGAACCGTTGTTTCCGTGCACGGGAGTGTGGTCGAAGTTAAATTCGGCCATCAGCTCCCTGCAATTTATTCGGTCTTACGCACCGGTGAGAATAAAAAAATCATCGTCGAAGTCCTGTCTCATCTCGACGGAAATCTTGTCCGAGGAATTGCGCTGACGCCGACACAGGGTCTGGCGCGCGGGATGCCTGTCGAGGACACTGGCGGGCCCTTGAAGGTTCCCGTCGGAAAAGAAATCATCTCACGAATGTTTGATGTTTTCGGAAAGGTCATCGATCAGGGCGATGAAGTAAAAAATGTGGAGTGGCGCTCTCTTCATGGTTCACCACCACCACTGTCGGCTCGTTCCACGAAATTTGAAATTTTTGAAACGGGAATAAAAGTCATCGACGTCCTGGCCCCGCTCGAGCTCGGAGGGAAGGCCGGTCTCTTCGGAGGCGCGGGTGTCGGCAAGACTGTTCTACTCACAGAGATCATTCATAATATGGTCAGTCATTATAAGGGCATGAGCATTTTCTGTGGGATCGGCGAAAGGTGCCGGGAAGGTGAAGAGCTCTATCGGGAAATGAAAGACGCGGGAGTTCTTCCCCACATGGTCATGCTTTTCGGGCAAATGAATGAACCATCAGGGAGTCGCTTTCGGATCGGACATGCTGCCCTCACCATGGCCGAATATTTCAGGGACGAAGAAAGAAAAAATGTCCTCCTCTTAGTTGATAACATTTTTCGCTACATTCAGGCGGGCGCCGAAGTCGCTGCCATGATGGGACAGATGCCCTCGCGTCTCGGATACCAGTCCACCATGCGCACTGAGCTCGCGAGCCTCGAAGAGCGGATCGCCAACACCGAGCGCGGAGCGATCACATCGATTCAGGCGGTCTATGTTCCGGCGGATGATTTCACTGACCCGGCAGCAGTCCACACATTTTCTCACCTGTCAGCCTCGATCGTGCTTTCTCGCAAGCGCGCCAGCGAGGGACTCTATCCCGCCATCGATCCCCTTCAATCACATTCAACCATGGCCACTCCGGGTATCGTCGGAGAGAGGCACTATCATTTGGCGCAGGAGATTCGGCGCACATTGGCCCAGTACGCAGAGCTTAAAGACATCATTTCGATGCTGGGACTCGATCAACTCTCTCCCCCTGACCGCAAAATCGTTGGGCGCGCGCGCCGACTCGAGCGCTTCCTGACTCAGCCTTTTTTTACAACTGAGAAGTTTTCCAATTTCAAAGGAAAACTTGTGCTGCTTAAAGATACTCTCGATGGCTGTGAACAAATCCTCCAGGATAAACTCAATGATTATCCCGAGAGTGCTTTCTACATGATCGGAAAAATCGATGAAGTGAAAGAAAAAAAGAATGTGGAAAAGGCTTCAGGATGAAACTAAAAATATTTCTGCCATCTGCTATTTTTATTCAGGAAGAAGGAGTCACCAGTATTGTGACCGACACAGAGGATGGATCATTCGGAATATTGCCTCATCGCCTCGACTGTGTGGCGGCCTTGACGACAGGGATTCTGATCTATGAAACCGGAGCAGGAAATGAACACTTCGTGGCGATTGACGAAGGAATCCTCATCAAGACCGGAGACGTAGTGATGGTTTCAGTCCGGCGTGCCCACAAAGGGAATGACCTGGCACTGATGAAGAAAGAATTAGAAAAAGAATTTTTGAAATTGGATGAAAAGGAAGAAAGTACCCGCTCAGTTTTACAAAAGATGGAATCTGCCTTCGTTCACCGCTTATCAGAGTTTAAACATGGATAACAAATTTAAAAACTCGGATTTTGCCCGGGACGTGGGACTCAAAGCCGAGCGTAAGCTCAAAGCACGCAAGCACCCGGATCAAAGTATATGGTTCGGATTAGGCATGACTGGGCTCATTGGTTGGTCTGTGATCACGCCGACTCTGCTGGGAACTATACTAGGAGCATGGATGGATAAACATCATCCTGGGGGACACTCATGGACGTTATCACTCTTGATCGCGGGCCTTCTTCTGGGTTGTCTCAATGCCTGGCATTGGATGACGAAAGAAGCAGATGCCTTGAAAGAGGAAGACCATGAATAATCTCATCATTTTAACTTTGTGCTTAATGGGCGGGATCATTCTCGGTCTATTTTTTTTCGGCGGACTTTGGTGGACGCTGCAAAAGGGTCTCGCCTCAAAGACTCCTGCCCTTTGGTTCATGCTTAGTGGGCCCCTGAGAATGGTGGTGACTCTGGTGGGATTTTACTACATCGGCAATGGATCATGGCAGCGGACGCTGAGCTGTCTTTTGGGATTTACCATCGCGAGATTCTCTGGGCTCCGGATGAGTCGCAAAACAGGGATGGCCAATGAATCTTAGTCCGGATCAGGAAGTTTACTGGCAAAATGGATTTTTCCATCTGAACGGGACGATTCTGATGACATGGATTCTCATGCTAACCATGGTGATCCTGACTAAACTCATCACACGAAAAATCAGGCCAGATCTAAAAGTCACGCGCTGGCAGTCGCTGTTAGAAATTATTGTCGTCAATATTACGAAACAAATCGAAGAAGTCGGCCTGAAAAACTCCAAAAGATATTTACCCTTTTTAGGGACTATCTTTTTATTCGTTGCCACGGCAAATATTTTTACGATATTCCCTGGGTACTCGCCGCCCACGGGATCACTCTCGACCACCGCCGCTCTCGCACTTTCAGTCTTCGTGGCGATCCCTGTCTTTGGGATTCAGGAAAAAGGCTTAAAAGGTTATCTCAGGAATTATATTGAACCCACCATCATCATGCTTCCCTTTAACCTTATAAGTGAAGTGTCTCGCACACTGGCACTGGCGATCCGTCTCTTCGGAAACATGATGAGTGGAGCGATGATCATTGCCATTCTCCTGACGATCTTTCCCTTCTTCTTTCCCATTATCATGACGATCCTTGGACTTCTGACCGGCATGGTTCAGGCCTACATCTTCACTATTCTGGCGGCGGTCTACATCGCTGCTGCTACTCGCGTTCAAAAAGATAAAAAAAGGATTAAAGATGGATAACATGACGTACGTCGCGATGGTCTCTATTGTCACCGCCGGTTTCACCACGAGCATCGGTTGCATTGCCCCCGCCTTATCTGAAGGACGATCCGTAAGTGCCGCCCTCAGCTCACTGGCGCGACAACCCGATGCTTCGGCAACGATCACCAGGACCTTGTTCGTGGGACTAGCGATGATCGAATCCACTGCTATTTATTGTTTTGTGGTTTCCATGATCCTGATCTTTGCTAACCCTTTCTGGAATCACACGCTCTCTCAAGCAGCAGGGAAATAAATCATGCTCATTGATTGGTTTACCGTCATCTCTCAGGCCCTGAACTTCCTGCTACTGGTGTGGCTCATGAAGCGCTTCCTCTATCGGCCAATCTTGAGCGCCATTGAAACTAGAGAAAAAAAGATTGCCGATGAGATCACTCAGACGAAGAAGGAGCAGGAAAAGACCAACGCTTTAAAGATTGAATTTCAAAAGAAGTCATCCGACATCGACAATGCGCGGGAAGTTCTTATGAAGAAAGGTCAAGACGAAGCAAACCAGGAAAAGAAAAAAATGCTCGAGCAGATTAAACAAGAAGCCGAAGAGTCACGAAAGAAATGGCACGAGTCACTGACCGCAGAACAAAAGACCACCACCGAAAAGATTCAAACATTTGTGCGCGAAGAAACTCTTTCTATCGCTGGGAAAGCGTTAAAAGACCTGGCCAATGTCCAGATAGAAGACTCCATGATGAATATTTTCCTGGAGCGTCTGCAAGATCTTTCGCCGGACGATCTGACCGCCTTTGAGTTGGCCTTAAAAGACAGGCGCATTCAACCGATCGTGCAGAGTGCATTCGGTCTTACTCACGATCAGCAAAAAATGCTTCAGAAATCTTTCCAGAAAACTTTTCATTCTGACATCACTCTTCACTTTGAAACTTCTCCCGCCCTGGTCAGTGGTATTCGGCTTACCATAAATGGGAAAAGAATTGAGTGGACGATTGCTAACTACGTCGATTCTCTGGGTAAGAAGCTCATTGATCTAGTGAAGCTTCCCGAGGCATCTCCTCCATGAAAACTATCGAACTGGAGGGCCTATTTAAGGATTTCAGCCAGCAGCGGGAACGATTCACGTCACTGATGACAGTCCGTGAAGTGGGGACGGTGATCTCAGTCTCTAACGGAGTCGCACTTGTCTCTGGACTACCGAACGTCGGATTCGAGGAACTCTTAATCTTTCCGGGTGACATTCCAGGAATGGCGCTGAATCTGGACAAAGATGAAATCAGTGTGATCATTCTGGGGGATTTCTCCCATATTAACGCCGGCGATGATGTCGAGCGGACAGGAAGAGTCATGGATGTGCCAGTGGGCGAAGCTCTCCTCGGGAGAGTGATCAATCCCCTGGGACAAGCACTGGACTTGAAGGGAGAAATCAAGACGGTTCAAAGGCTCCCCATCGAGCGAGCGGCGACGCAAATCATGAACCGTGCTCCGGTGACAACCCCCTTGCAAACCGGAGTCAAGGCAATCGATGCTCTTATCCCCATCGGTCTCGGACAAAGAGAATTAATCCTCGGTGACCGTCAAACCGGAAAGACCTCCATTGCCATCGACACCATCCTTAATCAAAGAGATCAGAATGTTCTCTGCATCTACTGCGCCATCGGGCAGCGCTCGTCGGCGGTGGCGAAAGTGATCGCGAAACTAAATGAAGCTCGGGCGATGGAATACACCATTGTCCTCGTCTCCGAAGGAACCGACTCTCCCGGCCTCGCTTACATTGCTCCCTACTCGGCCACCAGCATCGCTGAGTATTTTATGCTCAAAGGCCGTCATGTCCTAATTGTCTATGATGATCTGACTCAACATGCCCGCGCCTATCGAGAACTTTCCTTACTCCTGCGCCGGCCTCCTGGGCGCGAGGCCTATCCCGGCGATATTTTCTACATCCACTCGCGTCTTCTTGAGCGCGCGACCCATCTTCGGAAAGAGCTTTCCGGAGGGTCCCTGACTGCTCTGCCGATTATCGAAACAGAAGCTCAGAATATTTCGGCCTACATTCCCACCAATCTCATTTCAATCACGGATGGGCAGATTTTCCTTTCTCCAAATTTATTTTCTTTGGGAGTGTTGCCTGCCATTGATGTCGGAAAATCTGTCTCACGTGTTGGGGGCAAGGCGCAGCGAACTGCCTACCGGGAAATAACTGCAGACCTGAAACTTGCCTACGCGCAATTTGAAGAGATCGAAGTGTTCGCGCGCTTTGGTGCGCATCTGGATAAAGAGACAAGTGCAATCATTCACCATGGTCGCCGCATTCGTGCGGCCTTGAAGCAGCCGGAGTTCTCGCCACTTTCCGTGACTGAACAAATCACTATTCTATTGGCGCTCAATGAAAAATTCTTCGACGACGTCCCTCTGGAAGAAATGCTCCATGTCCAGATGGCACTCCGGGAAGCGGTAAAAGATCTTCCCCCGGAGATCACCGAAGAGTTTCATCAAGATAAAAAGCTCAGCGACGAGCACCGGAAAAAGATTTCGGCCCTTGCCGAAAAGGTGATTGAAAAATTCAAGGTGAAAAAATGAGCGAGACGGCGATCAATCTGAAAAGGAAACTCGACACCGCCAATGAACTACATACGGTCGTCCGGACCATGAAGGCCTTGGCAGCATCAAGCATCGGTCAGTATGAAAAATCCGTCGAAGCACTCAGCAATTACTCAAGGACTCTGGAGCTGGGTCTCAGTATCAGTCTCAAGGTGATAAAAAGACTCCCGCCGATTTCCGAAAACTCTAGAATGGTCATCGTTTTTGGCTCTGACCAGGGACTAGTGGGACAATTTAATAATATCATCGTGACGGAGGTGGTCAAAGACAGCGAAACCTACAAAGGTAAGACCATTATCTGGGCGGTCGGTTCTCGCACCTACTCTCATCTCTTAGAGGCAGGACTAAAACCCAAGGGTCATTTTAATGTCCCTGGATCTTTAGATGCAATCGGTTCTCTCGTAGGTGAAATTCTTAAGCAGTATGAAACCGAATCGTTAAACAGCGAGCTCTATCTCTTCTATAATCATACTGAAACGAGTGCGAGCTTTAAACCGATGAAGATTCGAATACTTCCTCTAGACGAGTCCTGGAGTGAGCACTACCTGAAAATTTCCTGGCCGAGCAAACAGCTTCCAGAAGTTGTAGGTGCTAACACCTTTCACGCCATCATTCGAGAATATCTATTCATAACACTTTATCGCTCTGGTGCAGAATCACTGTCGGCTGAGAACTCCAGTAGGCTGGCGGCAATGCAAAGAGCGGAAACAAACATCGATGAACTCATGGAGAATCTCAAACGAGAATTTAATCACCTAAGACAAAGTCAGATCGACGAAGAATTATTCGACGTCGTATCTGCATTCGAGATACTAAAATGAAAATACATATAGAAAATTATTGTTCTCAGAGTGGAAAAAGAATCAAACTCCGCCGGTGCCCAACGAAGGTAGAACGGCTCTACAAATCTAATAAGAAATATAAGAAGCACCTCTCGAATGGAAAAGATAAGCTCCGGGAGCAGCAACAACTTCTGTACGCTTCCAATACTCATTCTCTTCTGATCATCTTTCAGGCGATGGACGCGGCTGGAAAAGATAGCTCGATAAAACACGTGATGTCCGGGATCAATCCTCAAGGTTGCCAGGTCTTCAGTTTCAAGCACCCTAACTCCCAGGAGCTTGATCACGATTTTCTCTGGCGCACGACGGTTGCCCTCCCGGAACGGGGTCGGATTGGCATTTTCAATCGATCATACTACGAAGAAGTCCTCATCGCCCGCGTCCATCCTGAGATTCTCAAAGCAGAAAATATCCCTTTCGATTCCTACGACTCAAAATCATTGTGGAAGGGCCGCTACAAGTCCATCAATCATCTGGAAGAACATCTTAAGAGGAATGGAACAAAGGTCATTAAATTCTTTCTCCATCTTTCGAAAGACGAGCAACGCAAGAGATTCATCGAGCGGATTGATGAACCGAAAAAGAACTGGAAATTTAGTCGGGGTGATATAGAAGAAAGGAAATACTGGGACACGTACATGGATGCTTATGAAGCATGTATAAATGAAACAAGTAGCGAAGGATCTCCCTGGTATATCATTCCCGCAGATGACAAAAAAAATGCAAGGCTCATCATTTTAAGAGTCATTCTGGAAGCTCTCCAAAGTTTCAAGATGAGTTATCCTAAGACAAATGAAAGGAGGCGCCAGGAACTCATATTCCTTCGTAAAAAACTCATTGATGAGTAGTCAGAAAAGAATCGACGTCTTTTGATCACTAAACTCACCAGTCTTCGTCTTAAATTTGACCGGCGGTCTGAAGTCCCTTACCTCTTTTAAAACTTTATCCGTGCTAAAAATGAACTCAATTTCTCCGGCGACGAGTTTGACGAAGAAGTTTGTGGGAAATAGAAGCCAATGAACAAGTCCGTCCTTCTCTTGTTTTTTCTTAAAGACAAACGAAAAGGTCTCCATCCGATCCGGAACGAGTAACTCAAAAGAAAACTCCTTCAGATTATCCTTTTTTGTCCATTCAGCAATGAGACGTTCAGCAATCAGAGGGGGAACGACAACCGACTCTGGTACTTCAGGCATCTTCAGACTTTTTTTCTTTCCGTCAAAACTCATTTCCCATTTATTTCCGACTTGCTTGAGATGGAATTCATGAGCTTCCTGAAACTGCTTCCAGTCATAGGATTGGAGGACGTGAGAAGCTGAGACGGTGGCCCTCTCTTCAGACAACAATTCTCCCCTCTCGTCCCGGAAGACGACGTGACCACTCGTCCCCTCGGGGACTCCGGAGAAAACTTTCTCCATGTGAAACCACGGCTTTCCTGAGCCGGTCTTTGTCGACGCCACACCAGTCGTTTTAGTTTGCGCAAAAGACTGCGGCGTGCCCAAAAAAATGAGCATCAGGATGAGCGGTTTCATGGCAATCTCCAAAGAAATAAAATCAGAAAACTGAGGTTAGAAAAAAGCGTCAGAGTTTTTAGAAAATAAGCAGTGCGGGCGTAATTGGCATTGCTTTCATCTCGCTGGACGAGTCGAAACCATTTCATCAAAACCACGCCGACGGGGATGTTGAGAACACAGAAAATTCCTAACTCCGCATTTGGCCCGAGTGCCAGCGCAAAAGAAATCCCTACAAGGATGAGAGAGACGAAGCAGAAGATGAACGTTCCTCTGATTCCGAACAGTCTGCTGATGGTAAGATCACCGCGTTCTGCGTCCTCTTGATGTTGATAGACTTGAGTGATGGGATAAGTGGCGACGATCATGAAAAAACTTACCAGAGACATCCATAGATCTAATTCATCGGCAAACTCACCCTTGAGAACAAAGGTGGTAACGAGATAGATCAGAGGCCCCTGGAAAACTGCAACGATCAGTAAACTCAGCCACGGTCTGGCCTTGATGCGAATCATGGGGTGACTATAGAGCTTACTAAAAACTCCGTAGACAAAAATAGCCAGAAAGACATTCGTCCCTAGAAAAACAAAACAAAGACCTAAACCAACGAATTCCAAAAATAATGAGTAGATCAGAAGCTGAGGTTCAACTGATGGGGGAATTTCCAGACCGCCGATACTGCCTTTGTCCTTATCATAGAAACTGTTAAGTCCATTGCTCGAAGGAAAGATGCTCAAAGTGATAATGGCGAAAAGTAATAATGCCTTCCCCCACTCGTGCGGTGGATGAACCGCAAGAGCGAGAAAGAAAACAGGCGTCAGTAAAAGTGAATGAAAAAAACGAAGATGTTTAAGTGTACTGGTACTGGGAATGAAGCGGCCCACGGTTAAAAATCTCTCGTGATTCCCAGGCTTGGCAATAAAGTCTTTCTACGAAACCGATCGTTATTCTTCCGAAGTCTGCTCGTCGTCGTGTACTCTGTGAAGGCAAAATTTGCGGCGATTTTTAGACCCCATCCGCCCCCCAGGTTTCTAAGAGCGTAGAACTCAGAATTCAGCGACCCACGGTCGTTGTCACTAATAAGAAGAAGGTTAAAAGGAGTCGGTCTCGCTGAGACCTCGTCGGCGAAGGAAGCATCATCAGACTTGGGTTTGTATCTTGCTTTTTGCTTTTTTCCGAAGCTTCCGCCGATGATATCAATGTTTGTTCCAAAGCCCCAGTTATCAGACCACTGATAAAGGATCTGGAAAACGGCGTTCAACGAAGTCACCTGAGAACTTTGAACTCTCAGGTCGTCGATGTTCTTCTTCTTATCACTCAAGAAAATGATCTGTGGGCCTTCCTGTCCTGTCGTAAGTAACGACGGAGCGGTTTTAAAGCTTTGATCAGAGCTCCACTGAGAGGTGCCTCGGATTCCGGCCCCGAGCCACAGCTTCGTTTCACCGATTCTCCAGAACCGGGAACCGTCCAGAGAGACTTGTTGTTCGTGATTTCCAGCGGCCGACGAAAACGATATTCGATCGAAGGCGTGCGCCGAATTCACAAGAGAGCAAAAAATGAAGACAAAGATAAAGTTTCTCACAAGACATCTCCCTCAATATCAACTTTGACCGGCAGTTTATCGTCCGCATCAATGAAGAGAAAAGTTTTTACGACGATACCGAAATCAGACCTTTTCATGACCCAATCTGCTTTCAGTGAAAATGTTTTTTTATCTTCGCTCAGGGTGAGTTCCACCGGAATCAACTGCTCCTTCTTGACGCCATGAATGTCCCATTCAATTTGTGCCTGCGAAGGGCCCAGACCAATGGGCAGCATGAGATGGGCCTTGATCTCTTGATAAACCGGGGCATCCTTCCCCTCGGAAGGAAGCTTATCGTCTTCACACACATGCTTTTTGGGAAACTTTGATTTCTCATAATCCAAAGTCAGCGACTCCATCAGATGGCATTTAAGGGTCTTGTCATCGGCATCAATATCTTGAACGGCCAGGGACAAGTCAGCCTTCGTGATTTGGGTCCGGTCCTCGCTCCACTTAAATTCGCCATCTAATTTTTTTGCCGTAAGCTTATGAGTTCCAAATGAATAGGGAACCTTAAGCTCTATGACTGTTTTTTTGAGGGCGAGTGCTGAGGCAAAGCTCCCGAATGAGAAAAGAACTGAGAGCGCCGCAAGAATAGGTAGTTTCATGGAAAAAGTTTAACAATTGCTAGCGTAATTGTGCAAGTCAGAAGAATTAAATATTTGCGAGGATTCTTCGAGCATCCTCACCTCCTGTGCGGCCCACAAGGCGCCGACTTTATCATTGAGATGAAGAAAACGAACTGAGACATTTTTCCGCTGACAAAAAACTTGAGAATCTCAAAACTGTTAATTTCGTGATGAATGAAGATTGGATTGAAACTTGCAATCATTCTTCTCGTTACTTTAACACTAGGAGTTTTTATGAAAAGGAATTTTCTCACCAATGCGATCTGCGCTTTGGCGCTCGCAGGGTCATTCTCTGCCGTTGCATCAGATCATGATGATGGCGTCACATCACTAAAACCAAAGAGTCGGAACCTCACCGATGTTTATGCCTTCAGAGAGGATAACCAGACTGGCATGCAATATGACCAAAAGAATCTGATTCTTGTCATGAATAGTAATCCTCGTTCACCGGCCGGAGTTCAGAGATATTTCAGCACTTACGCAACCTACGATTTCCACCTGACTCAGCTCGCGGGTTCCGAGAAAGATTCTGCGCCGACAGGTAGAGATGATATTGTCATTCGCTTCAGATTCTCTTCTCCGGACAATCACGGAAGACAAAGCTTCCGCGTATATGTTCAACGTGGCAAAGAGCAGGAAGAAGTCTCTCACACGAATTTCATGACAACCTCGCTCCATCACTCAATGCACGACAGACTGACCATCAATTCGGCCAATATCGCCGGTCACCGGGTGGACGTGTTCGCTGGACTTCGCGAAGATCCGTTTTTCTTTGATGTGGATCAGTTCTTCAAAGTTCGCGCCGGAGCGGCAGGGCTCGGACCCAAGGTCGGATTTCGCTCACCAGAGACAGCACGGGATTTCACTGTGGGCTATAACGTGAATACGATCGTCATGAGAATTCCATTGGCCCTCTTGGGAGGAAACTCGAAACCCGTTCTGGATGTATGGGAAACTGTCACCCGAATCAATGACTCGAAACAAATCGAGCGCCTTGCTCGACCTGCCATCAACGAAGGCCTCATCTTGACGAATGCCTTTTTAAATGCCTTCAACATGATTCCGCCTTCGGCCGATCTGACGCCGCCGGCTGCACCAGTGGTCGCAGAAGCCGCGGCTTCGATTGATATCTTCGATGGGATCGATGGTAAAGATGACACCACTGTTGCTGGTGTTGCCACCGCCTTCCTGCCGGACATCATGCGAATAGATACACGCAAATCGATGACAGTCTCTACCACCGCTTATAACTCTGACGTCAGCGGCTCAAGAGGCATGCTTACCGGAGGAAGAAAACTGGAAGACGACGTGATGGACATCACTATAAGTTACCTCGTCGCGGGCGACGCTTCCGGAAACTCAGTGAAAGACAACGTGTCTTACGCCGGAACCCCTGGGAATTCTCATCAGGGACACAAGCTTCTTTACAAGCAGAAAACCAGAAAGGGTGCTGCCTTCTTCCCTTTCCTTTCTCGTCCTGACTAGACAATGAAGCTTAAAACTCTTGGCATTTTTTTTACACTGACCCTGGTAGCAATACTGGGGTCGGTTTTTTTTCCCCGTCAAAAAATAGCAACACCATCTGTGGTAAGCGAACTCGATCAGGAAATTACATTCTATGAAAAGAGGATCGACGACCCATCCCCAAGCTTCCAGGATCTCACAATCCTCGCTCAGTTTTTGGTATTGAAAGCAAAGGAATCGGGGAACGAAGATTTTTATGTGAGAGCGGAATTACTGGCGCTTCGTTCACTCAAAGAAATGCCCTTCTACAATACCTCGGCCACGTATGTACTGGCAGACATTGCCCAGGCCCATCACGAGTTTAAAAAGGCCACTGAGCTCGCGAAAAGTATTTTGAAAGAAAAGCCCAATAGCGCGGAAGCCTATTCAGTTCTCACGACATCATTTCTGGCGATGGGAGAACTGAGAGAGGCCCTAAGCGCTTCCGATAAACTTATAATTCTTACCCCGTCTGCCACCTCTTCTGCTCTCAAGGCGATCATTCTTTCTCAGATGGGAAAGTTTTCGGAAGCCGATAAAAATTTCAAGCAAGCTTTGGCTGAGATTGAGGACGACAAAAAAGAGGCGGTCTGGACGCAAACAGTATACGCCCGCTACTTAACTGAACGGCGTGAGTTTCCGAATGCTGAAATCTTTTTAAAAAAATCACTACACCTTCTACCGTCCGATGCCTTTAGTTTGCATCAGCTGGGAGATCTGTGGGAAAACCAAAACCGATTCCCCGAAGCAATCGACGCCTTAAATCCGCGTTCTCCTCTTCGAGGCAAATCATCTCTCTTCTTTCTGAGGCGCGGGTGTTGAAAAAGATTGGAAAGCCTGATCTCGCTCGCAGTATTCAGGCGCAGGCCGAAAGCATGCTCAAGAGCGACACCACTCATGCTGCTGACTACATTCGCCTCCTCCTGGAAAAAGACGGTCCGGACGCCAATGCTCAAGCACTGAAGCTTGCCCAACTAGAAGTGAAGACACGTGCGGGTTTTGAAAGCATGCACTTACTCAGTCAGGCCTGCATGAAAAATCAAAGGCCTGATCTCGCTCGGGAAGTACGCAAAGAAATGAGAAAAAAGGGCATGGTCGTCGAAAATGATTAGTTTTCTTATTTCCATCCTATGGACGATCAATACCTGGGCCCATCCCCTTGACCTTGCTTTTGTGAATGTGATCCGGTGAGAGCTTTACTTCCACAAAAGCAAGGTCAAGGGGATGGGCCCAGGTATTGATCGTCCATAGGATGGAAATAAGAAAACTAAT
>JBKJNQ010000092.1:0-3669 GCA_046593575.1 Bacteriovoracaceae bacterium
CCTTTGGTGAATGTCATCACAAAAGGCAATACGCTCGAGACGATGGAATGGAAAGCCGAGACCAAGAGTTTTCAGCTCCGTGAACTGACATTCAATGGGGCCACGCCGCCAATCGCATCGGAGCCTAATCCACAAAAATGTCTTACCTGTCACGGGAGTGATCCAAGACCCATCTGGGAATCTTTTAATCTCTGGCCCGGTGCCTACGGGAGCATTTCACTGGCCGGTTGTGATGCCATGAAAGAAGGCTCATTGGAGCACCAATATTTTCGCTCGTTTCTCAACACCGGAAAAAAATCTCCGCGCTATAAAGATCTTCCGACCCCGACGAATGAAATCCTGGGTTTTTGTACTCCTGAAAAAGGAATCTCTTTCGTCGGAAACGGCGGGGAAATGGATGCGAACTCAGTCCTCTCAGAAGCGTTCGGAGATCTCAACGTCTTACGAATCCAGAGGATGGTCGGAGCTTCGCCAGAATACGAAACGTATAAATATGCGATGGCGGCTATTTCGAAAGATTGCGGAGACGTTGCATCGAGAGAAGGTTTCGAAGGTTATTTTTCACCCGCGGCACTCTCCGCCGGTAGACAGCTTGGGGATCTGGAAAAGATCGTCCATACCAACCGTGCTCGGGATCTGAACTCTCTGTCTGAAACTTTTCACCGTACAAATTCCGAAACCGGCCCGCCGGACGCAGATCACATCATCGTTAACGAAAATAATTTTATCACGGATGACTACGTGGCGAGGATGCGGTTTCTTCTCGAGCGCTTAGGTGTTCCATGGGAGAAAATTTCTTTATCATTTAGTGGGACGGATACGTTTCTGGGCCCCGGGTCTCAAGTGAGATTTCTCAAGAGCTTTCTTTCCTCAAAAGACGAAGGCTTGAAAGAAAAAAGCTGCGCAGAACTTAAAACTCTGAGCCTCACGGCGACACGCAACGCTCAAGCTTGTGCCCCATCAACGAATTTCACTCCTCACACTCCGACGGTCACAAATCTGGCCACCACATTGAGTGTCGCCACGACAGAAGCCTCCATCGCAAACACGATGACGAGCCTGAACGCTTGTAAAAATTGTCACATGGTGGGAAGAAGCGGTGGATTCAAGCTCAATCTTCAGTCGCGAGAAACTCTCCAGGCGCAGTTACGTGCCGAGCCTGAGCTCGCAGAAAAAATCCGAGATTATCTTCGTGGATTTCGGGCCAATGGCGAGAAAGTCACGCGCATGCCGCTTAATCGTCCCCCGTTCCCTCAGGATGCTCAGGAAGCCATCGCGCGAGACCTGGAATTCTTGAGTCACTAAGGTTTTGTTTTCAACATGACATTTTTGATTTCGTCAGCGGAGAGCACTTTCCTTTCGATCACAAGTCCAGTGAGCTCACCTTGAAAGAAAGCGTGGTCGCCATCATCTTCGGACCCGAGAGTCACGCGATGTGACGGCGTATCGGAAGTCATTTCCTGCGAAAAGATAATTTCGGATTTCGTAGGGATGAGAGTTCCGTTCAAAAAAAGATCCATCTTCTTATTCTTGTAATCGATCGTGAGGGCGACGTGTTGCCATTCATTTTCTTTGGCGGAAACCGCACTGGTGTTCCAGCTTCTGTCTTCATGGTCTTCCGCCCTCGCGACTCCGGACAAAAGTCCATTCGGAAGCATCGTCACCCCGGCGCGGGATTTCCAATGTTCTTTCACATCTCCCCCGACAGAGAGATTCATGATGTCCTGGTTTTCGGAAGATTTTTTGGGCTTTATCCACATCGCAAGTGTCGCCTCACTAGTTTTCTGAAGGAGATGATGCCCACCCTGCACTTCATAAAAACTCCGTTTCATGACTTTAAGACCTTCCATCACCTTTGGATTCTGATGTGAGCAACTCATAAAAAGGCACAGGAGGATGATAGATTTTCTCATAGGTCGGAGTTTAGCCGGAAAGGCCGCTTAATGCGTATTGTAAAGTTTGGGCGGGCGCTTAAATTATGATAGCGTTTCCGCATGCAGAAGAAACTTGTTCCCGATTATATTGAGAAGCTCGAAGTTTACCAGGCGGGTAAACCGATTGAAGAACTTGCGCGCGAAAAAAATCTTACTAAAATCACAAAGCTCGCGAGTAACGAAAATCCACTCGGGCCGTCACCCTATGCAATTCGTGAGATGACCAACGCCCTTTGGGACGTGCATCGCTATCCCGATATGTTCGCTCATCAATTAAAGCAATCCTTGTCTGAACTCTATAAGCTCAAGCCTCAAAATATCATTCTCGGAAATGGTTCTGAAGGAATCATGGGTTATATCGTCCGGGCCTTTCTTCAGCCGGACGAAGAAGTTGTGACGAGTGAAAACACTTTTATTGGTTTTCTCATTCTCGCGAAATCCGTCGGAGCAAAACTCATTCAGGTTCCGCGGAAAGCTGACTACAAGTACGACGTCCAGGCGATGGCAAAAAAAATCACCCAGAACACGAAGATCGTCTACATCGCCAATCCCGATAATCCGACCGGAACTTATATCACGAAAGAAGAATTCGATTTCCTGATGGGACATGTTCCTGCGCACACGATTGTGATTCTCGATGAGGCCTACTTTGAATTCGCCCAGGGCTTCCGCGATTATCCTGATTCTATGAACTACCGTTATGACAACGTGATCACCCTTCGCACTTTCTCCAAGGCCTATGGTCTTTCAGGAATCCGCTGCGGTTATGGGTTTGGCCATGATTACCTCATCGGAAATCTCCATAAGGTTAAGCTTCCCTTCGAGCCGTCACTCATTGCTCAGAAAGGTGCGTATGGTGCTTTGAAGGATTACCCGCATCTTCTTCGCACACTTGAGAATAATCGTGACCGGTATGAAGAACTTTTCAAGTATCTCTCGGACGCTGGTTTCAAGCCGATTCCCTCTGTGACTAATTTTGTGACAATGAAAACAGGTTCGGAAGTGGCGAGCCAATATCTCTATAATGAGCTGCTGAATTTTGGTGTGATCATCCGCCCCCTGCGCGCGAATCTCATGCCGGATCACGTGAGAATTTCTCTTGGAACTAAAGATGAGATGAATCATTTCTATGAATCGATGGACAAGGTCATGCCGAAGTACAAAGAAATGTTCGGGAGTCAAAAATGAAAGTCTGCACTTATACGCGCCCGTCTCCGATTGGTGTTTTGAAGCGCCTGGGATTATTCTTCGATGAGAAAACTATCATCGATGTGAATCTCCTGTGGCAGACTGAGTTTTCCCGCAAGCAGTTCTTTGATCCGGAAAAACGCGCAGAGATCTTTGCTCCGAAATCTCTGGCGCAGTTTCTTCGCGTTCATCAGGACGCTGCTATCCCTATGCTCCAGGATACGCTTGAGCTGTATAAGAAACTCTCGAAAGACGGGGTCACTCACTGTGCGTTTCATCTTTATGATACCAAAGACACTCGCTTCGCTGCCCCCCTTGATGAGATTGCGATGTACCGCGATTTCTACGCTCATGAAAAACATGTGAAGATAGGTTTTGAGAAACGAAACGAAGCCGTTCCCCCAGCGTGGTACGAAATCCCCGCTTACTACAAGGGCGGCAACACGGGTTTCATCGGTCAGGATGACATGATCCCCTGGCCATACTATTCCCAGCAGCTCGATTATGAGCTCGAACTCGGAGTAGTCATCGCGGCC
The DNA here is from genome assembly GCA_046593575.1 of Bacteriovoracaceae bacterium. Taxonomy (GTDB): domain Bacteria; phylum Bdellovibrionota; class Bacteriovoracia; order Bacteriovoracales; family Bacteriovoracaceae; genus Peredibacter. The sequence continues at coordinate 3,659 of JBKJNQ010000092.1, forward strand.
GATGACTACTC
>JBKJNQ010000118.1:0-12977 GCA_046593575.1 Bacteriovoracaceae bacterium
AGAGCCAATGAAAAATATCGTCACCGGCGTTCTTTTCGCCCTTCTTTCTCTCAGTGCTTTTGCCGCCGAAGATTACGACAGAGTTCTGTCTCGTCTGAATGAACTCGATAAACTTCCCAATACCACACTCTTTAACCTCGGGAAAAACGACCAGGGCAGAGACATCATGGGAATTATTGTGGGAGACATGTCGTCCGCAAAGACAAAATATGTCGTTGTTGGTGTTCACCACGGAAATGAAAAAGCATCGGCAGAAGTGCCGCTTTATTTTACTGAGATGGTCGTGAAGTCTTATGATCCAGCTGTTCTTTACTACATTGTTCCCGTGCTCAATATTTCGGGCTACAACGTTTCTCGCCGTGAAGAGACCGGCAGTGATGGTGATACCCATGATTCTAACCGTGACTATGAAGATGCTTGTTCTACCAAGCAGGATTTCCAGCTGAAAAGCACGACTCTGATCGCGGACCTCATTGATCGTGAAGATATTGTTTCTGCCGTTACTGTCCATGGCTACATCGGAACATTTACGTATCCGTGGGGAACTGATGCCAAGGACTACACGACGGAAGACGATGCTTTCCTGACTGCGTGGGCGAACAAGGCCGTGAAGATCAATAGTTATAAAACCGGAACTCACGGTGCTGCGATTTATCCAGCGACCGGAGCTTTCGAAGACTGGGCCTACTACAAGCTCGGGGTGTGGTCATTCCTTCTGGAAATCAGAAGTCCCATGGCAGATCTCAAGAAAGATGCACAGACATTGGTGGAGTTCTTCAAGAACTCTCCTCTCGAAAGGTCAAAGCACGTGGGCCAGCATGTGAACTGCGTAAAAAGGATTCTTGGATCGCTGAATAACTCGCGTCCATGAGTCTGATCTCCCGCTTCTCTCCTACTCTCATCATTCAACACACAGGGGAAACTTTAAAAAGGTTTCCCCTTGTTGTTTTGACGACGATTATTTCCGGGATTCTTTTTTATCTGGTTTGCCAGAACAAGAACGGACAACCTCCAGAACTGAATCTTTTTCTCACCACCATTCTAACAATTCCCCTGGTGGTGACGATCGTGATGCTGAAGGAAAGAAAGATTTTTTCGCAGTCATTTGTTTCCTGGGCGCTTCTTCTTATTCCAGCAGCGTTTTATTTCCTGAGTCCGAAGGAAGACCTGAATTCTAATTATTTCCGTTTCGCCCAACTTTTTGTGGCGACTCACTTACTGGCCGGGTTTGCGCCTTATCTTCGCGACAAAAATGATGCGACTCTTTGGGAATTCAACAAATCTATTTTCCTGCGTTTTCTCCTCTCAAGTCTCTACACGGCAGTTCTCACCGGTGGCCTTTTCATTTGTCTCGGATCTTTGAAAGGTCTTTTTGGTTTACCAATTGGAGGCAACACATTTCTTGTCACTTTTATTTTCTGCGCTTTTATTTTTCATCCGATTCATTTTCTGAACGGAGTTCCGGCGAAATTTGATGAACTTCATGAATACCCGAGACCACTCTGGATTTTCTGTCAGAATCTTCTGGCGCCGCTGATCGCCGTCTTTGGTTTGATCCTCGTGGTTTATGGTGTCACTATCATCGCGACACTCAACTGGCCCAAGGGTCTCATCACTCTTCTCGTTTCAACTTTCTCCGTCGTCGGCATGCTGGCGATCGTTCTCATCGATCCCCTGATCCGCACGGATCGCAGCTGGTTCCGCAAATTCTCTGGCTACTTCTTCGTGGCCCAGGTGTTCCTCGCGGGTCTCATGCTCGCGGCCGTTCTCCGGAGAACATCCGAATACGGAATTACTGAGAGCCGCTACTTCGTCATCATCGTTTCCCTCTGGCTCATGTTGATGGGAGTTCTTTTCGTCGTCAGAAAAAATCAATCACTGAAAATCATCCCGATGAGTTTATTTGTCCTCACCCTCTTCACGACTTACGGCCCCTGGAGTGCCCATTCTGTCTCACTCGCGAGTGAGAAAAAGCGCCTCGAGCGACTTCTGGTTCAGTACCGGGTTCTGGTGGATGGGAAGCTCAATAAAGATCACAATGTCATTCCCTATAAAGACGCAAACGATATCACTTCGATCATCCAGTATATCTTCTCGCACCATGGGTCCTCAGTGCTGAAGACTTGGGTGAGTGCTAAGGGTGACCATTCACGGCCACGTTTTTTTGAAGAGGCCGGTCTCACTGACAGCTACAATTACGCACAGTATTTTTCTTTTAATAAACCAGAGATCAAAGCACTTCCCGTAGAGAACTATAAAAAGCTCACGAGTTTTGATCTCATGCCGGAAAAAGATTCCAGACTGGAAAACGATCAGCTTTCCCTAAGCCTGGTTCTCGGGGACCTGATTGTTTCAAAGGCCGGAAAAGAAGTCCTGAGAAAGACCTCCGCAGAAATCATCCGCCTGGCAGGGATTAAGGCTGAAAACCAATACGGGATTACCCGGCAAGTGATCTTCAAAAACGACAGTCCCCGGATGATGATCGTGCTCACAAGCGGCAGTGGAGATTTCAAGGCAGGCAACGACGGCAATTTCCATCACCTCTCCGGAATGATTTTCTACTGATCATGATGACAAATTTCAAAGATTTATTTTCCGTGCAATCAGACGACTACGCAAAGTATCGTCCGACTTACCCCGCTGAGCTTTTTGACTACTTAATGACTCTGGCAAATTCCACAGCTCGGGTATGGGATGTCGGCACCGGCAATGGACAGGCCGCAGTGGAACTGGCGAAAAGATTTTCCGAAGTCATCGCCACTGACCCGTCAGAAAAACAAATTGCCCTTGCTCCCCGCTTGCCGAATATCATTTACCGGAATGAGCCTGCTGAATCTCCGGGGTTTGATAAAAAAGTAAACCTTATCACTGTGGCACAGGCCTTTCATTGGTTTCGTCATGAAGAATTTGCAGAGGCCATCCGAAGTGTGGCCGCTCCCGGATGTCATCTTGTTGTTTGGTCGTACGCCATGGCTTCCGTCTCACCTGAAGTCGATCGGGCAGTTGATCCGCTTTACAACGGAGTTCTCGGTGGCTATTGGGAAAAAGAGCGGAAGGATGTGGAGAACGGATACAAAAATATTCAGATGCCGTTTGAAGAAATAAAAGTCCCTGAGCTTTCCATGAAAGTCACGTGGAGCTTTGAGCATTTCGCGGGCTACCTCCGGACGTGGTCAGCGCTTCAGAAGTATCTCAAGACTCATCCGATGGAAGATCTTGCGCCGTATTTTGAAAACATCGAAAAGGCATGGGGTGAGAAACCAGAGAGAGAACTCTCCTGGCCGCTGAATCTCACAATCTGGAAAATTTAATTTTAGAAATATCGGAAAGTGACTTTGAGATCCCGCTTCCCGTTTCCAGGGATGGTGATGACTTTGGAAAAACCGGGTGCCTGGTAATCCAGAGTATAGCTCTTGTACATTCCCGCATATTCGCGCGCGATATACCCTGAAAAGTAGGAAAGATAGTTGGCGTGGTAGCTTCCCTGAATCGTTTTATCAGAAAGAAGATCCTTCAGGAGATTAGACCTTCCGACACTTCCTCTTGAAAAATTAAGGCTCATCCCTTCGACACCCCGAACCTGGGCAACGGTTGCATTCATATCGTAACGGAAATTCACCACGGCTTCCGAGCGCGAATTCATCAGACCTTCGATGACATGACGAGTGGTGTTCCAGATGCAGTAGTTATGATTTCCACCAGTGAGAGTCACGTTGATCTCAGTTTCGGCCTTGATGTCGTAACGGCTGTTTCCGGCCGGAGAAACGATAAGGGGAACCGAGAGAGGAACGTTTTCGAGAGTACTGGGAAGATTGGTTTCCGGGAGTCTTGGTGGAATTCCGGCAAAGAAGTCAGGAATACTCACGAGATTTCCGCGTACGTTACCGGTCTCAAGAAGGATCAGCGACATGAAGGAATAATCGTTAAGATAATTTTCCACCGGGAGCTTTAACTTATTCTGCCAGTCGTACAAAGTATGAGGGTGAACGTTGATGTGGTAATTACCATCGCCCATAGGGAAAGGTTCCGCGTACGCAAAATTCACCGAACAGATCACGCGATTGGTTTCAAACTCATCCTGAAATCCGCGGTCAACAATATAGGGAAGAAGAATATCTCTTACTTTCACGCGGCCACTGGAAATATGTCTGCTATCAAAGACGGCTTCAAACATAGGAATGCCTGCAGCAAGTTTCACGGAGAAATCCATCCGTACCGTACGAGCTCCATTATCGACATCGAACGAACGACTTAAAGTATTGTTCCCTTTTAAGGTCGAACTTGTGGGCGTGATGAGTTTCCAGGATTTGTTCTGATTGTAGTAACAATCGAGGTCAAAATTGCGGTCGGCCTGATGATACGCCTCGCTTATGCGGGTCGAGAAATCCTGCGCCCAGACGTACGTCGGCAGAGTTGCGAGGAGGAGAATGATAATCAATGTTTTCACGAGGCGATTATTATCAAAGGAGCTGCGAAAAGAACTCGTTTTGAAATGTTTACAGCGTCAGGGAGTGAAAATGTGACACTGCTTTCTAGGCCTTTTCTAACCTCTTCTTACTGACTTAGGGATTTGCGTTTCTGTGACCGAGAACTTTGATATGCCTTAGGGACCTTCAGGAGAACTTTCATGAAAACTCTATTTACTCTGCTTCCCCTATTTGCCTTTACCAGCGCCTTTGCGGCCCTTCATCAGGCACCTCCAAGCTTCAGCTATAAAGACGGGAAGGCCGTGTACGTAGACTTTGAATCTGCTCAGTATGACATGAGCTACGATTTCGAAAAGAAAACAGCAACCGTCACGTCATCTATTACTTTTAATTCCTCATCGGAAGGCTATCCGATCTTTGATCTGATTGCTGAACCAACAGATGTGAAGATAGACGGAAAAGCAGCGGCAGCTCCTGCTATTCAGGATCCTGATAAAGCTTCCACTCTCCGGGTTATGGACGTGCGCCTCGCCTCAGGAAAACACACACTGACTCTTACTCACCAACTGACTGCGAACGTGGTCTGGGGTGAAGATGGTGTGGGCTCAGGCTTCTGGACATCAGATCTCAATGACCGCAAATATTTAGAGCAATATCTTCCGACGAACCTCGAGTTCGACCAGTACAAGATGAATCTTTCAGTCGAAGTACTAGGCGCCCCTGCCAATCACGTGCTGAAAGCTAATGGTGTCGTGACTTCTGCCGGTAATAACCGCTTCGAAGTTTCTTATCCCAAATTTTATTCGGCCTCTTCATCTTACTTTCATCTCTTCCGCGATAACTCATTCGTGAACAACGCTCAGTTTTACCTGAAGTCGATCGATGGTCGCATGATCCCGGTTGATATTTACACGAGCTACGATGTGCAACCGTTTGTGACAACGGCCACAGCAGTCTTCAATGAACTTGAAGCGGATTATGGCCCTTGGCCGCATAACCAACTCATCATTTATGGAAACGCACCCTCAGGCGGGATGGAGTACTCAGGAGCTACCATCACAAGTCTCTCAGCTGTTCAGCACGAAATGTTTCACTCCTACCACGCCCGTTGCCTCATGCCCGCTAACGGCAATGCTGGATGGATGGATGAGGCGATTGCCCGTTGGAGAGACAACAAGTATCCCCTTACTGAAAAACTCACCTTCGCGTCCACGCGCCTTGCCGGCCGCTCGCTTTACACTCGCATGACTGATCGCATGGCCTACACAGAAGGTTCAGCATTCCTTTCGTGGATAGCGTTCCGCATGAATGAGAAAGGTCTTTCGTTTAAGACTTTCCTTCGTAATTATTTCCAGAAATATAAATACACGACGGTGACAACTCCGCTCTTCCAGAACGAAGTAACAGAAGCTTCAGGCCTTGAGCTTGCCGCAGACTTTAATCAGTACATCTACGGCAAAGGAACAACGGTTCCGGCCAATAAGAGTGTTGAGCCTTCGGAAGATCCGATGCACCCACGCTTCTCAAAAGAACAGCTCCGCCAGATGACCTGGCTCTAGTTCCCGCACTAACTCAGTTTCTTTTCATCACTCCTTGTTGCCTTCATCATAGAAGGAACAAGGAGTTTTTTATGGAACAACTTTCTCACGCCTTTGCCAGCTTCTCCGTCCGCGACTCTGCTCGCGCCAAACAATTTTATGAATCCACTCTGGGCCTCAAGGTCGAAATTTTCCCTATGGGGAAATGCCAAAACCTGAACATCGATGTTGGAGGGGAAAAATTCATGTTGTATGAAAAGCCGGATCACGTTCCGGCGACATTTACGGTGATGAATTTTGAAGTGACGGATCTGGAAGCAGCGGTCACTGAATTAAGCCTGAAGGGAGTGAAGTTTGAACACTACGAAGGAACTGATGAGCTGGGGATAACCAGAAATGATGGACCCCTCATCGCCTGGTTCAAGGACCCCGATGGAAATTTCATTTCGATGATTCAAAATGAAGTTGCGCCGCCGAGTCCGAGTTAGCGGCCGATGTGGAGATTCTCCACACCGAAGTATTCGCGGCTTCCAGCACCGTAGGAAACGAGGCTCAGATCAAGGCTTGATGGAGTAACTTTCACCCGCGCCAAAACGAAATTGAACTCACCCACTGAAGCAATCCGCCGCGGGTTTCCTTTTTCAGGTTCACGCGCATTCGAGTGCATCGAGCTCGATGTGATCTCGAGCGAATTATATCCAAGCAGAGTGTCTTCGAGTTTCATCACTTCAGAGTAATGAACGTCCCCTGAACCGAAGAGAACAGGTGCTTCAATCTTTTTCAAGCGCTCAAGAGTATTCCGGAATGCTCTTCCGTTTGTTCCTTCAAAAGACCAGCCGGAACGGTAGCCGCCGCAGACTTGTGAACCGGTAAAAATCCACCCCGGTGTTGTCTCGAGTGAAAGACTATCAAAGAGCCAGTTCTCCTGGCCTTTTCCCCAATGATCGTAACCAAGATACCGAAGGTCACGGAAGGAACGATTATCCATCAGATAAAAACGTTGTCCGTAGGCATCGAAGCTCGTGGAAATTCCCGGGCCCCAGCTCACTTCAGGCATCACTGCGTCCTGAGCATAGAGGGTGCGGAAAACATAGGTTGCCGGATTTTTCCAGGGAGTGTTGCCGTAGGAATTATTAAGACCAAAATCGTGATCATCCCAGGTCGCTAGTGTCGGAATGAGTCTCGGGAGATGATAGAGATCGAGGGTCATGCGGGTTTCCACATAACGGCGCCAGATTTTTGCTTCGTCGGGTCCGATCTTTTCGTTATGAGGAGTATCGTCGACGTATACATTATCGCCTAAAAGAAAAAGCAGATCTGGTTGAGAGTCCGCAAGCGCCTTCCACATCGGTGCTTGAAAATCAGCTTTCGTGTCACGCATGCAGGAAGCAAGGGCGACTTTCACATCACTCAGTTCAGGTCTCAGAGTAGAAAATGTCCGCGTGTCTAATAGATCTCCGTTTGCCGCAGAAATCAAAAGCTCGTAATCTTTGCCGGGAAGAAGATCAGTGACAAAAACTCTCCAGGCGATCCATTCAGAATAATCTTTTACGACTTTCTCAATTTTTACTGTGGCACCGGGAACGGTGATCAGAATTTCTTCGGCCGACATGACGTTGATTTGAGTTTGCGAAAAAGATGTGGCTCCCTGAAGGACGGGAAAGCGGTATTCAAGTCTCTCACCTGCTTCAAGAGCAAAAGATTTCCCGGCGAACATAGCTGTTCCAAGAAAAGCACTGCTCTTAAAAAAATCGCGACGGGTAAAACTCATGGGGCAATTCAACCCCATCCGCCGGGTTCTGTTAATATGTCATTTTTTCAATTTATGAAGTCGCGGACAAAATCCCCTGCTGGATTGGCACGTATTTCCGCTGGAGTGGCGAATTGCAGGACATTTCCCTTCTCCATGATCATGATCCGGTCGCTCATGCTGAAGGCCTCCACCTGATCATGCGTGACGTAGATACAGGTCATCTTAAAGTGCTGCTGGATTTCCCGGATGTCCTTTCTCATTTTCTCCCGAAGCTTGGCATCGAGATTTGAAAGAGGCTCATCGAGGAGAAGTACGCGCGGACGCGCAACCAGACCGCGGGCCAGGGCCACTCGCTGCTGCTGGCCTCCAGAAAGTGTATTCGGCATGCGGGAAGATAATCCACCCAACTCAACGAGCTTCAGAACTTCTTCCACTTTTTTACTGATCTCATCCATCGACATCTTCGCCATCCGAAGAGGAAAAGCGACGTTCTCAAAAATATTCATATGCGGCCAGATCGCGTAACTCTGAAAGACCATGCCGAGTCTTCGGTCTTTCGTAGGAATAAAGTGATTCTTTGAAGGATCAGAAATCAACTCGTCCCCGATGAAAATTTCACCCCTCGTATTTTTCTCAAGTCCCGCCACCATCCGAAGAGACGTGGTTTTTCCACATCCAGATGGGCCAAGAAAAGAAACAAACTCTCCATCATGAATCTTGAAGCTGATATTTTTCAGGATCTGGGAAGAGTCATAGCTTTTGGAAACATTCTTAAATTCTACTGCACTCATAGACCGTATTTCCCTTTCGTGGAAAGTTTCAGAATCATATTCATGGAAGTAATCACTAAAAGAACAAAGAATGCCAGGACTGCCGCTCCCCCACCGGAAGCATCACCGTATTCCTGCATCTGAAAAATCAGCGTACCAATGGTCTCATTCCCCGGGCCCGTAAGAAGAACCGTCATGGTGAGTTCCGAAAACGCCGGCATAAAGACTAAAAAGAATGAGGCCATGAGAAATGGTCTCAAGATCGGAAGCCAGATTCTCCAGAAAACCTGAAAGCTTTCGGCACCCGCGACATGAGCAGCATCGATCAGCGACTGATCCACTTGCGAGACTCCGTCATTCACCATCCGGTAGGAGAAATTCAGAAACTTTGCGAAGTACGCGAGAAGAATAATTCCCAAAGTATTATAAAGCGGAAGTTTGAGAGAAAGGGTGGTGAGAATAAGCGCAAAAGAAAGGACCGTTCCCGGTACGGCGTAAGGAATCGCAATAAAGCCTTCCTTGATCTTGTTGACCGGCCCGGAAACTGATTTCCCACTCTGTGCAAGAAAATATCCGAAGATCGTGCAAAGAAGACCCGCTCCAAAGGCGAGAATAAACGAATTTCTCACCGCCCTCCACGTTTCGTCAGTCTTCATAAAAATCGTTTCGAAATTCTGAAGACCTAAATTAGCTAGTGAATGCTCACCCTGAACTCGCATGAGGGCGGCATAAAGAATGGCACCAACCGGAAGTACAAATAAAACGAAGGCGAGAACAGATAAAAAAAGTATCGCCCAGATTTTTTTGTTTCCCAATTCAATGAGACTGACTCTCGCTGTCTTTCCCGTGACTAAACTGAATCGGAATCTTTTGCTGATCAGATGATCGAGAATGAAAACGAGAAGTGCGATGAAAAGCAGAGACAGCGAAAGAATTCCCGAAAGTTTTAGCCCGGTGTATGAAGCCATCTTCTGAAACAGGACAATTTGTGTGGTCATGAGAGTAATGCCGGCAGGATTGCCGATCAGGGCCGCAATCCCGAAGCTCGCGATCGCCGAAAGAAACGCCAGAAGCATTCCCGAAATTAATGAAGGTGTCACGAGCGGCAGTGTGATCCGGAAGAACACCTGAAAGGCTCCGGCACCAGAAATTTTTGCGGCCTCTTCAAGAGAAGGATCAATTTTTTCCATCGCCGTCAGGAGATTAATCAGGACGTAAGTATAAAAAAAGGCCGTCATGACAAAGATGAGGCCGGTCAGGGAATAAATATTCAGCCACGGAAAAATCACCAGAAGAAGCCCATTCGAGGGATTGGCCAGATAGATCCAGGCAATCGCACCCAGAAAAGGCGGAATAGCATACGGAAGACAGAATGTTGTCCGCCAGAACCCCTTAGCGGGAAGATTGGTCCGTGTGAAAAGCCACGCGAGTGGCAGAGAAATCAGGGTCGAGAGAATAACGGAACTTCCGCAAACGATGAGAGTATTTTTAAAACTCCTGTACGTCATGTCGGAAGAAAAAGCTTTTTTGTAAATCGCCCAGTCAAAGTGACCATTCTCAAAAGAAAACGATTCGCCCAGGAAAAGAAAAGGATAAACGCAGACCGCGAAAAGAATAAAAAGAAGTCCGTAGAGTCCCGCTTTTTTCATTTGAACATGATCTCCACGTAATTTTCCTTGATCTCAAAGCGCTTCTCCGTGAGTGACAGAATCAACTCCGGCGTCCAGGGAAAGGCCTTCACATTCAGTTCCGTCAGATCTTTCGCTCCCTCGGGAGGAGGAAAATCTTTCAGCGGCGAGTGCATGAAGGATTTCGTCATCGCTTTCTGACCGGCCTCAGTAAAAAACCATTCAGCGATCTTATAAACTTGCGGGCGCATGTTTTTTTTCTTCGGAATCCCCATCGTATTAAACTGAGTCACGACTCCGTCATCCGGATAAATAATTTTGAGTCTCGGATCATCGTGCTGAAAGCGCAGAATATTTTCCAGGAGGACAAATCCGACCGGTCTTTCTTTTGTCTGGATCTTTTTCAGGACGGCGGAATTCCCCCCATCAAAGAGAAAATTATTCTTCCGGAGTTCGTGAAAAAACTCCCAGCCATACTTCTGATGAAGAGCGAGGACCGTAGTAAAGGCGGTTCCGCTGGCAAGCGGACTTCCGCCGGTCGCAATTCCTTTGTATTTCGGTAGGGCCAGATCACGGAATGTTTTCGGGGCATCCTTAAAACTCATCGCTTCTGAGTTGTAGGCCAGAACCATCACAGGAACTGAGACAATGTGGAAGGTTCCTTTCTCATTCTGGTATTCTGGGCGAAAGGTCTCATACTGGGACGGTTTCCAGGAAACGAGACGGCCACTATCTGCGAGTTCCTGATACCAGAATCGCTCTGAGGAAATCATGATGTCGGCCTTGGGAACACCAGCGATGAGCTCAGTATTGACCTTGGCCGCGATCTCTTCGGATCCCGCCTGATACCATTTGATCTTCATTCCGGGGAATTCTTTTTCCAGTACCGGTGTGACGTCAGCGATCGTGTCTTTATAGAGGGACGTATAGATCCAGACCTCATGAGAGTCCTGAGACTGGCAGGAAAGAACCAGAACAAAGAGCAGAATAAACTTCATACAGATAGCCTAGTCAAATCCACTGAGAAGCTCAAGGCAATCCTCTTTCTTAAGAGTGAAGACCTTCTTACCCTCATACTCCCAACATCGGGGTTCTGGTTTCCCCGCGCGGGTAACAATTTTCTGAACAAAATTTCCCTGCTCATCCAGGATCACCATCGTCACAGATTTTTTTCCGGATAATGTGAGTGTAGTGATCTTTCCGTTCTGCCAGGTTCTGGTAAGAGTTTTTCCCTCTTCCATTTTCTCCACTTCAGTCCGCAGTTCGCCTTTCTCGGAAGTGAAGACCGATTCACTCTTTGGCCTTCGGTAAAACTCAGTCGTGACATCACCTTCAGAGGCCTGTGAGAAAGTACCCGCTTTCGAAATTTCTTTTTTCAGATAAAAGCGAAGACCCTTGTCCACGTGTTGGCGGGACTTTGAAGTCCTCTTGTAGATTTTCTTATTTACCGGGGTCTCTTTCCGGAAAGAAGCGCATCCCACGAGGAGGAGAAATATCAGGATTCTGGTCATAATCTAAGTCTATCTGATTTCGCCCACATGGCCACCTGAAGATATGAAGAAATCACCTGTGCCCCTAGGCACGGTCGCAAAGTAGAGTTATAAAACCGCGAGAAAACTAACAAGGGAAACCGATGAAAAAAACCATTCTTGCTGCCGCCCTCATGGCGTTTGTCACGACCGCTTTTGCCCAGGATCTCACGATCAACGGTGCTGAGTTCGGGATCGGAAAGTTCCATAGAAAAGATAACAAGGAACATGCTTACGAAACAAGTAATGCGTGGAAACCGTTTATCCTCCCTGAAGGGATTCCGACGACTGCCGCTTACGTCATGAAAAACTCTCCGACAAATTACACCATCTTTTTCACCAGCCTCGATGAGTTCCTCGCAAAAATTGTAGAGCTCACAAAATCGACCGGTAAAAAAGTCGGCATGCTGAACCTCAATGCTCACGGTCTTCCGGGCGGAATGTGGTTCCCGAAGAATGCCAAGACCCGTGACTCTTTCGAGTGCGCCAGCTGGAAACAAGCCGCGAATAATTCTGATGATAACAACTACAATCAGTATTACTCAGCAGTCAGCAAAGACGAGATGCTCTCGTTTAACCAGATGGCGAATGCTTCAAAAATTCCTTCCATGTCATGTCTGACTGGTCTTCCAGAGTGGAAAGCGATCGTAGCAACCAAGCCTGAAATCAAAACTGCTTTCGCCGTGAATGCCCAGATCCACATGCTCTCTTGCATTGTTGGTCTCGGAACTCTTGGCGACGCTTACACGAAAGGGATTGCTGATCTTCTCCTCACTAAAGGGAAAGTTCAGACCTCAATCAAGTTCGGTCTTGGTGACTGGTCCATGCCGGAAGGAATGGGCTTCTGGGGTTACGAGTCTGATGATCAGCTCGATACCGATAACCAAAGATACCCGGCCCACCGTCGTGACTCTGAGATCATGCAGAAAGGTGATATCCGTGTGGCGGTTAAGGACGCTGATGTCGTTGCCCGCTCTGGGATGATTACCGGAGTGGATTTCATGCTTCTCACGAAAGATAACCGCGCTGTGAAAGCTGCCCGTGTGACAACTCCTGTGAATATGAAGATGAATATGCCGATGCCGGCGACGATCCGGATTCCAGGGACCAACACCTTCATTAACGTAAGATAAATAAATCTCTGGGAGAGACCGATTTCTCGGTTTCTCCCGTCTTAAAAAAAATTAACTTCACGCCTTCCTTGCTGCCTCCTATCATCTAGGGAACTACTCCACGGAGGCCTTTTGAAATTCCCTAAACCACTACGGTTCTGGTTCGAGCTCACGTTGATTTTTTTTGTGATCCAGAATCTTATCCCACTCGCTTTTACGA
>JBKJNQ010000168.1:0-3977 GCA_046593575.1 Bacteriovoracaceae bacterium
CTCATGGAGCTCGAGCATTCCTGATCGTCTTCTCACCGTTTCCTCGTCCTGCTCAAAAGCATAGGGATAAAGTGTCTGAGCACTGTGTTCATCGGTGAGTTTTGGCGCCTTCATTTCGTAACGATAGTTTTCTTCAGTTTTAAGACCAGAGAGCATTCCTTTCCATGAGTGAAGAATTTTCTTTTTCTGAAAGCCGGCCTTTTCATAGGCCCGGATCGCCTTTTCGTTTTTTGTGATCACTTCGAGCTTGGTGCGGGAAAAACCTTTGGCCTTGAGCTCTGGAATTGCTTTTTCATACATAAGACCCGTGAGGCCTTGTCCGTGAAGTTCGCGCCTCACTCCGGTTGCCAGATTCATCACGAAATCTTCTCTGGGAGAGTGGAGCATGAAAGCGACGAGCTGGTTGTCTTTCTTCACACCGTAGGAGAGGGCAAAATCCACATCGGCGGAGAGCCAGCGTTCTATGTGAATCTCGGGAATTTTTTCGAAGGTGACAAAATAATCCGTGAAGGCGTCTTCAAACACCTTATAGATCGTCATGACATTCATTTTCTCTAAAGTCTGGACCTCATACCCCAAATTCTAACCCCTTGCTGCGCTGTATAATATTTACCATATTTCGTCTAGTTGGCCATTCATGTTGTATAAGTCTCCCACTAATCAAAGCAAAGGATCTCGTTTATGAAAAGAGTTATGGCCCTCTGTCTCCTGACATTGACGTCCGCAGCCTTCGGCTCACGCTTCACTGGCAGTAACGATCCGAAACTTTTCAATCCGGTTGCTAACCGTCCGATCAGCACACGTTTTGCTACCCTTCCTCTCGAGGGAGCACTGAAAGATACGACACTCGCATGGTCAGAGACTTACTGGCCCAGCAACCTGGGCGGAATCGCTTATCGCTGGAACAGTAAACATCCTGAACCTTTCAAGTACAAGCTTCTCACAAAAGAAGAAGTGAGGAACGCTTCTCAGTCTCAACTGTCTGAGCTTTCACCTGCCGAGCTCTATGACATTGCGATGGGTGATTACGGTTATTCACTCACAAAGAAAGTGCTGAGCACTTACACCCCTCAAGATCTTTGGTGGGAAGGAATCTGTCACGGATGGAGTCTGGCCGCATCTAACTACTCAGAGCCTGAGAAAGTGGTTGTGTTGAACAAGGACGGCGTTCAGGTTCCTTTCGGATCTTCTGATGTGAAGGGTCTCCTGGCGATGCACGATGCTTACAACTCGAAAGGCTTCTACGCTCGCATCGGAGATCGTTGTGATGTGAAAGGAAAAGTGGCCGGGGAAGAGCTTCCGGAAGATGGGCCAATCGGTGTGCCGAAGCCATCGGACGCGAATAAAGACAAGTGCTCGGATGTGAACCCAGGTTCGTTCCACGTGATTCTCGCAAATATGATTGGTATCAACTCGCAGGGTTTTGTTGCCGATGTTGACCGTTATAATGATGTCTGGAACCAACCCGTGAAGGCCTTTCATGCGGACATCGTGGGCGCACTTCCTGTGACTGAGAAAGAAGCAAAATCAGGAGTTAAAACCAAGCTCCGCGTGAAAACTTCGATGACTTATGGTGAAGAGCTTATTTGGTATACTCCGGAAGATGAAGCTAAGGGCGAGATTGGATTTGTTTCTAAGGATCCCGTGACAAATACTCCGCGCCAGATGAACACGACCAGAAACTACGAGTATGATCTTGAACTTGATGTGAATGGAAATATTATCGGCGGGACATGGATCTCGGATTCTCGTCCGGACATTCTCTGGACAAAGAAAAAAGATGCTATGTTTCGTGATGGGAAATTCCCGCTCTCGGGTCTTTCAAGAATTTACAAACCGGTCAGCCACTAAGAATTTCTCTCCGGCGCTAGATCCATTCGCCTTTTAAAATAAGGCGGATGCTGGTGCCGGATTTCTCCGGATCCTTTTCCCGGTCCACAGTTTCCACAATCACCTGACCCTTATACATTTCCACGAATGATTTCATGATGTGCATGCCAAAACCTGTGCCGGATTCACCTTTTGTCCCGGGACGAGTAGTGCGCTTATTCATGTCAAAAAGTGCCTCGGCCAGAACTTGCGGCATGCCAATCCCGTTATCCTTAATCTCGATCGTGACCATCTGATGGTTCACTGGCCAGGCGGAAATGGTGATCGTTCCTCCGGAATCCGAGAACTTGATAGCGTTGGAAAAAATATTCCCCAAAACCTGGTTACTGAAACTCACGGGCTCAACCATCAGCGAAAGATTTTGATTCTTCTCCCTATCGTAGATCACTTGAATATTCTTTCGTTCGATTTCAGAGGCAAAAATTGTCAGGATATTCTCAATCGCCGGATTCAGAGGTGAAAGAGAAAGATCCACTTCCGCCTTGCCCTTGGAGACTGCGTACATGCGTCTTACGTTCTGGGTGATGTCGGTCATACTCAACTGTGCATCCTGGATAATCTGAAGTCCCCGTCTGGTTTGTGGGGGATTCTCATCTCGCCCGCAAACACTCATGCCGATATTAATTCGCCCTAGAGAATTGGCGAGATCGTGAAACAAAACTCTAAAGAGGTCATCGATCTTCCTTCCCTGATCCTTCAGCGTTCCTTCGGAAAAATCTTTCATCGAAACGTGAATCCACGTCACCGAAAGAACGATGAAGAGCCAACCGAAGAGCATAAGGAGCTGGGCCCAGTGATAGCCATGCTCAGTAATCAGATCAGGATAGGTGTAGCCCTGGAAGTGAAGGCCATAAAAAACTGCGATGCAAAGCCCGGTGATGAGAGTCCATATGATGAGAGATTTTTTTCCTTCAACAAAGCCCCCGAGGAGAGGAAGGATGGGGAGCCAGGCGATCACAAAAGAATCTACACCGCGACTGAAGTAGGCAAATGTCGACTGAAAGACGAGTCCTGAAAAGAGCGCCACACCACTGACCAACACGGCGTTGGAAGAAACCCGGTATAAAAAAGGAGAAAGAAGATGAACCAGGGAAGCAACGATACCGACGATGCCGGGAACAGGAGTAGAAAAGGCCAGGCAGGCAAGAATCGTATAGGCCCACATCAGAATACCGGTGGAGAACACCATGGTGAGATGGGCGTGGATGATCCGCAGATCGAGATCATCTTTGGCAATTCTCTCCCTTGCTACAAGATTGTAGAGCTGGAAGTACCAACCGAGGTAAGGAGATGAGCGCATGTGACTTTATACTAGGAAAAAAAGCAGACTGTTAACATCGCTTTAACCTGAATTTTGTCTAAAAGGCGTTTTTGATTTTCACTTCGCCGATGACACCCTCAAACATTTTAAGAAGGGCGTCCTGATTGATCATGTCGCGACCGAGGGAATACTCCTTGGGAGGGAGCGATCTTTTCAGGCGGGCGGTTTCTTTTACAATGGCGTTGGTCACGCCGCTGGTATCGAGTTTTTTCACCTGAAACTCAAAAGTCAAATTCAGGACTTCGCCTTCCATTTCAAATGCCAGAAGCAGGCTGTCGAGATTGGCCATGTCCCGCGATGTCGGGGGAATGAGTTTGTATTCCACGCCGTTTTTTGTGCCCTTGAATTCTTTGAGCTTAAAGCGGTGAAAGGTATCCAGGAGGCCTACGAGTTTATTAAAAAGAACTCTCGGAGTAATACTCATTTGAAGATGGTTTTCCGTTGCCCCCTGACCGTAGGTCAGAAAGTAGGTCGCTCTTTTATCTGAAACCGGGCAATTCGCGGGAAGCTCGAGATCGAAGGGGAGCTCTTTAGTTTCACCGGGAGAAAGTTCTGAATCCGGAAAGGAAACTAATGGAGACGGCTTTAAGATACCGTCTGCTTTGGCGTGAACTTTTTTGATATCAGCGTGAGCGAGACCCGCTCCGGCCTTCGCAAGCTTCACGGGTTCAGTTCCGTGGTTTTTCACCCGGAGAGTTCCGCGGACTTTTGCACCCTGTTGCCAGGACTCATCCGCGGTTTCGATACTCCACTCTAATGGCTTCTG
>JBKJNQ010000174.1:0-7254 GCA_046593575.1 Bacteriovoracaceae bacterium
TTCAAAGCCGGAAGTCTCGAGAACGAGTTTCTTATTCACCTTACAGGTCAGGCACCACTGGGCGGTGAAATCTACGAACACGGGTTTGGTTTCACTTGTCATTTTTTCTTCGGTCCACGGAACCCATTGGGTGTCCTGCTTCAGCATGGCCTGAGTGGTGGGACGGAGCTCGAGATTTTGAGTCGCCAAAATCGTGAGAGCGAAGGGCAGGGCAAAAGTCAGCCCCTGAAGAATCCGGTGGCGTGAAATCTTCTGCGCAAAAAAGAAAGCAAAAAACCAAAGAGCAAAAAGGATGTTGAGCCGCCAGCTTAAGACTTCAAAATTTACGAGCATAACAAAAACATCGTAGAGCCAGATGACCGTTACTAAAAGTGTCAGACCCAGGAAATATTTCAGCTTCTCCATCCACGCACCTGGGCGTGGAAAAAGTTTAAGGGCAGCCGGAAAAAAGGCTGTCAGGAGAAAAGGAAACGCCAAACCTACCCCAATCGCAAAGAACATCAGAAAGATCGTAAAATTACTTGTGGTGAATGCAAAAGTGAGAGCAGTTCCGAGAAAGGGGGCCGAACACGGAGTCGCCAGGATCGTGGTGAGAGCACCACTAAAAAAATCCCCGACGAGACCTTCTTCGGTCTGGGCCGATCCGAGTTGCGATCCACCAGGAGTGACAAACTCAAAAAGCCCAAACATATTAAGTGCGAGAATAAAAATGATGAGCATCATGACGAGAATGAAAGCCGGTGACTGAAGCTGAAACCCCCACCCAATTTCTTCGCCGGTCGCCTTGATGGTCGCTACAGTTCCTGCGAGGACCATGAAGGTGGAAATCACTCCGGCAGTATAGGAGAGGTTGTGAGCGAGAAGTCGTGACCGGGAAGTTTCCCGATGTTTAATCAGCCCGAAAAGTTTAAGGGAAATTACGGGAAGCACGCAAGGCATGAGGTTGAGGATTAATCCTCCGAGAAAGGCAAAAAAGAGGTAGCGAAAAATTCCGCCTTCCATCGGGGGAGCGGCATCGCTCGCAGCAATTTTCGTCTGGGGACCGAGGTCTTTATAAAAATCATCGAGGGCCGCAGTTGCGACCGAAAAATCTTTTACCGGGAGTGTCAGCACATTCACCTGTGAAGTACCCGGAGCATTGAGAAGAAATTTTAACTCATAAGCTTTCGGAAAGCTTCCGTTGGCCGCGAGTGGTGCCGGTGGGGTCTGGTATTCACCATCCCATTCGATGTCCATCTTTCCGTAGAGAGTATCGCCTTTGTGATAAAGCGTTTCGCGTTTGTATCCAAAAGGCGCATGCGGAAATGCCGTGAGAAGATTCAATTCATGCGGAAGTTTGGCTGAAGTGGCACCCTTCAAAGTATAGTGAAGTGTCAGATTGTTCTGGTCTTTTACACGTGTGAGATAAAATTCAAATCCGGAAGGCTTGGCGATAGTTTTCGGAATTTTTGAATAAGCGAGATCTAAATCGCTTCCGGTAAATTCTGAAGCAGACCGTGAAGCGACGAATTTCTGAGAAGCTCCGAGCTTTAACTTTGCTTCGCCCGGAATACAAATATCCTTACAGATAAGTAATTTAATGTGAGCGTCGATGTCGCCTTTCACATCATCGAAGAAAAAGTGCTGCTTTCCTTCGTAACCAATAGTGAGAATATCTCCCACTTCCATATGTCTTGTGGGCACCGGCCACTCATGGGCCTTGGCCTGGGGCCTAAGAATAAACTCTGAAGGAAGTCCTGAGTCGCCTGGATTTTTCCAGTAGGTATGCCATCCCTCATCGTGATTGATGGTCACGACCAGAAGGTTCTGATGGCGCTGCAAAGATATCGTGGCATGTTCTTCGTCCGCAAAACAAAGACCCGCGAAAAGGAGAAGAAAAATAGCGCGCTTCATGGGAATCCTTTAAACTAAACGTATGTCATTTTCAGATAGAATTATATGCCTCACCGAAGAATCAGTCGAGACTCTCTACCTCTTAGGCAAAGAGCGCTCTATCATTGGAGTTTCCGAGTACGTTGAAAGGCCGGTCGAGGCAACCTTACTCCCTAAGGTCTCGCAGTTTGTGCGGTCCAATGTGGATGAGATCGTGAATCTAAAACCCACACTGGTCCTGGGATTTTCGGATATCCAGAAAGACATTGCTTCCCAGCTTATAGGACGGGGCCTCAACGTTTTTGTGACAAACCAGCGGACTCTTTCTGAAGTTTTATCTTACATCGAGATGTTAGGCAGGCTGGTCGGAGAAGAGGCGAAGGCAAAGGCTCTGGTGCAGGATTTTCGCGTTCGGCTCAGCGAGATGAAAAAAAAGTCTTCCCAGCTTCCCAAAAGACCCAAAGTTTATTTTGAAGAGTGGGACCAACCGCGCCTGTCCGGCATCACCTGGGTGGCGGAGTTGATTGAGGCCTGCGGGGGCGAGAATATTTTTCCAGAAAAAAGTGGCTCGATGGCGCGGGACCGCGAAGTGACGGATGAACTTATCCGCGAGAGAAATCCGGACATTATTTTCGGTTGCTGGTGCGGAAAGCCCGTGAAAATCGAAAAAATAGCCGGCCGCAAGGGCTACGAAAACCTGAGTGCAGTGAAAAAGAATTATATCTGGGAATTACCACCTGCGGTTTTCCTTCAGCCGGGCCCAGCGCTTTTTCTTGATGGTCTTGATCAGATGTTTGCCTACATCCGGAAGGCCGCCCTTGACGTCGCATAATCCATCACCAGATTCTAAATTATGAAGCGGATGTATGTTGTCCTCGCCGTTATTCTTCTTCTTATTTTTACGGCCGTCTCGGGCTTCGGGCAGAAGCAAGATCTCCGGGAAGAAATTCACCGGAAAATGCTCAATAATTTATTGTCCGGTACTCACGACGAAAATCTTTTTCGGGATATGGATAAGCTCATGGAAGACGCCATGAAAGATCTGGGATCTCCCGGTGGAAGTTCATTCTCCTACTCATTCGGCGCTCAGAATTTCGAGACCGAGTGGACGGAAAGTTCCGCAGGCCGGACACTCCTCATCACACCTCAGTCGAAAGATCAGAAACTCGACATCAATGTCGAGCAGGAGATGGTGACGATTAAAGGGAAGTCGGAAAATAAAACTCCCGCAGGTGTCACGGTTTCTGATTTCCAGAATTCTTTTTCGATTCCCCAGGACTGCGATAGCGGGAAAGTGAAGATGGATCAGAAAAATGGGAAGATCGTGATGTTTTTTCCGTGGCGATCTTCTAGGCCTGCGGCCCCTCAAAAGGACAAGCGAGTGCCACTGCCTAAGTCAAAAGTCGACGTCAGCATATAAATCCTATCTGTCTGATTTTAATCAAAACAGTAGGTTTACTATGCTTCTGAGTTAACATTTAAGTCAATTCAGGCGTATAGTAAGAGTATGATCTTCTCAGATAAACTCCAGAGGGAAGTCTTTCACTTTTTGTTTCTCGAAAGACTCCTCAAAATATCCGATCCCAAGCTCTTTATCTTAAAAGGTGGGGTTAACTTTCGTTTTTTCTTTGAGAGCCCACGCTACTCAGAAGACATGGATTTAGATGTCATCGGTGGATCAGTAGAAACGCTGACAAAAAATGGTTACAAAATTCTTGAAGATGCCTCTTTCATTCGGTCACTTAAATTTTATGGAATTGATCGGCTGGTCTTGGGCGATAAATCGAAATCCAAGCAGACCGCGACGACTCAGAGATTCAAACTGCGGATTGTGAACAACGCTGGAGAAGAATTTCCGACGAAGGTTGAGTTCTCAAGACGAGAAGTCTCCGGGAATGAAAAATTTTCCCTCGGCATGATTAATCCAAAAGTGGCGGGTCAATTCAAAAAGTTAAGCTATCCCTGTTTCCACTACGACCCAGAGTCCGCAATCTTTCAGAAAGTTCGCGCTTTAGTGGGAAGGACAGAAACTCAGGCACGGGATGTTTTCGATCTTTATCTTTTGTATCTCGGTGGACATTTTTCCAAGAAAAATATTCTCCTTGAATTACCTGTAGAAGAAAGAAACAAGGCGATCATTTCCATGGGAAATCTTGATTTCGACAGTTACCAAGGTCAGGTCGTTGAGTACCTGGAAACTGAAGCCAGGGCGCGATATGGTTCAAGAACAGAATGGGAAGAAATGCTCAGAGTCATCGAGGAGCATCTCGATGACTGAATTTGAATTTTTAGGCAGGAATATTTTTTTCACGACCAGATCTTTCGCCTTGTTCTTAGATAAGGAGTTGGCGAGTGCTTCAAGAAAACTGAAAACACTCGCGGAAAGAAAGGATGTCACTCAGGTCACCCGTGGACTCTGGGCCAATCAGCATCATCCGGAGTACACTCCCTACGGGGCAATTCCCTATCTTCTGGATCGCGAACAAGGGTACCTGTCTTTTTTATCTGCGCTTCATCGGCATGATATGATTTCGCAAATACCAAGCTCGATCCAGATAGCCACGACGGGGAGGGGGCGCGTGCTCAAATCCTCTATTGGCGAATTTCATTTCTTTCAGATTAAACCTGAGCTGATGCAGGTTGGTGTTGAAGTCTTCGAGGAGACGGTGGTGTATAACATGGCCTCGAAAGAGAAGGCGCTTCTCGATACCTTTTATGTAGCAACCAAAAAAGGGCATCGGTTTAAAAAACTCCCAGAAATTGATTTCGATACCTTCAATCAGAAACAGTTCTTTAAATGGTTAAAGCTTTATCCAGTTGCGGCCCAGAAACAAATCTCCGATCGCTATCTCGGTCTCATAAAGTAATTGCCACTCCCCCAGATAAAAGAAAGTGGCACCTTCATGATAAGAACTGATTAAAGATTGATCTCGCCGCAGACCAGGTCCAGGTGCTGGGTCCCGATCGTCATCCACGAGTCTATCGGCTCATCCATGAAGATCATAACCTGAAGCTTCTTGGCGCGATTGTTGGCCTTCACCATCACGTCTTCGAAACTCAGAGCGACGATCTCTTTGACCTGGATCGCGCGCGAACCAGGCTTAGAAACTTCCAGGACAAAATCATAGCGGGCCTGCTCATACATCTTCGTGTCACCGACCTGAGTAAGGGTTACTCGCTGAACCTTTTTCGTTACGCTGTCGGTGGCCTGGCACAGAATGCGAGTGCCGGCGAAACTCAGTGTCGTGAAGAGAAGACCAGTGACGATAAAAAGTGTTTTCATGGAGTGTCCTTGTTGCAGTTTGGCGACACCATAAATCCATTTCAAGGAATTGACTCTCAAGTTCTGAGCATCCTGAAAAAAATACTGTGTGGAAAAATGATGATTTAAAAGACCGTGAATCTCATGAGAAAAAAGCAGAGAGAACAAAATACTGCGAATTGATAGAGTGGTTCCATGGAGCAGAAATCTACTCCTACTTCTTGTCATCAGTGGAGAAATCTTTACCTTCTGAAAAGATTACAGGCCAAACTTAAGTACCTGTTATCATTAATTAGTTTTAACGGCATTTTTTTCCTCATGATTCTGTCGATAAGTCCGAAGAGAAGGGCACGAGGTCAAACCCATTCCTGGAGGCCAACATGGCTAGGACATTAGCATTCTTTTTTGTATTCGGACTTATGGTGAGCTGTGCTTCTTATCACAATGAGCGTTCTATCTCTTCAGTTGATAAGCATGAAAAAGAAGCTGGGTATAACTATCAGATGGAGCGTTCGTACCGCTAATTCCTCTGACAGGAGTTTGGTACCTCGTTCAAAGTTTACAAGAATCTTAAAAGAGGATCGAACGATCCTCTTTTTTTATTTCATGCAGGAATTGAAGACCTGCATACAATGCTCAACCGGAGCTGGCTGACGCGCGGCCGACTGAAGGCACGCGAGATTACTCTCACGACACTTCTCTCTTCTCTGGAAAGCGTTCATCACATTCTGTGAAACATTGAGGCCCGGGAGATAACTCCAG
This sequence comes from Bacteriovoracaceae bacterium, assembly GCA_046593575.1. Classification (GTDB taxonomy): domain Bacteria; phylum Bdellovibrionota; class Bacteriovoracia; order Bacteriovoracales; family Bacteriovoracaceae; genus Peredibacter. Next base: position 5,897 of record JBKJNQ010000174.1, read on the forward strand.
ATCGCTTTCACCTGCTCCATCATCGCCACTCTGACGTATTGCTCGACCTGAAGACGGATCGCCGGGAATTTCGAAGCATCGTCGCACGAGCGACCACAGTTAAGAGCACTCAGGACACCACCGATGATTTCCGAGGCGCCCAGGTTAAGCTGGAGATCTATTCCCCGAGTATCCAGGGTGACTTCAGTCAGGATCAGACGCTTCATCGCTTTCCAGGTCTTTCCTTCGTTGAAGTCTGTGCCCTTGCGTGAGGTGAACTGGATGCGGTTCGGATAAATACCAACGTTATTTCCGCGGAAAGAAAAACCACTCCGGTAGTGATCATCTTCTCTAATCGTCACGCGGATACCATAAAGATTGAACGCCTTCGCCTTTCCAGGAAGGAAGTTGAGACCGATTTCTCCCCGATAATTGGGAAGGGAGATTCCTGGGCCATCACCTGCCGTGAAGATGTGGACCATGCTCACGGCCTTATCAAAAATATTTCCTATGGTGCGAAGATTTCTGACATTGTTCAGAATGCGGTTTGCTTTCTTTAGTTTCTCACCAAAAAGTTCGTCGATAATTTTCGCTACTTCTGAGCTCACATAACTTTTCGACATCCCGGTGAAGTCAGCTGGAACCCGCGACTTTGTGACTACACCAGATGGTGTCCACGTCACGGAATCAATATACACACGAAGGCCCGCGTACTTCACAAAGAAGCTATTGCCGGGTCTTACCTGTAACCAGTTTTCACTGAAAGAGAATTCAATCTGCTCACCTTTCACAATCTTCACGATGCTCCAGCCCTCCTGATAGAGGACTGAGTCGGCAACGAAGGAAACTTCACCGTTAATGAAAGCGGGAGTTCCCCGGAGGAAGTTGATGAAGGGTTCAAGTTCCTGTGCGGAAGCAGAGAGCGAGAGAAAGCACAGAATTAGGAGAAGAATTTTACGCATTCCCGTATTCTGCACTAGAAAAGCGATCGTTTGCTTGGGGAGGCTAAAAATTACAGGCTCTGCTGTCCAAATTGATCACACGAACAGGAGCTGTGGATACGAAAAACCAAAGGCTTAAGGCGCTCACGCCTTATCATTTGAACTGATTCCAGAAAGACTCACACTCTCGATAGATCACCGCTGTTCCCAACAAACTGAATGAGAAGATCAGAAAATAATTCAAATTCCGATACTTAAAAAGGGAAAGAATCCAGGTGACGATGGCGGAACAGAGGAGGGCCGGAAGTGGCATGAAGAACAAAATAAATAGCGACACGAGAGACCAGGAAAATGAAAATTCAGGATGAAAAAAGTTCCCGTAGACCATCACAGGAATGGTCACCACATGGACGATGAAGGGGATCGCGAAAGGGTGAA
>JBKJNQ010000208.1:0-3396 GCA_046593575.1 Bacteriovoracaceae bacterium
GTTAACTGCCGGATAGGCCTTAAGGGCCACGCAACAGGCTTTCGTGAAGAAACTCATGAAGCCGAGTCCCACGCCGTGTTTTTCTTTAAAAGCATCTTTGTATTTTTTTCTGATTTCCATCACCGCTGACATATCGACTTCATTAAAAGTCGTAAGCATCGCCGTCGTATTTTTGGCATTCACGAGTCGGGTCGCAATCGTCTTACGAAGTCCTGACATCTTTTCGCGACGAATTTCGCGGGAGAATGAGCTCGCCATCGTCTGGTGGGCCAGTGAACGAAGTTCAGAGTCGCCCGTCTGAAGAGGAATCGGTTGCGTCACCTTGGCGGAGAGAGCGTCACCCTTGGTAATTCTGCCATCGCGCCCGGAACCTGAAACAGATCCAGCATCCACACCTTTTTCTGCGAGAATCTTGGCGGCAGCGGGAGACGGATAATTTTTATCAACCGTAGCAGGTGCTTGTGACGGTTTATTGTCGGGAACTGCAGGCGACTCCGCGCCTGCGACAACCGTTTCATCCACTTCAGCAATCTTAGTTCCAATTGCGACTGTCTCTCCTTCTTTCACTAGGATTTTCAGTTTCCCGGCCTTCGGAGCAGAGATATCAAGAGTCGCTTTATCAGACTCAATTGAGCAGATCGCCTCGTCGAGCTTCACCATAGATCCATCTTTTTTGGTCCAGGCAGCGATTGTCACTTCAGAGATAGATTCTCCGACCGCAGGAACTTTTACATCAACCATAACTTATCCTTTTAAACCGTTTCAATCTTTTCAGAGAAGGCGTTATTCACAATCTTCGCTTGCTCCGCTGCGTGAACGGAAGCGTATCCGGTCGCAGGACTGGCAGAAGATTTTCGCGCAATCAGCTTGAAGTCATCAAACTGGGTGTAGCGACGGAGGAAGGTGAAAGCTCCCATATTCTTTGGTTCTTCCTGAACCCAGACTTTTTCAGCAGACTTATATTTTTCAATGAGCTTCCAGCTCTGCTCTTCCGGCATCGGATAAAGCTGCTCGAGGCGAACGATTGCAACGTCTTTACGTTTATCTTTTTGCTGACGTGCCTTGAGATCGTAATAAACTTTTCCGGTGCACAAAAGAAGGCGTTTCACGTCTTTAGCGTTCACGTAAGCGTCGTCGATAATTTCCTGGAAAGTACCTTCAGTGAAGTCTTTTGAAGAAGACACACACTCAGGATGGCGAAGAAGAGACTTCGGCGTGAAGATAATAAGTGGTTTTCTGAAATCCCATTTCACCTGGCGACGAAGAGCATGGAAAATATTCGCCGGTGTAGTGAGATTGGCGACAACCATATTCCACTCGGCCGCCAGCTGAAGAAATCGTTCAGGACGGGCATTCGAATGCTCTGGTCCCTGACCTTCATAACCATGCGGCAGATACATCACGACTCCACTTTGCCTCTGCCACTTCGATTCCCCTGAAGAAATGAACTGATCGATAATGGTCTGGGCACCGTTAGCGAAATCTCCAAACTGGGCCTCCCAGATATTAAGTGACTCCGGTGAACCAAGAGAATAGCCATACTCAAAACCAAGAACGGCATATTCAGAAAGAAGAGAGTTATAAATCTTAAACTGCGCCTGCTTATCAGCTACTGCATTTAAGAAATTGTGACGGGTACTATTAAACTCATCCACCACACCAGCGTGACGGTGTGAGAAAGTTCCGCGGATACAATCCTGACCAGACATCCGGACATTGATCCCTTCCTGGAGAAGTGATCCATAGGCCATGAGCTCCCCAAGGGCCCAGTCAAACTGATCATTATCCCAGCGGTTTTTTCTTTCTTCCAGAAGCTTGTCGATTTTCTGGATCGGCTTGAAGTCTTTAGGTAGTGAGGTGAGCGCTTTTAGAGTTTTCTCGAGGACATCACGAGTCACGTTTGTTTTTGGTGAATAATCAAAATCCTTCGGCGTAGAACGGCGGAACGCTTTCCACTGCTCTTCAGGTTTTTGATAAAGATAAGGCAAAGGCTTCTACTTCACAGAATTAAACCTATCCTGAAGAAGATTCTTGAACTGCTCTTCCATCTGGACCGCAAGTTGCGCCTCGATCTGTTTTCCTTCAATCAGTTTATCTTTGTAAACTTCGCGCGGATTAGCGTGCTGAGAGATGAGCTTGTAGAAACTTGGCTGCGTGAATCTTGGTTCGTCACTTTCGTTGTGCCCGTGCTTACGATAGCAAACCATATCGATGAAAATATCCTTGTGGTATTTCGCGCGGAACTCACAAGCGAGTTCGACGGCATAAACCACCGCTTCCGCATCGTCACCATTCACATGGAGAATCGGCACTTCGAGGACGCGGGAAACGGAGGTCGAGTAAATAGATGAACGGGCATCATCGAAATCTGTCGTAAAGCCAATCTGGTTATTGATCACGAAGTGAATGGCACCACCAACGTTGTAACCCTTAAGGGCCGACATCTGAACAGTTTCGTAACAAATCCCCTGGCCCGCCACTGCGGCGTCACCGTGAATGATGATCGGAAGAATCTTATTCGGATCCTGATTGTAGAGAGTGTCGCCCTGAGCTCTTGAGTAACCAAGAACAACAGCACTGACCGCCTCAAGGTGAGAAGGATTCGGCATGAGCTTCAGGTAAACTTTCTGATTACCAGTAGTGGTAACCTGCGATGAGTAGCCCATGTGATATTTCACATCGCCGTCACCCATCGTGAGATCCGGAGTGGCCTGCCCTTCAAATTCATTGAAGATATAGTCGTAAGTTTTTCCCATGATATTAGCGAGAACATTGAGACGCCCACGATGGGCCATACCGATCACCACTTCTTCCACACCATAAGCGGCCGAAGAATTAATCATGGCATCAAGTGCCGGGATAGTATTTTCTCCACCCTCAAGCGAGAAGCGTTTCTGACCAACATACTTGGTATGCAAAAAATTCTCAAACGCCACAGACTCATTCAACTTCGAGAGAATTCTTTTCTTCTTCTCGATCGTGAAATTCGTGTTGCCCTGACTTCCTTCAAAGCGGGTCTGAAACCACTCACGGATATCTGTATCGTTTGAGTGCATATACTCAACACCGATATTTCCGCAGTAAAGGGACTTGAGCCGCGCGATGATGTCTTTTAATTTTGCATTCTTCATTCCCAGAAGCTCGCCAATCGCGAAAGTCTCTTCCAGATCTCCTGCTGCGAGTCCATGATCTTCCAGATCAAGACGTGGGAAACGGTTAACCCGCTCGCGGATAGGATTCGTTGTCGAAACCAGATGGCCGCGCGAACGGTAAGACTGAATCAGGCGATAAACTTTAAATTCTTTTCCGAGATTACTCGTCACACCTTCTGAAGGTGCGTTGACTGGTTGAGATAACGCAAAGTCGACACCTTTAAAAAACTGGCGCCAGCTGGAC
>JBKJNQ010000266.1:0-10845 GCA_046593575.1 Bacteriovoracaceae bacterium
TGGCATGTCCGGTTTCAAATCCAGCTTCCATGTAAGTCTTGATCGATCTGCCCATGAGAACAATTTTTCTGCCGGAAGCTTTCGCCATCTGAGCAATGGTATTCATCCGGTGAACATTCGAAGCAAAGAGAGTGAGGAAGATCCGGTCTTCCGGGCGATCCAGGAGGGCTTTCAGGTCAGCATTCAATTCAAGTTCTGATGTCGTTTTGCCGTCGTAGATGACATTCGTCGAATCCATGAAGAAGGCAGTGTACTTACATTCACCGAGCTTCTGTTTAATTCGTGGAAAATCCATCGGTGCTTCGTGCTTCGAGGTAAGATCCACTTTGAAGTCAGATATATAAAGAGCACCCCAGGTACGGTCTTTCGATCTGATAATCATACCGCTGGTTTCAGGAATTGAGTGATTTACATGAACGGGAGAAATATCGACTTCATCAAAGATGAGATCATCAGTCGGAGTATATAATTTATAATTCAGCGTAACTGGAAACTCAGTGAGTTTTTTTCTGATCAAATGAAGAGTGAAGTTCGTCACGTAAACAGTCAGATGAGGAAACGCCTGAAGTAATTGTCCCAGACCACCAATATGATCTTCATGTCCGTGAGTAATGATGATGCTTTTTAATCTTGAGCCATCGAGAGTAGAGAAATCCGGCACCAGATAATTGATGTCGAAACATTCTTCATAAGGAAAAAGCATGCCGCAGTCGATGATGATGTCTTCATTCTGTGTGCGGATAAGTGTCATGTTGGAGCCAATCTCTTCGACTCCTCCCATAGGCATAACGCTAAAATACTTATTTTTCAAAACTAGATCGCCCTTGTTACTTCAGCGTGAGTTTCCGTTTCCAGAAGCTCCTTGATTCTAGCAGAGAGGATAAGAGAGGCAACATCAGTCTCCTCTCCTACGGTGAAATCCGCGTACTGACGTTGAGGGTCGAGGTACTTTTGATACATTGGTCTCACTGTATCATAGTACTGAGCAATGACTGATTCGAGGGAGCGGCCGCGCTCTTTCACATCGCGATGAAGACGGCGAGTGAAGCGGATATCGGAATCAACGTGAAGGTAGCATTTGATATCAAGCATGTTCCGGATTTCCTGGTCGTAGAGAGTGAAAATTCCCTCGAACAGAACAACTTTGCAGGGACCGAATGTTTCAAATTCTCCCGTTCTACCCGAAGTAGAGAAATCATAGATGGGACATTGAATGGAGCGTCCGGCCTTAAGTTCTTTCAGATGAGTTCGAAGAAGTTCCCAATCGAAGGCCTGTGGATGATCGAAATTTGGTTTGCCGGATTTCGTGTGAATGTCCTTCGGAAGGTCATTCAGATAGTAAGAGTCCATGTGAAGGAGAAGGGCCTGGTCACTATTAATGCCTTTCATGACTTTTTTGGCAAAGGTAGTTTTACCCGAACCTGAGCCGCCAGCTATACCCACGAGAAAGATCTTCTGCATGGATGGTTTATCTAGCTTATATGGCAGGACTCCGTCAAAGAAAGCCCTGATAATGTAATTATTTTATCCTCTCAGATGCCCGCAGATACGTTATAAGTCCTGAATGAATTCTTTTTGGGTTGTGACGCTATTTCAGGCGGAAATGAAAGCTGAGGATTGGGCGCGGGTCGAAGGACTTGCTTCTGAGAAATATGGCTCTCTCGGTATCGAGGAATATTCGCTGGAAGAAGCGGAAGTCGATCGCATTCTGGGTGATCGCTCTTACTCGGGTGGTGATCTTCCTGAGTCAGTCCTGGATGAAGTTGAAGACGTCGTGAAAAAAGGCCCGGTCACTCTCAGATTCTTTTTTGATGGAGAGGCACCCGCATTAGGATTCTCTGCTGAACTCAGGAAATCCGTTCTTGGAGAAGTCCAGGTTGAACAGAGACCTGACGAAGACTGGAATGCTGAATGGAAAAAGCATTATTCTCCCATTCGGGTCAATGAAAAACTGACGATTGTTCCTTCATGGGAAACAAGCTTCGAAAGTCCCGGAGAAAAACTTTTCATCAATCCTGGCATGGGATTCGGTACCGGAAGCCACGAGACAACGTTTCTTTGTCTTCGCCTCTTCACTGAAGACGTAAAAATTCATCCACATGATGTTCTGGATTTCGGTTCGGGATCTGGAATTCTGGGTCTCGCGGCCCTGCGTTTTTATCCTGATGCGAGAGTAGATTTTTTTGATATCGATCCAGAGGCGAATAAGAATTGTTACCAGAACGCAGAAATCAATAATCTTTCTGACCGAAAGTTCCGTCTTCTTCTTCCGGAAGTCAGAAATCTCCTTCAACCCTCATACGATGTCGTCTTCGCCAATATTCTTGAGAACATTCTCCAGCAGGAAAGGGATTATCTTATTTCCAGCGTGAAGCCCGGCGGATCTCTCATTCTTTCAGGCCTTCTTCGTCATCAGGCGAAAGGTATCCGGGAATTATATGAGTCAGAAATTTCTTTTGTAAAAGAACTTGAAAAAGGTGACTGGTCTGCCCTTCTCTTCCGGAGAAATCCTTGAGAGCGGTTTACCTTTCAGAAATCATTTCGCAGGAAACGTATTCTCTAACGGGAGATGTACTCCATCATCTCGTCCAAGTCGTACGGATAGAAAAAAACGAAGAACTTCTTCTTTTGAATGGAAAAGGTCTTCTGATAACGACAATTGTGACTGAAGCATCCAAGCGCGTTCTCACGCTGAAGAAAACAGCCGAAAAATCGGCTGAGCGCAGTTTTCATCTGGATCTCGCCCTGGGAATTCCAAAAAAAGATGCACTTGATCTCTGTCTGAAACAAGCAGTTGAACTTGGGATCCGGAAAATTTATCTGATTCGCGGTGAATTTTCGCAGACACGCATTCCGGACGAAGAGCGCATAAGAAATCTTCTCGTTTCTGCTCTTGAACAATCCAATTCTCCCTTTCTACCGACGATTCTTGAATCTGACTGGAGCTCCATGCCCTGGAACGATTATGGTACGGTTCTTCATCTGGACTCTCAGAGAGAAAATAAAGCAGCATCTTCGAAAATTTCCCGTGTAAATCTCCTGGTCGTGGGTCCGGAAGGTGGATTTTCAGAGATAGAACTCGATCTTTTAAGATCTCTCCCACATTCCGAATCACTGCATCTTCCGACACCGATTTTACGGACTCCTACCGCCCTGGCCGCTGGTGTGGGAGTCGTGCTTGAAAGATTGATGCATTGAAAGTTTTATGACAGAATTTTTGAAAGCTCCTCAAAGGAATAACGCATGAATCTCGAAACCAATTCATCTCCCAAGAAAACACCGGTGGCAGTTGATCTGGATTTAGAGGATTTTGATTTTAAGCCCATCACGAGTGGCCTCGGTTTCAATCACGCGAAAACAACAACTGACTTGAAGCCAGTGTTCCTCGATAAACCAGCGATGCCACGTGAAACAACTGTTTCCCGCCCTCATCAGCAACCAGTCAGAAAAGAGATGAACGTTTACCAGAATGATCTCTCCATGTTCTACGGTCAGTCGGATGTGATGAAAGCTGAGCCGGTGAAAGAAGAGAAGGCCGAAAAGGTTTATCGTCTCGCTTCTAAAACAGACAGGATCGTGGCCTACGTTCTCGATATGTCTCTCATCGGATCCGTTCTGAGTGTCATGCTGATGATGATGTCGCGTGCGACTGACATGGAAATCATGGCAGCATGGGAGCAATATCCCAATGAAGTAACTCCACTTGTGATGACTTTGTTCTGTGGTTTTTATCTCCTCTATTTCTCGATCAGTGAAAAGACCGGATCGACACTCGGAAAATCGATGATGAATCTTCGCATCGTTGATATGGATAATCGTTCACAGAATTTTATGACTCTCATGGTGCGCAGTTTGATTTCACTCGCAAACTTTGCGAGCCTCGGATTATTTTCCTGGTTTGATCTTCAGAATAAAGCAACTGGTTCTAAAGTCATCAAGGCCGAATAATGTTTTCTCCGGCACTCACTAAATTTCTTGAAGAGAATAAGGGAAAGAAGATCGTTTTCACCAATGGGTGTTTCGATATTCTTCACCGCGGTCACGTGACGTATCTCGCAGAAGCACGCAAGCTGGGTGAGCTTCTTATCATTGGTGTGAATGCCGATGCCAGCGTGAAGAGACTGAAAGGGCCCGAGCGCCCGATTAATAATGAAAACGATCGCTGCTTTGTTCTCTCTCAACTGAAGTCCGTCGACTTCACAGAAATTTTCACTGAAGATACTCCGCTTAATCTCATCCTCACGGTGAAACCAAAAGTTTTGGTGAAGGGTGGGGACTGGAAGATTGATCAGATCGTTGGCGGGAAGGAAGTTCAGGAGTCTGGAGGGCAGGTTTTCTCCCTTAACTTCGTTGATGGCTATTCCACCACCAGTCTGATTGAGAAAATTCAGCACCACGAGGAAAAACCCTAAGCCCGCTTTTCTCGGCAGGCCACTTCTGTGAATCTCATAAATTCAGTGACATAACAGTTCTCTTCGCAATATTCAGATCGCGTTATCATTCTTTAAGTCCCTGTTTTCTGGGCGAACCTTAATTTTTTTCGGCTCTACCCTCAAATAGTAGTCAAATAATACCCGAGCAAACCGATCAGTGGGGAGACTGACTATTGTGGTCAGTTTTTCTGATTCTGCAAGGAGTACGTTCATGGGCTTAAGAATCAACACCAACATTGCATCACAAGAGGTGCAACGGAACTTGAAGGTCAGCAATGCCGCTCAAGAAGCCGAGTTTTCCAAACTGTCGTCAGGTAAGCGGATTACAAAATCTGCTGATGATGCCGCTGGTTTGGCCATTGCTAAAAAGTTAGAAGCTGAGACGAAAGGTCTCAGAGTAGCTTCGCGAAATGCGAATGATGCTATCTCGATGGTTCAAGTTGCCGAAGGTGGCTTGAATGAAACGGGAAACATCCTCACTCGCCTCCGCGAACTTTCCATTCAGGCCGGTTCGGACACAGTCGGAGATGCTGAACGCGGCTATCTCTCACTTGAGTACGAACAATTAGTAGCTGAAGCTGATCGTATCTCGAAGACGACTTCCTTCAACGGAAGACCGCTGCTTCAGGGCGAAGGTTCTGTGCTTCAGTTCCAGGTTGGTGCCTATGGTGGTTCCGACAACCAGATTGAACTTGATGCCGGGTCAACAGACGCCTCGGTAGAAAGTCTCGGGATTGGAGGATCGAATGTCCGTGATAAACAGGACGCGATCGACAACCTCGAAAAAATTGATGGAGCCATTGGTAAAGTGAGTGCGTTCCGCGCGAACTTTGGTGCCGTTCAATCAAGATTACAAACTGCTGCTAACGCCATCGACGTTACGGTAGTGAACCAGGAATCTGCACGATCACGTATTGAAGACGTGGATGTCGCAGAATCAACAGCGAAACTCGCATCTGCACAGATGAAGAATGCTGCTGGTGTTGCCACTCTTGCCCAGGCAAATGCTCTTGGACAACAGGCAATGCGCTTGATTGGTTAATAGTTTTAGTTGGTGAGTTCTCCTTAAGCCCAATTCCCTCCGTGAGAAATCACGGAGGGTATTTCTGAGGTGTCTCTTGAGTAACGGGAATAAGCTGAACAAGATCTATGATGCGTTTCAGATTCTGTCGAATCTTTCTAAGGCCAAAGAAGACGTCTGCGAAGTTTATGTCTGGAGATTTGTAGGTGGAGTAAAGCACCTGGGTCTTTGCCGGATTGAAGCTATCCGGAAGCAAAGAAATGATTTCTGTATCGTGCCTACTGAAGGCCAGGATCGGGTCATTCAGGAACTTCTGAGCGGCCTGACGCAGATTGATTTTTACATTCCCAGCATGTGCCTGCTCATGCGCTGTAATGTGAAGCAAACCGATGCACCTTTCCGTTATTACCTCGAGCTACCGGAATTCATCGCTCAGGTTGAACGTCGCCAAGCGATGCGACTGAATGTTTATGAACAAGAAGAATTGAAAGTGAGTTTTGGAAAGACTATTACACTTCCAAAAACCATGAGTCAGTTTTTTCTAAAATCCTGTGTTGATGTCAGTACCGGCGGACTTTCTTTTTTCGTATCAAAGACTGAGTCAAAGCTTTTCCGTCCCGATGATGTGATTCCGACTATGGAACTCAAGGCGAAAGACTTCTCTTTGAAAATTGCTTCCCAGGTTCTCACCGTTCGGGAAATTGAACCGGATGAGGCCAATGGTTTTTCCTACAAGGTATGGCGTGTTTCCTGCCGCATTACCCAGATCGATCCGGTCTCCAAAAAACAACTCGAACGTTTCATATTTGAACGGATAAAAGATGAGCTCCATGCTATAAGTGAATAGCATGAAGATTTCTGCCATTTCCGATGTCCATGTTAAATCCCCGGGAGATCCAGCTGATCTTCTCCTCCAGCGTTTCTTCGACCATCCTGATGTTCTCTCCTCACAACACGTACTCTTACTCGGTGACATCTTTGACTTGATGACAGGCCAGCATGACGAGTATTTGAAGGAATTCGGTCATCTCTTCCGAAAAATGGATGAGCTGGTGAAGAAAGGAATTCAGGTTCACTTCTTTGAGGGGAATCACGATGTGAATCTTCAGAAACTTTTTCGCAAATTCTGGCCGAATCAGGAAGTGAAATCTGAACTGCATCCTGAGATTCAGGAATGGGATGGAAAGACGTATTATTTCTCGCATGGAGATGAGCACGAAATTCATAATCCATCCTACCAGCGCTACAAGAAATTCATTAATTCTGTTCCCCTGCAGTTTGTTGCCAATCACATCATGCCTTACAGTGTTTTGAATTTTATCGGCAAGCGCGCTTCCGTCCGCTCGAGGAAAAAGGGCTCAAAGCTTTTTGACGAAGAAAAAGTCCGCGAGGCTTTTCGCGTTGGTGTGCAAACCGTGACCGCAGGGAAGTATAACTTTGTGATCGGTGGCCACAGTCATGTTCAGGATAAATTTCAAATGAATGATAACTCAACGTACCTTAACAATGGCTACGCCCTGAGGACTAAGACCTTTATTCTGATTGATCAGCACAAACCATCATTCGTCTCACTGGCCTAATTGCGCCATTGCCCTCACTTCTTTCATGATCATCTTCCCGAATATTTCTTTTACGGATGATTCTGTTCTCTTGTCTTCAGTCTGTGTTTCTTTCTGAACAACAATGAGGACTTCCGAGAATTGTGCAATTTGCGGTAAGTGGGTAATGGCAATGACCTGACCTCTCGCTCCGACTTCGGCCAGGGCCTTCCCAATGCAATTGGCGGTCTCTCCTCCAATACCGGTATCAATCTCATCAAAAAGAAAAATACTGATGGAATCATAAGTAGAAAGTATCTGCCGGAGGCTGAGGAGAATCCGCGAGAGCTCTCCGCCGGAAGCAATGTCTTTAATGCGGAAGAATCCCTCTCCGGCATTGGTCTCTGCCGTAAAGTTCACAATAGTCATTCCGCTTTCAAGAAACTCTGAGGATTTCTCAAGGGTGATAGCAATACTGGCCCCGGTCATTTTGAGAAGTCTCACTCTTTCGGTAATTTCTTTAGAGAGCTTCTTCGAGGCCTTTGCCCTTTTCTCATGGAGAGAATGACTTTTTTGATGAAGGTCATTTTCAAGCGCACTGAGGTTTTCTTCACTTTCACCAAGATTGGCCTCAAGCTCTTCGAGATGATTTTTCTCTTTCAGAAATTCCACCTGAGATTGAAGAACGCTTTCGACGGTGCCGCCGAATTTTTTCTTAAGCTTAGAATACATATCAAGCCGGTCCATGACCCCTTCTAGTTCTTCCGGATCAAGTTCAGAGTTGAGAGCATGATCAAGCGATTCCTGAATGAGGGCCATTTGATCCTGCAAAAGAATCAATTTTTCATTCTGGTCTCCGCAGACATCTCCGTTTTTCCCCACCAGAGAGATAAGTTGCCTTGTAAGACCGGAGAGTCCGGCCGTTCCTTCGGATCCTTCGAAAAGATCCCTCACTTGGTGAGACAGGCGCTGGGTCTTTTCGAGGTTCACCAAAGTATTTTTCTTCTTCAGAAGATCCTGCTCGTCCTGGGAGGAAGGATTCAGTTTTTCGATCTCCTGAAGTTGATAATTAAGATAATCAAGCCGTTGTTCCCGTTCACGACGGGAGGCTTCGAGTTCCTCCTGTCTTTTTTTTGCGGCCTTATAATGGCGAAGAACTTTCTGGTACTCCTCCACCTCGGGCTTCAGTTTGGCGAAGTAATCAAGAAGGTGAAGCTGATAGCCGCTTGAGAGAAGTTTCTGGTTTTCGAACTGGCCTACGAGATCAATATAGCGACGAGCAAAAGTTGACAGGAAAGTAATCGTACAAGAAAGATGATTCACGTAGGTTTTAGTTGATCCGTTTTTATAGACCACGCGCTTAATAATGAGCTCGCGTCCTTCTACCGGGTAGCCTTCTTCCAAAAGAAAGGCCTTCACTTCCGGATCTTCGCAGTGAAAAGAAGCTTCAACCAAGGAAAACTCAGTTTCACGTCTCACGACTTTCTTATCGGCCCGCCCACCGAGGATCAATTGAAGGGCGTCGAGGAGCAAACTCTTACCAGAACCAGTTTCTCCGACGATGGCATTGAAGCCAGGCCGAAAGTGAACGGTTTGATTTCGGAATGTCGCAAAGTTCTGGATGACGAGATTTTTGAGATAGAAAGTTGTGCTCATGATGACCTCTTATCACCATGGTACGGATAATTTACGGAAAATCAAGTTGTCCGTATTTTTTCCGTAGGACCACTACTCTTTTTTGCCAAAAATGAACTTATCCTTCACCGTTTCGAAATAAAGACGATCGTGGTTTTTCACCAGCGAGACCTTTTTCATGCGGGAAGCGTTGATTTGAACAACGTCCTGCTCATCAATATTGATGGCGACCTGTCCGTCGAGGGTAAGGGTCAGGGAATGATGAGGGGGCATGATTCGAAGAGTGATAGGAGCAGTATCGGGAATCACGAAAGGACGATGAATCAGGGAGTGCGGGCAAATCGGCGTGAGGATGAGGCCTTTCACCTCGGGATGGACGATCGGACCGCCTGCGGCCATTGAGTAAGCGGTAGAGCCCATCGGTGTCGAGATGATGATTCCGTCACCGCGGATATTATAGATATGCTCATTTCCCATTTCCGCACGCAGAGTGATCATGCGGGCAATGTCGTTTTTAGCGAGGACAGCGTCGTTAAAGAAGAAGTCCTTGAAATGAACTTTATCTTTTCTCAGAACACTTACGTGGCACAGGGGTTTAGTCGTTGTTTCGTATTTGCCTTCAATAATGTCGGCGAGTCTGTCGAAATATTCGTTCTTGTTAAATTCTGTGATGAACCCGAGACGACCGAGGTTCACGCCAAGAACTGGTATCTTGGAATTAATTCTCCGGCAGACTCCGATCAAAGTTCCGTCACCGCCCATGGAGAGCATGAGATCAACTTTGTTGTGGAAAGAATCCGTATCCCAGAAAAGGAGATGATCCATTTTCTTCGTCCGGAAAAACTTTGCGACTCTCGCCTGATCTTCTTCGCGGAATACGACCTGACGTTTTCTTCGCTCAAGCCATGAGCACAAATTCGGGAGGATATTATAAAACTCCGGAGTGGAATTGGGTTTGAGGGTGATACCGATAACTTTCAAGGGTGACTTTTTCATGCTGACTCCGTCATGACCCGCATGGCTTCTTCAAGGTCTTCGAATGGCTTATTAAGAAGGCGACACTGATAGGCGTTTGCCCGGGACAAAACCTGGGGAGAATTGTACGCGGTCATGATCACAAATTTTTTACTAATATCCAGAGCTGAGAATTTTTTCTTAGATTCTTCAATCACGTCAAAGCCTGAAATATCCTGGAGCATGAGATCGCAGATAATACGATCGTAGTCGTTAGCGAGAATCATATCAATCGCGAGCTTCCCGCTGGCCGAAACATCCACGAGAAATCCTCTTCTCTCGAAGAGCTTCTTGAGTGATTGCTGAATCAGGATTTCATCTTCAATGATAAATATTTTTTTCATGTCACCGGCAGAGTGATGCGAAAGTGCGCACCTTTAAGTTCAGTATCTAACATATATTCCAGATTACCACCCATTTTCAGAGCAAGATTCCTGGAAAGCACCAGACCGAGTCCGGTACCGGATGCCTTCGTCGTGAAGAATGGCTTGAAGAGCTGAATCGCCTTCTCCGAGGGGATTCCCGGGCCATTATCTGAAACATGAATGGCAATAAAGCCATCTTCCCGGGCAATCCTGATCGTAAGCTCCCCACCCGTAACCATCGCCTCTCTCAGAGCTTGGGCGGCATTGACGATGAGATTAAAAAGGATCTGAACGACAAAGATAAGAGGAACGGAAAGTTCCATTCCTTCAGTACCGTTTTCGTAGGTGACTTTCTTCCGCATCTCGCGACCTTCACTTTTAGCAAGGACAAGAGACTCATCAATCATCTTTTTCAGTAATACCGGCCGCGGCTCGTTCTGGATTTGATAAAGGTTTGAGAAATTCTCAATGATGACCTGACACCGGGCCACATTTTTCTCAATCTCTTTCATAAGGTCTTTGTTATCGGCCGCAACATCGAGAGTCCGGAACATCTGAGAACCCAGCATGAGACCGAAAAGTGGATTGGAAAGTTCATGACGTAAAGTATTTAAGAGCTCGCCCAGAAGGGAAATGCGCTGGAAGTGAAAAAGGTCGAAAGCGTAATGACGAAGCTCATCGCTGTCATAAAGATCGAGTGTAAATGGGCCCATGACTTTCTTAGTGAAGAAAATATCCTGGTCCTGAAGCTCGACTTTCATGAGGTCATTTTGAAACGAAGTCCCCGTTACGTTATTTTTAATTCTTAACGGCAGAGGAAAATCTTTGAGACAAATACG
>JBKJNQ010000186.1:0-11766 GCA_046593575.1 Bacteriovoracaceae bacterium
TGGTAGGTCTTTGCCCACTTTTCAGCACTTTCGATCAATGCTTTTCCTATACCATTACCTCTGGAATTTTCAGAAACAATCAGGGCCTTGATTTCTACTTTGTCTTCTTCGATCAAATCTTCCACACACTCGAGATGAATCCAACCGAGAATATTTTTGTTTTCTTCATAAACAAATAGTCCATGGCGGGAAGAAACAGTGAGCTTCCGATAGCGTTGAACGATTTCATTTCCGGTCACTGGATAACCAAGTTGATCGGAGAGAAAGGCAACACCAGGAAGGTGGGATTCAGTCATGGGATGAATACTCATATGAGAGGGAAATCCCATGGTTGCCCATGTGCGTCAATACTGATACGTTACCATGACTTTTTTACAGGGTACGGGGGTAAAGAAAATGACTTTCCTCCCTCCATCCTCTACAACGAACCATTCATTCACCATAGGTAAGCCATGACTCCCGATACGACGAAAAAATTTCAGGAAAAATCCCTCTATTTCACCTCACTTGGTTGTTCCAAAAACCTCGTGGATTCGCAGGTCATGCTGGGACATCTGAAACTTGATGGCTTCACCATCGCGGATGCTCCGGAAAACGCAGAAGTTATTATCGTGAATACCTGCTCGTTCGTGGAAGCTGCCAAAGTGGAATCGATTGAAACAGTTCTCGAACTCGCGAGCTATAAAGAAAACGGGAACTGCAAGGCCCTCGTGATGTCTGGTTGTATGGCGCAGAGATATTCCAATGAGCTTGAAGGCGAGATGCCGGAAGTAGATATGTTCATCGGTACCGGAGAGTATCAGAAGATCGTCCCACTTCTGAAAGCGATGGAAGAAGGGAAGCTAGAGAAGAAGTCATTTGTGGAGATCCCAAGATATATTCACACGGAATTCGATCCGCGCTTGAACACTTCGCCGTTCTACATGGCGTGGTTGAAAATCTCTGAAGGATGTAACCGGAATTGCACTTTCTGCATTATTCCTACTCTTCGCGGGAAGCTTCGTTCAAGAACAGTTGATTCTCTCGTAAAAGAAGCTGAACAACTGGCCGCTACTGGTGTGAGAGAAATGAATCTCATCTCTCAGGACTTCTCTGATTACGGAGTGGATCTTGCTGGCGGCGGGAAACAAGAAGGTAAGAACCCGATGATCTATGAACTCCTTTCTCGCCTGGAGAAAGTTGAGGGCATTGACTGGGTTCGCGTATTTTACTTTTATCCGGATGATCTTACTGAAGACGTTATGGATCTCATGGCGAAATCCACCAAGATCACGAAGTATCTTGATATGCCGGTTCAGCATTTTGCTGACGGGGTATTAAAGCGCATGAATCGCCGGGTAACCGAAGAAGTGATTCACCAGAAGATCAAAACATTGAGAGAGAAGATTCCAGGAATCGTTCTTCGCACTTCCATAATCGTTGGCTTCCCAGGGGAAACGGAAGAAGACTTTGAGGCCCTCATGAGAGGTGTCAGTCAGGCACGCTTTAACCATCTTGGTGTATTCAAGTATTCTGATGAAGAAGGCACTCCTGCGCTTCGCCTGAAAAATAAGATCTCTCAGGAAGTAATTGATGAGCGTTTCGAGAAGCTCTATGAGCTTCAGAAAGAAATCGCGCGCGAGCTTAACCAGGAATATCTTGGGAAAGTGATCGAAGTTCTCGTTGAAGGTGCCCACGAAGAAACAAATCTTCTTCTTCAGGGCCGTCACGCTGGTCAGGCGCCTGATATCGACGGAAAAGTGATCATCAATGACGGTATGGCGAAGGCCGGAGATCTCGTGAAAGTAGAAATCACGGAAGTCCTGGATTACGACCTCGTCGGCAGGATCGTGTAGGGAATTCTTAGTGGTCCTTGAGCGGAAATTTCTTGGAAGAAAGTGCTTTCTCGAGAGTTTCAATTTCTTCCGTGAGCTTAGAGCTTTTGGCCTCGTGAAGCTTGTAATGAAGAAGACCATAGGCCTGCTTATCTTTCAAATCTTTCGTCAGAAGTCTTGTTTCCATCTGGGCCATACCCAGCTCGAGTTCTTTAATCTGCGCTGACATTTCCGTAAAACGAAAATCCATCTGCTGATGAAGATCTTTAATAAGATTCACGACTTCGTTTTCTGATTTTTTTCTGAACCAAGACAGCATAAAGTTCTCCGGCTTCCATCATAGGCCATGATCGGAATTCTCTCTATCAAGGCAATATTCGCCTCTACACTCCTGACGAGTAAGCGCTTAAAATAAGAGAAATTCAAGGAGCCCTAGTGAAAAAGCTGATTCTTCTACTCAGTCTTGTGACTTTTAGTGCCTGGGCGCAGGTCCCTCAGGAGAGTCCGTGGAAAACCCAATTGCGCATTCTTATTACTCAGGTCGCAGGCCCGCAGTGGAGTGACAAACTACTCGGTAAACTTGAAGTGAAGGTGGCGGAATTTACGCTGCCGGAAATTCCCAAGAATTTTAAAAAGAGTACCGACGTAACAAGCTACAACAGACAACAAAAACCAGATACAGAGTTTGATAAACTTCCTGCCGAGAGAAAAGGGCAATTCGATAAATCGTTTATCGAAGAACTTTTTATCGTGACACGGAAAACGGAACCAAAGGACGAAGATCTTTCTACGTGGCTCAATAATCTTGAGCAAGGAGGCTCTCGGGAAGCCGTTTATCAGGCACTGGTTCTGGACGAAGTCTACGCAACACTAGAGCAGCTCGATGAAAAACCCTCCGTGAGACTTATCGATTTCTGTCAGAGATTTAGTAAGGATTTTTTCGCGCTGACCTTTACGGAAGAGGGGCTTAAGCAGTTTAACCTCTACACCCTGAAAAGGACTCTTACGGAAAAAGGCATGGACCTGCTGGAGTATTATGAAGGGAAAGATCTGGATGAGCTCTACCGGTGGTATGCACTTTTCTCAGCCGAGCTCGCCAAAGAATATTCACCATTATTTAAATCAAAACTTCGCCAAAGCACAGAAGCGAAATTTCATTATGAATGGGCCAAAGGTATGCCGGTTCAGCACGTGAAATCCGAATACATCCTGAAAATGCATCAGGTGATGAATCAGCTTCAGCTTCTTCAGTAAAAGAACGGATTTTCTACATCGAAGAGGGAGATCAGAAGCCGCTCAATTCCCAGAGCGACTCCGGCCGATGGCGGAAGTCCTTTCTCGAGTGCAGTATAAAATTTTTCAGGCTTCGGAAGCTCATAGCCGTAAAACTTTTTCTTTAATTCTTCCTGTTCCAGGAATCGTTTCTTCTGCTCTTCAAGATCCGTGAGTTCGTTGAAGCAATTACAAAGTTCAATCCCATTCACGTAAACTTCAAATCGTTCGCAGACCCGTGGATCATCCTCTTTTATAGTTGAGAGTGCAGCAAGAGGAGCAGGAAATTCTGTCACAAGAAGAAGCGGATACTTTAAAAGGTGAGGCTCGATCTTATTGAGATAAAGAAGAAAGAAATAATCATCCCACTCGAGTTCCATCGCTGGAACCGGAACGTCAGGGAATTCTTTCAGCATTTTTTTAATTGTGGGAACAGTAAGGTATTGAAGGATATCTATATTCAGGAATTCCTGAAATAATTGCTGCATGGTTTTCGTAACGAGCCTGGCCTCTTTCATATTGGTACGCAGAGGCAGGTTCTTCTTCTCTCCTTCAGCAATCACGCGGGAGAGTAAGCCCTTTACATCTTTCATAATACTTTCGTAGCGTTCATTTTTTCGGTACCACTCGAGCATGATGAATTGATTTCTATGTACGGGGGAAGAGGGCTCATCTCTGAAACAGTAGGAAAGAGAAAAAATCTTATCGAAATTCTCTGACTCATCAGCGAGCATTTCTTTCAGGCAAAATTCCGGCGAAGTGTGAAGATACAGTGGAAGCTGACGCTTCTCTTTGACGGAGTGTATCTGAAAAGGGTGAATGTGAACTTCCATCCCCGGATTCTCAACGGCGGGAGGAGTTAAAACATCGAGGAAGCCTTGCTCCCCGAAATAGTTCCGGATAATCTGGATCAACTCAAACTGGTAGCGACGACGCATGGACCTTCACCGTATTAAAAATTTTCTACAAAAAGAACATACCCTTTCACAAGATGAGTGGAAAGGGGCCGTGGTTTTTCTGTGTACGGTAGATAATGTGTTCTTCATTAAGCGCTCCGAGAACATGCCCACTCATAGCGGGCAAATCGCCTTCATTGGCGGACATAAGCACTCTCACGAAACAGATCCCTGGGTTTCCGCGCAGAGAGAATTTACCGAAGAAACAGGTCTTGAAAGTACGCTCGTGGAGTTTATGGGCTATCTTCCTGTCATCATGACGGCGAGGCTTCAGGCGATTGTTCCTGTCATGGCACGACTCACAATATCGATGGATGATTTTCTGAACAGGGCAAAATCGAATGGAGAGTGGGACGTTCTCATCGCTTATCCATGGAAAGAATTGTGCAGGGAAAAAGACTGGCACTATGCTTGGCGCAATGGATATACTCGCGCACCCGTGTTATTCCGCATGATGAGACCCGAGAATCATCTTCTTTGGGGAGCAACAGCATCGATTGTGTGGGACGTACTAAGAAGATATTTTGCTGAGGAAAAATTATGATCTTTGATATTTTCGATCACCATTTAGATAATGTTGAAGTCATTGTAAGCGGCTTTGTGGTCGTGGGATCTTTCCTTACTTACTGGCTCAGCCAAAGAAAACAGCGGCAAATTTCTACCGATGTTCCCACCGAAGCTGCCGGTCCGGTTGTCCTTCCGAAAAAAGATTTAGCCCCTGCTCCTCCAAAATTTAATTGGTCTCAAAGACTCTCTCTTGGTCTTGAGAAGTCACGCACGGAAGTCTGGGGGAAAATCGGAAAGTTATTTTCCGGTGAAGGTCCATCTCTCGACGAGATTGAAGAAGTTCTTTATACCGCCGACATCCCGACTGCCCTTGTTCAGGAGCTTCTTTCAAAACTCGATAAAGAAGGAAAAGGAAAATCTCCTGAGGAAATTCAGACTCTCGTTTATGGATTCATGAACGACAAAATGGGCCCTGTTCAAAATTCTTATAAAGTTGAAACTGCAAAAACCACTCACGTCATCATGATCGTTGGTGTGAATGGCGCGGGAAAAACCACGACCATTGGAAAGTTAGCTACGAAATTAAAATCCGAAGGTAACAGAGTGATTGTCGGTGCCTGTGATACTTTTCGAGCGGCCGCGGTTGATCAACTTCAGGTTTGGTGTGATCGCGCGGGTGTTGATATGGTCCGGGCAAAAGATGGCGCTGATCCGAGCGGAGTAGCTTTTGACACAGTAGCCAAAGGTGTGAAGGAAGGTTACGACTATTGTTTAATTGATACCGCCGGCAGACTTCATACCAATCAGAATTTGATGGATGAGCTGATTAAAACCAAGAGAGTCATGGCTAAAGTTGATGCGCAGGCGCCCAATGAAGTTCTGTTGGTTCTCGATGCGATTACCGGACAAAACGCCTTGAAACAGGCCCAGGAATTTCACAAGGCCCTCCAACTAACCGGAATCATATTTACGAAATGCGACGGTTCCGCCAAGGCCGGAAGTGCAGTCGGAATTGTCGATCAATTGAAAGTGCCGATTAAGTACATCGGCGTAGGCGAATCGGTGGAGGATCTCCACGAATTTGACCTCGAGCTTTACCTCAAAACTTTAGTGGGTTTACAGCCAACTTAAGACCCTAATTTCATTGTGGAAAAACCCGACCCTTCATTGACTTTTATAGGGGTCAAACGTACCTTATTTCTATGACTCCAAGTCAGGAAGTAGAGTTTAGTGTTTTGGGCTGTAAAGTAAAATACAAGCCGGAACAAAACGATAGTCACATCGCTAAGGCGGTGATCGATCATGTGCTCGCTGAAATCCAGCAGCTCAAGATCAGTCGACCGCAGTTGAGAGATACAGATGTTGCAGTTCTGGTGGCGCTAAAAATGGCGACAGAGAAAATGCAGATCGATGAAGAGTATAAGGGAAACGTTCTCAAGCTTGAGAGTTCCCTTGAGAAGGCCCTGGAAAGCCTTAGCACTCAGGCGATTTAGACGTGAATAAAGAGGCCTTACGGAAAGAGTTGTTAACAAGTCTTTCCTCTTTATCAGATGATGAAATCATCTCGTTGAGTTTCTCCCTAACACAACAGCTCGCTGGATTTCTCCAGCTACTTCCCGAATTGCAAAGTCAGATCGGTGCGGGCTATTTGCCGTTCCGAAATGAGATTGCTCCGCTTTACCAGGAGCTTCTCCGGAAAGTTCCGTTGAGCCTTTCTTATCCGGTTTTATCGGAAGGGAAAATGCTCTTCGGCATGCCAGCTGGTTTGCCTAAAGGAACACCGTGGCTTCTTCCACCTCACAAAGTGGTTGAGCCGGATTGGTTTCTGGTTCCGGGAGTGGGGTTCTCACTCAAAGGCCAGAGGCTTGGTAGAGGAAAAGGTTTTTACGACCGCTTTCTTGAAAACCATAAAGGGATCAAGATCGGGCTCGCCTGGAGCGGTCAGATGAAAGAAGACATTCCTGTGGAGTCGCACGACTGCCACATGGATTTTGTGATAACAGAAAAGTTTTGCTGGGACGTGAAACAGCAAAAGAATTTATAAGGGGAATACGATGAGTCCGATGTTAATGGCCGTCATAGGCGCCGTTGCTGGAGCTGTCATCGCCTTCGTTCTTCTCACTCTCAAGAAGGGTGCAGAATCGAAAGGTAAGGACGCTCAAGCGCAGGATATTTTGAAGAAGGCTGAAGCCGAAGCTCAGGAAGTAAAAAGAAAAGCTGAAGAGCGCGCGAAGCAAATCGTTCGCGATGAGCGCAACAATCTTGATCAAGAGATGGAGAAAAAGAAAAAGCATCTCACTGATTTCGAAAGAGGCCTCACCAAGAAAGAAGTCGCTCTCGAGCAAAAAACTGAACAGGTTCAGAAAGAAACTGACCGCGTGAAAGCGAAAGAAACGGAAATTGATACCCGCGTTCAGAAGCTGGATCAGGATCTGAAAAAGAATGCTGAAATTCACGATGAGCTTGCTAATAAACTCACTCAGGTTGCCGGTCTTACAAAAGAGCAGGCGAAGAATCAGTTGATTGAGCAAGTTGAAGAAGAGGCAAAACTTGATGCGGCTAAAAAAATTAAGCGCATTGAAGAAGAAGCAAACGAAGAAGCCGAGAAAAGATCAAAGCGTATCGTAGGAATTGCGATCCAGCGTTTTGCCGGTGAATATGTTGCTGAACAAACTATTTCTTCAGTAGAAATTGCTGATGATGGTGTGAAAGGACGTTTGATCGGTCGTGAAGGCCGTAACATCCGCGCTTTCGAGCAGATTTGCGGAGTCGATCTGATTATCGATGATACTCCTGGTATCGTGACAATTTCTTCGTTCAACGTTGTTCGGAAAGAAATTGCCCGCATGACAATTGAGCGTCTGATTGCCGATGGTCGTATTCACCCTGCTAAGATCGAAGAATTTTATGACAAGTGTAAGCACGAGTTCGAGTCACGCTTGCGTGAACTCGGAGAGAAAGCTCAGATGGAAATCGGAGTTCACGGGATGCACCCGGAAGTTCTGAAACTCATCGGTGCTCTTAACTGGCGTACTTCTTATACTCAGAACCAGTATCAGCATGCACTTGAAGCTGCGTTCCTCGCAGGTAATATGGCGGCCGAACTTGGTCTCAACGTTAAGCAAGCTCGTCGCGCGGGTCTCATTCACGATATCGGAAAAGTTCTGGATGCTTCGGCCGAAGGTTCTCACGCTGTGATCGGTGCTGACTTTGCGAAAAAATACGGAGAGTCTCCGGATATCGTTCACGCTATCCGCGCTCACCATGATGATGAAAAACCAGAATCCGTTCTTGCTCACCTTGTGGCAGCTGCTGATGCTCTTTCTGGAGCGCGCCCGGGTGCTCGTAAGGCCCTCAAAGAATCTTACGTGTCACGACTTTCTGATATCGAAAAAATCGTTAATAGCTTTGAAGGCGTTCACCGCTCATATGCTATCTCTGCCGGTCGCGAAGTGCGCGTGCTGGTAGAAAACGAAAAAGTATCTGATGAGCAAACCATCATGCTGTCGCGTGATATTGCCAAGAAGATTGAAGAAGAGATGTCATATCCAGGTACAATTAAAGTATCTGTGATCCGTGAAACTCGAGCTGTAGGTATCGCTAAGTAATTTTTCAAAGCCGGAGGATTTATGGATAAGTGTGCAATAGTCACGGGATCCTCCTCCGGCCTTGGTCTTGAAATCACCAAATCCCTTTTATTTTCTGGCTACACTGTTTTCGGCGGTTCACGTTCGGGAACAGATATCGAGCATGATAACTTTTATGATGTGGAACTCGATATCACCAATGAGGATTCCGTTGAGGAGTTTTTCGATACCATCCGTGAGTATGCGACGGAGATTGATCTGGTGGTGAACAACGCCGGTATTTGCGAAATGGCGCCGCTAAAAGAAATCACAGCGGAGAGTTTCGAAAAGCAGTTTGCCACGAATACTCTTGGGCCATTTCTTCTTTTTAAATACCTCGAGCCCATGATTTTGAAAGGCGAAACTCACATCATCTCAATTCTCTCAACTGCCGCTCAGTATGGTTATCCGAATGTGTCAGCTTACAATGCTTCAAAGTTCGGCCAGCTTGGTGTGATTGAATCGCTTAAGAAGGAATGGAAAGATCACAAAGTCCGTTTCACGAATCTTTTTCCGGGAGCTATCGACACTCCCCTTTGGGATAAGATGGGGTCTAAGTTTTCCCGTGATAAAATGTTAACAACTTCAGATTTTATGAGTGTGTTCAATTTTATTGTTCATGCGCCGCCTACGATTCAATTTCCGGAACTCACTTTCCTGCATAAAGAAGGTTACCTCGAATGAGGCCTTTCCTCGCAACGAAACGAAAGCTCCTCGATCTGATCGTTCTTCTCATCCTCGGCATTGCCGTCTTTTTCCTTCAGGGCTTTGATGCTACTTTTCTTTTCTCCTTTGGTTTCATCTGGAACTGGTCCGCTTCTCAGGATCTCTCGAGACTGATGGAAGGAAAAAGTTACCAGTATACCATGCTAAAACTGGTTCTCAGTTCCCAGGCACTGATTGTGTCTCCGGCCTTTGTTCAGCGCTCACCTGAAATTGTAAAACTTATCCTTCGTTCTCTTCCGGCAGGACTTTTCTGGTGGGGAGTCATGTGGTTCATGGGAAGTGAACTTCCTTTCTGGGCAACTTTCATGGGAAGTTTTGCCTTCGAGATTTCTCAATGGGAAGTTTTGTTCAGGAAGCAGTCGTGAGAATCATTCCGGTTTCACTCGCCCTTTTTCACAGGCAAACTGGGGACACACTCGAAGTCTGGACTCAGGTGAGAACCGATGATGGCATCTATCACGGACTTCTTGAGTTTCCGGGGGGAGGGATTGAGCCGGGGGAAACTCCTCTCGATGCTTCGGTTCGGGAAGTGAAGGAAGAAGTGGGGATCGATATTTCCCACACAGACGCGAAGTTTATGGGAACTTATTCCCGGATGCTCACGGGAAAAGCGGTCCTTCTGTATCTTTTTCTCTATCCAGAATATCCCGGACTCTCGGAGAAAGGGGAGTGGCTTCGGATTGAAAGAGACAAATTAAGCTCGCCCTACGAAGGGAAGATCCCGGGGCCTAATCACCAGATGATTGATGATCTTTATCGTTACCTATATGATGAGCGCCTATGAACAGCGTAACCCAGGTCATTACCCAAACCTTCCTTCTGGCATTTGCTTTCGGGACACAGATCTATTCGCCGGTAGTGAATACGAAACTCACCGGTCCCGGATTTTTTAAGTTGGGAACTTCCATCGTCATGGCATGTTTGGTGCTCGCCCTTGGCGTTTCTTACTATATGGAGCCGGGCCTTGTTCCCCGACAGTGGTTTTGTTATCTGGCCCTTATCATCCTCAATGCCGTAACTTTTATTTTTCATCGGGATCACAAGTCTCTTCTCATGTGGTTGATCTATGGCATTCAACTTGTCTTGTTCGTTACTCTCATTTTTATTTCCTATCAGTTTAACCCTCTCTACATAAACTTTTTTCTCGGCACCATGGCCTTCCTTGGTATCAGCAATTTTGCCATGATCCTGGGACATTATTATCTGGTCGTCCCCAAGCTGACTGAAGAGCCGCTGATCTACTGCCTATTTATTTTCTGGATTGTGATTTTCATCAAGATGACTTCATCACTTTCTATCCTCATGTCCACGGGCCTTCCGTATCTCCAGGAGAATACCATCCTCGGAGATGGGTACATGTATAACTGGCTCTTCATCAGCATGAGATGGTTATGGGGATATGTGGCGCCTCTGATTCTCAGCTTTTTTACTTATCGTTTGTGTAAACTTCGTTCCATCCAAAGTGCGACGGGCGTTCTTTACATCGTAGAGTTTTTTGTTATTGTGGGCGAACTTATCTCAGTCTATCTCATGACCAAACACGGGTTACCGTTATGATGGAAGTCCAGATCACTTGTCCTTCTTGTAAGTCTTCAGTTGAAGTTCTGCCGGATCATCTTGCTTCGAAAGTATCGTGCGATGTTTGTCAGCATGTGATCAATGTCCAGTTCACCAAAGATCAGGAAGAGGGAATTCTCAAGGAATGCCCGGTTTGTACGCGCATGGATTTTTATAAGCAAAAAGATTTTAACCGCAAGATTGGCGTGATTCTTTTTGTGATTGCGGCGATCCTCAGTATCTGGACTTACGGACTTTCTCTAGTGGTCCTCTATCTTCTGGACTTATTTCTCTTCCGGAAGCTGGCGGTCGTAGCGATTTGCTATAAATGTCAGACCAATTTCCGCAGAGTTAAAAACATCATAGAAATCAGGGATTTCGATCACGAAATGAATGACCGGATTGTGTACGCGGACCATGACTTTAAGGGCAAGCCTCTATCCCATTAGAAAGCCTCCCCCCTAAATAAAGAGTATTGGTTTGAGTTCGTTTTTCGAATGGGATATGGTATAATCACGCTACGAGTTTTTATTAATAACAGGAGTTTAGCCTTATAGAACCCCCCTCTGAACCTCGCTGGTTCTTTGCTCTAGATAACATCACCAAGAATTTTTCAGGAACCAAAAATGAGCACTGATCAAGAGATGCTCATCCTCTTTGTTTCGTTACTTCTTTCAGCATTCTTTTCAGGATCTGAGGCCGCCCTCTTGTCTCTCCCTCACGAGAAAATTAAGCAGCTCGCTGAAGAGCATGGCTTCGATTCTTGGGCGATGAGAAAATGGCGGGATAGTCCTAACGATATTCTCACCACCATTCTGGTTGGAAATAATTTCGTAAATATTTTAATCGCTTCTTTATCCACTTCTATTACTGAGAGATATTTTTCTAACGACGCTCTGGCAATTTCAGTCGGTCTCACAACTTTAGTGATTCTGATGTTCGGTGAAATTGCTCCGAAGACCATGGGACGCGGCCGTTCAGAATCTATCGCTCCGTTTGCCCTCATGGTTCTTGTTGGTTTTTACTATGCGCTTTGGCCGGTTGTGAAAGCTTTCGTGTGGATTATCTCCACTGTTCTTGGAAAGAACGCCAGTGTCAGAGGTCGTCTTGTCACGAAAGACGATATTGAAGTCATGGTTGAGATGGCGGAAGAAGAAAAGAGTATGGACTCGAAACAAATCGATCTCCTGAACTCGATCCTTGAATTTCCCTCGATTAAAGTTAAAGACATCATGGTGCCGAGAACCGGCATTGAGGCCATAAAGAGAAGTGCTCATTTTCAGGATGTCATCAGAACAGTGAGAGATG
>JBKJNQ010000275.1:0-18273 GCA_046593575.1 Bacteriovoracaceae bacterium
TTCAAAGCAATCTTTGAAGCTACGAAGTAATCTCTAAAAAGAATTTTCACGAGAAGCCCCCGAGTAATCGGGGGCTTTTTTTTTGCCCGCATTCTGAGATGATGATCCCATGAAAAAAATCCTGATCGCACTCGCAATTATTCTTGTTGGTACCGCCTCTTACTTCATGTGGGGAGGAGCTGCTCCGGAGTCAGTCGAAGGGAGTCAGGAAGTTGATGCGGGTTTCGGAAGTTCCTTCAGGAAATCGATCAGCAATATTCTACCGGGTAAGAGTGGCAAGGCAGCAGATCTCGGTCATCAAGAAGAGGGCGATCACATTGTGGTGATTAAATCCCAGTCCACCCATATGGAAGTGGACGACGCAATTGAGCGTCTGGAAAATCTGAAAGATTCTAAAGATCAGGAAG
The DNA here is from genome assembly GCA_046593575.1 of Bacteriovoracaceae bacterium. Lineage (GTDB taxonomy): Bacteria > Bdellovibrionota > Bacteriovoracia > Bacteriovoracales > Bacteriovoracaceae > Peredibacter. The sequence goes on from JBKJNQ010000275.1 coordinate 408, forward strand.
CCCTGGTTTTCGCGCGCTGGAGTCTCTTCAATGAAGGCGCAAAATATTCACAGGAAGAAAAAGAAAGACTCTTTGAAAGGGCGACGGAATTACTTCCAGCTGAGCAGGTGACATTGTTGTCGCGGGATATTCTTCTCCTGGGAAACATGCCTGAGATGAACGAGAAAGCTCTTAGTGTTTTGACCAAAGGTATGGGCAAGGAGAAATTCAAATCTCTCGTGATAGAGATTCTGGAGAAAAGGAAGGAGCCTGAAGTTCGGGCCTCGGTGATTGAGTTTGCCGCTTCCAAAAATATTTACGTGAGATAGGGCAGAAGCTTAAGATCGGGCGATTATTTCACTAAGTGATGAGAACTATTAGACTCGTCATGATTCGAGAATGATGAGAACCCCCCAAAAATTCGCTATTTGGCAGTTTTTTTCTATTGCTGAAATTCCTATTCCTGCTAACCTATTAATAATTAGTAAATACTACCGATAAGCTTTTGAAACTTCATGGGAGTTCAAATGAGCATGACGAAGGCAGACATTGTTGAGCGGATCTACAAGGAAGCGGGCTTCTCCAAGAAGGAAGCAGCTGAATTAGTTGATCTCGTTTTCAAAGTGATCAAAGACACTCTGGCCAAAGGTGAAAAAGTGAAAATTTCCGGATTCGGAAATTTTTCCATTCGCGATAAGGCCACGCGTGTAGGTCGCAATCCTCAGACAGGAACGGCCATGAACATCAGCGCTCGTCGCGTTCTGACTTTCAAGCCCTCGCAAATTCTCAAAGAGGACATTACTGAGCGCTACGCTCACCGACTCGATGAGAGTGGTAATGAAAACACAGCACTTCCTGTCAAAGAAGCTAAGCCGCGTGCGCTTTCTTCCTTCCTCAATAATATCGATGACACGGTCTACGACGATGGTGATGATAGTGACGACGAATAGTCGGAGCTGATATCCTATCTTTGATGATTCCCAATAAATCTAATTTTAAATTTCAAGAGCTCACTCCCATTACGGGAGTGAAGCCCTATGTTATCCGCTTCTGGGAAACTGAATTTCCGGAAATCTCTCCGGTGCTGGGCGATTCGGGCCAGAAGGTCTACGCCAGAAAAGACGTGGAAACAATTCTTCGGATCAAGAAATTATTGTTCGATGAAAAGCTCACGATTCCTGAAGCAAAAATTCAACTGATGAATGAAGAGAGTGTGCTTCCGGTCGCCCCTGTCGTTCACAAAGACAGCGCAGCTTTTGTTATTCAGGAAGCACTCAATCTCATCTCCGAAATTAAATCCCGGAAGAAGTGGTAAGAAGCTCGAGAAGAGTTCCGGTCTTTTTCACCCTGATCTTATCGGTCGAATCTATGATGTTCACGCACTGATATTTCTGCGACAAATTCTGACTGGTGCAACGCTGGCGTGGATCACAGCAGCCTGTGGTCCAGCAGGTACCGGTACAGCATTCATCGGCGAAAGCAGACATCGAAAAAAGAATCATCAAAATAAAAAATTTCATTCTTCACTCCTCTGGCATTCAAGTGTAACCGTGGCCGTGCGATCACTTAAAGTTCCTGTTTGTAGATCGTGCGCAAGAAACAATGTCATCGTACTCGTCGTGAGCGGCGAAATCATGTGCTCCGAATTCGAGAGATTAAGTCGGTATCTGATTCCCGCCCAACCTATGATTGGGCCCGCTGTGATTTCACCAGAACCCATATGACAGGGATTCCAGCAGAACTGAGCAAAGTTAAAAGTTTTCTCCTTTTGATTCAGATTCAAATGAAGATCAGCACCACTATCCGGCGAGCGGCAGTAAATGTCGCCGGCGATGGCAGAGGTTGAGAGGAGAAGAGTCATGAGAAATGTCTTCATGGAATTCTCCTGCAGGTGATGTACGCATAGGCGTGATCCACATAATAGACACCGGTGTAGTTGTGGCTATATTCCGGATGCGAGAGATATTCCGGAGTGGCATCCTTGCATTTCTCTTTAGCGATCTCATCCAGGCGGGCAATAGCTCCATCCTGCATTTCCGGGACACGCGAACCGGCGTAGGCGGCATTCCATCCATAGATGGACTGTGAAGCAGTAATTAAAAGCGGCATCAGCATTGATAACATAGGGACCTCCATGAGGAGAGTTGTAGAGAATTAGTTGTTGAACTAAAATGATATAAAAGGTAATTATCGTTAACTTATGGATATCAATCGCATCCGCTATTTTCTGACTCTTGCCCAAACCGGACATCTCGGTCGAGCGGCGGAGCTTCATCAGATTTCTGCTCCCGCTTTCTCCAAGGCGATGAAGATTTTTTCGCAGGAAATGGAGATGGAATTATTTCTCCCGCAGGGAAGGGGAATTCTTCTCACTGATCAGGCACGCGCTCTGGTTCCGGCATTTCAGGATATTATAGAAAAACTCGAGAGCATCAAAAGACCCGCTGATACCGGGGATAAAATCAGAATCGCGACCTTTGAGGTTTTCTCCACGTATTTCATGGAAGAACTTATCGCAGATTATTTCCCCGATAAGCGTATTCTCCTGATGGAAATGACACCTGGGAAAATGGAAGCGGCGGTTGCCGGCGCATCGGTAGACTTTGCGCTCACCTATAATCCGATTCCCCATCCTGATCTTGATTTCCTGAAGGTACAAAAAATTGAAATGGGCATTTTCGGAAAGAAGGCCGGACTGCCTTTTGTGATTCCGGTCGGAAGAGTGGATGGTTCCCCCAGCAAGGTCCGCGGACTTGATGGGTGGCCTGATGATAGAATTCCGAGAAAGATTCAATATGAAGTGGAGCTCATGGAGTCGGCAATGGGGCTTTGCCGCAGGGGCCTCGCTGTTGCCTACCTGCCAAAGTTCGTCGTGAAACTTCATAACCACAAAGTGAAGGCCGATCTCCGGCTTGAAGAATTTCCCCTGCCAACGGGACTGAAGCGGGGCGGGGATTTTGTCTATCTTGTGAAAAGAAAGTCGGATTCAGAAGGAAGTGTCGCCAAGAAAATCGCCGCCGCTATCCGGAAGCTGACGTAAGAAATGGGAGAACTAAAAGTCGCACATAAATTTTTGAATCGACTGAATCCTGCAGCTGTCTCCCTGAAGAACCAAATCCACTGCATAACCCGTCGCGAGTTTTCCGCATTTCATGAGACTCTCAGGTTTCACTTTCAATTCCATGGGTCCGAGTTCCGAGCAAGCGATAGAGGGGAAAGCGAAAAGAATCAGAAAAATAAACTTCATAGAAATCCTTTAAGTTCATTTAAAATCTCGAGCCCGAGATGCCTCGAGATCACTGTGGACTTTTGAGAGAGCTCTTTTCTGTTGGTATCAAAGAAAAAATTCAGCATGGCATTTAAGTGCGTGAGCTTTTCTTTTTGCAGGAGCTTTTCCAGCCGCTTAAAGGAAGCCAGGAGTGCGGCTATCGCCTCAGGTGTGTTCAAGAGAAAAGGATTGATCTCTTTTTCACGGGAAGAAAGATTCTCATCCGTAAGTTCGTTGAGATCATCCAGAAGCTGGAAGGTAATTCCGATCTCCCGGCCGAGTCGAAAGTAATTAGGAGAAAACTTCGATTGCGAAAGCATTGCCGAGCCCGCGATCGCGGCCTGAATTAAACGCGCAGTTTTTAGTTCGTGAATGCGGATCACTTCACGGGTTGTCACTTTTCCTTCACTTTTCAAATCCAGATATTGTCCGAGAATAAGACCCTTCCCACCGGTGCACCAGCTGAAGAGGCGATGGAGCTCACGGATCTTCGGCGAGTTTATTTTCATCAATTCTTCGAATGAATTAATCAGGAGGGCATCTCCCGCGAGAATCGCCTGCCATTGCCCGAATTTTGCGTGGGTAGATGGTTTTCCGCGTCTCATGAGATCATTATCCATCGCTGGCAGATCATCGTGAACGAGGGTGTAAGCGTGATGAATCTCGATTGCGCATGCCAGATGAAGGTGATCCTGGGAAAATTTCCCACTAAGATCGAGTGCTATTGCTTCCACTAAGCGCGGACGAAAAAGTTTTCCGGCCGGAAGCACAGCATACTCGAGGATCTCCCGGAATTCTTTGTGAGAGACGCTGGAGAGTATGGCGCGCTTCAGATCGTTTTCAAGCATATCAGCGCGGTTGAAGTTGAGGCTGACCAAGAGTTCCCCCAAGGGAGATTTGGTAGAATCCATCTTTCACGGTGTATTTCTCATTGAAGATGAGAGAGACAGGGAATTGCTGCTTAAACTGTTCTGAAAATGCCATCTCGCCGTCGAGCTTTATCGCCGAGAAGTTCGCGGGCTCAATCATGCTGATTGTCCCCTTGAAGCTCGCGCGGACCGGAGACTCAGTATCACCCAGGGTAAGTTTCTCCACTCTGAGTTTCGGGAAATTATCAGAATTTGTTTCGAGGTAAAAATCACGCACAGAAAGACTTGGAAGATCGAATCCCTGCATGGTTTGCGGAGGAATCTTGAAATCTTTTGAAAGTGCCTTGATATCCATCGCCTTCAGTTTCTGGGACATATCCATCTGGATCGTGGCATCGACAGTGACTGAACCCCCGAGCTTAAAATTGCCCATGAGATTTTCCAGACGTGAGAGAACCAGACGCTGATCGATCATGCGGATGGTTTGGCCACCGAAGCCGAGCACGTAATAAACTTCCAGCGGCTGGCCATTGTATTCAGTATCTATCTTGAAGGGAATTCCGAAAGGAGAGAAGCTGATCAGGCGGAAGCTGAGGTTCAGGTAATTCAGACGGATCGGAGCCCCTTCGCGGCCCAGGCAGCTCGCAGGAATCGTGAGATCATCAATCACCACTTTTGGCAGGAAAAATTCAAAACCCACATCATTGTAATCAAAGTTGCAGGCACCAGCGGTTGCTTTCTTGACCTGGTCTTTGATCTTGTCGCCGATCGGGTAATAAGTAAGGAATGAAAAGACGAGGATGAAAAAAATCAGAAGGCCGAAAAGAAAGGGTTTGATGCGGCTCTTGTAATTGACCTCGTCGAGCGAATGGATTTCGGAAGCGATCGCCATTTATTCCTCCCCGGTAACAGGGATCGTGCTGAAGTGGATTCCATGGAAATTCCCCATCAGGAGATTTGTGTCCGGGTTACGGGTCACAGTGATAGAAGAAATGCGAAACTTCTCGCGGCGGATGAGATTTGTCAGGGCGTTCATCAGCTCATCAGTGGAGATGTTATTGAAATTGATATCAGCTTCAGAGCGCATGATCTTTTCAGAAATATTTGTTGTATTGAAGCCGTTGACGGAAAGCTTTGATACGTCGACTCCAGAACCAGAGAGAACTGCTGAGATCCGTGACGTCATCATCGAATCAGAATCTATCGGACTCTGAGCAATGATTTCCGGACTTACGACTGATACTCCGCGGCTCTGGCCGATAATTTCATTGGCCTTATTGATGAGTGCGGTCCGGAGTTCTAAATCAGATCTGATGCTCTGATTTTGCCACCAGAGAATGGAGAGAAAAATCAGCGGAATGAGAATGAGAGTGAGAATAATCCCACCCTTAACAATTTTCTGCTGCTCTTCTTCGATACCATTGTAAAAATCTGTGAGAGCGGTGTAATTAGGAGTCGTCTTGAAGCGGTCAATCTGTTCAAAGATCGCCCGATCAATTTTCTTCATGGGATTCATGCGGGCATTGATATCTTCCATCTCAGTTTCCTTCCGCAGTCATGGAGAGTTTAAGGTTCTTCTCATCAAGCTGAGTTTTCACATCCGTGAGTCTTCCGGATGAGAGAGCCGTTTGAAGTGACTGGAGATCTTTGAGATCTTCAGACTGGAAGACGGCCGTCACCATGCCGGTATCGTCATTGCGGAATTCCGTCATCGTGGCATTGGGAAAGTTGGCCATGATCTGACTCAGGGTCACGAGTGGTGTCAGAGCTTTGATTTCTACTGCCGATTGAAGTGAGGAAATCTCCTGCTTCACACTGCGTCCGCGCTTGATCATGCTGTCCATGACAATTTTCGGATTGGAGATAATCTGTCGACGGAGTCTTCCAGGAAGAGCGAGCTCTTCGTTTTTCATGACGGTCGTGAGTTTTGCATTGAGGGCGACGATGTCCCGCTGAACAAAAAATCTCTCTATCAGAAAAGAAAGCGCAATAAGAGTTGTGAGGGCAACTACCCGCACACCTGTAAAAGCGATGGAGTGAAGGGGAATCTCAGTAAGAGAGGCCTGAGCAAATCTACCTGAAAGAAGATTGATAAAGCGATTCTTCTGACGAAGACCCATCGCCAGCATATTTGCCAGGGCAAATTTAGATTTGTTTTTGGCGTTGAGATCCACTTTATCAGATTCGACTTTATCAAAGCTCTCAAGAAGAGTGACTTTTGTGTCCCACTTCTCAGTCAGGTAGTTGGCGATATTCTTGATGTTCGAAGTTCCGCCGCAGATGAAGACATGATTGATTGAGAGACCAAAGTTGACCTTAAAGCCGATTTTCCAGCGGGAGAAATCTGAAACCAGCGTCTGGAAAACTTTATCCATCGCTGTGGCAAATTCTCTTTGCGCTTCATCCACTTCACCATATTGGTTAGCGGTGAGAAAGAATGCGTTCTGGTGTTTGTAAATAATCGCTTCTGTGGGATCGATCTTGTACGTCTCCGAGATCATCTCATTCACATCATCTCCCCCAACGTAGCTCACGTGAGTGGCGAGGAGGCGTGAGTTATAGAAGAAATACGCACGAGTCGTTTTGTGTCCAAGATTGACGACACAAAAAGGGCCCGCAATAGCGTTCTGGTGAAAATAATTTTCCATCGCAGAAGCTTCAGATGTGAGGACAGAGGGAAGAATATCTTTTTCTTTAAGGAGTGCGTAGTAAGGTTCAAAATCTGACTCACGAACCAGCTCTACAATAGCGGTATGAGAGTTCTTCTGACCTTCCATCCGGTAAGCGTAATGAATTTCTGAAAGAGCGTAAGGAATGTCTTCCTCAAGCTGGAAAGGAAGCATGAGATCGGCTTTCTTTTTACTTTTCACCGGGAGAGTTAAAAATCTCGTCGTCATCATTTCTGTATCGGCCTGATACACAATGCGGGAGTCCGGGCGCGCGGTGGTTTCAATAATTTCCTGAACGATGTTCAGCTGAGCATCGCGAACAGGCATCCCCGGATGATCTTCCAGGTAGTCGGAGATAATCATTTCCGACATATCGACATGGGAAATCTTTCTCCGATCCACAAAAGAGGAGATGAACTTGATACTGTAGGATCCGATATCAATCGCCAGAATATGCATAATGTTATTTTAGCGCGAAGGATTGATCTAAGACCACAAAATTATGGGAACGAATCAGTTCACCTGCATTTCAATAATCCGCGGCTCGAGTAGTTGAGCGGTTTGCGCGGGTTGGTTTGCATTGGGATTTGGATTAGGTGTGCCGTTGGTATTTGGGTTGGGATTGGGAGTTCCGTTCGTATTGGGATTTGGGTTGGTAGTGGTGGCGGGGGCGGTCTCTTGCTTAGGAAGAATCACGGTTGCGACCAGTGTGTAGGTTGAGCGATTATAAATTCCTTCGCAGATGACCCGGAAAAGATTGGGATTTGAACCAAAAGAGATTCCGGCCTTCTCAAACATCGCGATTCGTTCATCGAAGTTCGTGTCGGTCATCATTCTCTCAATGTCGACGATGTATTTTTTGAAGTCGCCAATGGAGTTAAAGAACTTCGGATTAACCGGGTCATCGCGATAAGCAAAGAAATCCTTCGCTTGATCGTCACTCATGTTAGGAACAAGAATTTTGAGAAAATTCGTAGTGATCTTATTGAGATCAATTTGAGTTGTGGGATAAACGTTAAACTCATTCTGAATAAGCTGGATCAGCTCATCATCCCAGCCTGGGACGGCGTAAAGCTCAGAAGCAGAAATCATCGGACCAAACTTCGGCGTCATCGGAGCACGCTGGAAAGTTTGCTCGGCTTCCCCAAAACGTGGGTCCAGTGCCTGAGTCCCGAAATCTGACATGTAGTACTTGAGATTGGTGAAGAGATTCTGATAATCGAGATTGCCGTAACGATCATTAAAAGAATCGTCCTTATCTTTTTTCTCATCTACGAGTCTTTTCATCGTGAGATAAAGTGCCTGGTCCACGGAAAAGTCGGTGGCATTAGCGTTCCCATTAGTTGCCCTTGTGGTTGCATCATCATAAGGATTTGCATTCGGATCCGCCTGCTGGAGAGCATGCTTTTTCATATCAATCCGGAGCATGTTGAGATTCAGGCGATTGGAAAGATTCTGGACCATCACCCGGATTTCTCCGTCCATCAGACTTTCTTTCGAAAATTTATCCACCGAGTCCTTGAAGGCGCGATTGGCACCTTTTCCAGTGGGAATGGGATAAATGTACGGCACTTCCCATAACTGGTTCAAGAGTTGGGCGGGAACTGCCTGGGCTAGATTCTGATTGTTCTTAATGGTGTTGTAGGCCTCTTTGTAGAGGCGAAGTCTCGTCATCGCCATCTGAAGGCCTGATTCTGCCAGCAGTTTTGCCTGCGAGCGATCAAGAATATTAGTGGTCTTGAGCCTCGAGATTTTCGAGTCAAAAGTAAAATCTCCGTAAATCGCCATGAGAATAATGATCGAGGTCATGATCATCATGAGAGCAATACCACGCTGATTGGCGAGAATCTGTCTCATTGTACTCCCTGGGTATTACCGTTGGTTCCAGTATTCGTTCCGGTCTGAGTGTTACCAGCAGTCTGAGTTCCTGCAGCGGCGGCCCCCGGGGCCGGGGCGACGTTGTCCTGGGGAAGAAACGTGGGCCAGTGACTGCGGAAAATTCTTTCGGCAGTTCGTTTCACTGCCTGCGAATCATACCAGGTGATAAAAACTTTCACGCCGTAGATAGCACTCTCTCCACTCTGGATCGACTTAAGACTTGTTTCCCATTTCTTTTTTTGGAAATCCCAGTAGGAAAACTCAAGGCTTTCTACATTCTCCAGAAGAACTGCGCCCTTCACGTTTTCAATATCGATGTGCTTTGTTCCCCACGGGTCATTGGCATCAAACCAGCGGACAAAATTCTTGAGTGATTTCGGAATCTCAACTTTGCCGTCTTCGTTGTCTTTTATTTGTTCGGGCGACATGTCGGTGAGTCCGTATCTCACCCAGGCGAAGCTTGATTGTTTAACGTTTTCGACCTTGCGGCGATTCGACGAAGTGAGAAACTCGAAGATACTTTTTTCCGGAGCGTAGAAACGCGGTACCGGAAGGCCTTCTTTTGACAGTGAGATGAAATGCTCATTCTGCTGCATCCGTTCCACCACCTGCTGGTAATAGGCCTGGAGAGCAGGATTGGGAGGAGTTGCCTGGGCATTGGCATTGTTGATGGCAAGTCCGGTGTTGTCATCGCGGCCATCTTGATTTGTATCTAATGATGCTCCAGGATTCTGACCTGACGACTGCATGTTCATCACGGTTGAGAAGTAGAGTGGGGAATAAATCTGACTGAAGTCCCAGTCAAAGCGCGACATGGCACTTTCAATTGCCAGATTGTTCTTATTAAATTCCGTCGTACGCTCTTTTTTTCCAATGGCATTGTCGGTGATCTCGATCACACCGAGCGTAATGAAAGAAAGAAGTGTGATCGCGATAAGGATCTCTAGCAGCGTGAAGCCGCGCTCGTTTTTATAAACCCACATTGATCTGCACCTTTTCGTTATAGTTGGTGAGATACGTGGATAAGGACCATGTCGCCTTGGTTTCTTTATTGGTTACCGTGACCCTGGCCTGCCAGATAATCTTTTCGATATTTTTTCTCAGTTCTTCAAAAACTATTTTCTCGATTCCGCCATTCTGCTGGTTTTTCGAGCCGCCATCTTCGTTGAAGTAATTTCCTTCATAAGCGTCCTGGCCTTCTTCGCTGCTGCCGCCTTTCTGGCTGAAAAGCTGGGCGAAATCCGGCATGGAGAGTTTCTTAATTTCGAGCGTGTATTCATAACCCGAGAAAGCGGTTTCTTCAAAAGTCTTAGTTTCCTTAGAAGGCGATCGGAGATTTTCATACTTCGGCGGATTGAGAAAAAGCTCGTTGATCTTTTTTTCACACAGAGACTGAAGAACGAGTTGTTCTTCAGATACGGTGGACTCACTAACGTTGTAACCGGTAGCAGTGAGAAAGGCGGTGACAAACAGGGCAAACAGGACGAACGCAATCATCACTTCAAGGAGTGAGAATCCCTGCTGGTTTCTGCGGTTCATTTGGAGATCCACTCTTTGTATACCTCGTCCATTCTAGTTTGGAGGACATCCTCTATTTTCGCAACCCGCTTGGGATCGAGAATTTCGAAAGTGCTTCTCGTACCAGTGAGAAACGGTTGAACTTCGAGGTACGCAATTTCTTCAGTTGTGGAGAAGAAAACTAGCGCCCCATCTTTCTCACCAGTCGGATAAAAGTAAATGTTCGCTTCACCGGAAGTCATGAGCTTTTTCTGAGAAGAAGAAGCAACTCCAAGAATAGTGACTTCAATGGAAAGTTCGCCTTTCAGGTCTTCGAATTCCTCAACCTTGGTGAACTGCTTATCAATGGACGATAATTTTTCTTTTTCATCTTTTTCTTCCGCCAACGACTTCACCGTTTTCTCCGGCATGTCCGGAAGGGGGAGGTTACCCGCAGGCCCGTATTCCACCGTGAATTCCACCGGAGACTTCTCGAGAGAAATCCGCAGGCGGGTAATGGTATTTCTTAGGATCGATTCATTCGCCGCAAATTCCATCGAGCGGCCGATGCTTTCAACATTTGACTGGAGATCTCGGTGGGCCTTGACCGTGTCACTCGTCGGGAAGGCGAGGAAGATCATGGAAACTAATAGAAGTGCCACGAGGATTTCAATTAAAGTGAAACCCTCGTGATTGAGATGAAATTTCTTAGATGTCTTTAAGGGAAATGTCCGCATCGGCACCTTCGCCGCCTTCAGCGCCATCAGCACCTAAGGTCTTGATGTCGAAGGTCTTACTGTCAGACTCATAAACGAAATCAAAATCCCATGGATCCTTAGGGATTTTTCCGCCGTCGATGTATCCGCCAGCAGCGTATTTTTTACATTCGCGACCGCCAACGGGCTTATCGATAAGGGCCTCAAGACCCTGGTCAGTTGTTGGATAGTAAGCACAATCGCGACGAAATTCTTTCACGCGATCGGCGAGAGACTTCATCTGAATTTTTGCTGACTGAATCTGACCCTTCTCTAAGTTCTCATAAACTTTACCGGCAACGAAAGTACCAGCAATACCCATGAGAGTGAGGGCGATCAAAATTTCGATAAGGGACATACCCTTCTGTGACTGACCAACTATTGTCCGCATATCTTTCAACATAAATGCTCCTTACTTAACCTGGTTCAGATCCATCATCGGGATCACGACGGCAAAGACAATAAATCCTACAGCTCCACCCAGAAAAATCATCATGATGGGTTCGAGAACTGACGTGAGTCCACCGATCCTTGATTGTACTTGATCCTCATAATTTTCTGAAATGATTTTTAGCATAGGTTCAAGTTCTCCCGAACGTTCACCCAGCTTTATCATGTGAGTAACCATCGGAGGAAAATATCCGCTTTGAAGAAGAGGCTGCGCAAGGGACGCACCCTCGGAGACACTGATGCGCGCCTTCTCAACGGCATCCGCCATGTGAACATTGGAAATCAGGTTCTTCACGATGTTCATCGCGGTGAGAATAGGAACGCCGGATTGCATTAGGGTGCCCAAGGTTGAGCAGAAACGGCTGACATTGATCATTTTCACCAGAATGCCGACGATCGGAAGACGAAGGACGAGCTTGTGCCAGACTGAGCGTCCTGAAGGAGTATTGATATAATGGCGGAAAGCAAAAAAGCTTCCCACGATTCCGGCAATCACGGCCCACCAATAACTTTGCATGAATTCTGAAATCCAGATACAGACCTTAGTGATGAGCGGAAGTTCGCGCTTGGTACTGGTAAAGATTTTGGCCATCTTGGGAATAACGAAAATAAAAATGACGTTCATCATGCCGAAGCCAAAAACTCCCATGATCGCCGGATACGTCATCGCACCCTTAATTTTATTTTTGAGTTTTACCTGAGCTTCTGTAAAATCGGCGAGACGCAGAAGAACAACTTCAAGTGTTCCAGAGGCCTCACCGGCATCCACCATGTTGCAATAAATAGAGTTAAAAACTTTCGGGTGATCATGAAGTGCTTTCGCGAGCGATGCCCCTTCATTCACTTTCTGGCGAAGATCGGCGAGAACGAGGCGCAGGTTTTTGTCTTCAACCTGATCAACGAGAGCGGCGAGAGCTTCCACAATCTGAATCTTAGCGCGGATAAGAGTGGCGAGCTGTCTGGTCATGAGAGCGAGATCATCCACGGAAACTGATCCACCAATCCGGAATATGCTTCCGCCGGCGGTGGTACCCTTGGCGCGCTCTTCTTTAATTTCCACGATCATGATGCCCATGGATTTCAGGCGCTGCTTGGCCGCCACAATTGATTCCACGTTGATCGTACTCTTGACGTCTTTGCCGGTGCGGTCCATTCCCTTATAGGCATAAATCGGCATGAGGCTTAGCCTTCTTCTTCGGAGTTAACGGCACGGATGATTTCGTCGACCGAAGTGATCCCTTCGAAGACTTTATCGAGGGCATCTCCGCGCAGAGTTCTCATTCCATTTCGGATGGCAGCCTTTTTAATGGTCGCCGCATCTGTTTTTTGGATAATGAGTGCGCGGATTTCGTCATTCATGAGAAGAAGTTCCGAAACCACTGTTCGCCCGGAGTAGCCGGTATTCGAGCAGCGTGGACATCCCACAGGCTTGAAGATCGTGGCACTGTCAGGGACGATGTCGATATCAAGAATAATCAATTCATGTTCAGAGAGAGTAGATCTCTGCTTACAGGCAGAACAAAGTGTCCGGATAAGTCGCTGAGCAAGAACTCCGGCGAGAGATGAGGAAATCAGGAACGGCTGAACTCCCATATCAATCAGACGAGTTGGTGCGGAAGACGCATCATTGGTGTGAAGTGTGGAGAGAACAAAGTGACCCGTCAAAGAGGCGTTAATCGCGATCTCTGCCGTTTCTCTATCGCGGGTTTCTCCGATCATCACCACATCCGGGTTTTGACGAAGAATCGAGCGAAGGGCAATGGCAAACGAGAGATCAATTTTATGATTCACCTGAATCTGTGAAATGCCGGGAATTTCATACTCGACCGGATCTTCCACGGTGATGATCATCTTGTCCGGAGTTTTAATCCGGTCAAGGATCGCAAAGAGAGTTGTGGTTTTACCGTGACCGGTTGGTCCCGTCACATAAAGAACTCCGTGCTTTCTTCCGCCAAGTTCCACCAGGCCATCAAATATTTTACCGCGAAACCCGAGAGTCTCGAGGTTAAGAGCAGTGTTGTTTTTTTCTAGAATACGCATAACGATGCGTTCGCCTGACTGAATCGGCACAGTGGAAAGACGGATATCAATGTCCTTACCTGCGATCTTGATTTTGATACGACCATCCTGAGGGAGTCGTTTCTCAGCGATGTCGAGTCTTGCCATAACTTTAATACGTGAAGAAACAGCAGCGTGAGTTTTCTTCGGCTGGCGAAGAATTTCTGACATCACTCCGTTAATCCGGAAGCGGTATACCGTTTCACGGTCGTAAGGTTCAATATGAATATCTGAAGCACGCTCTTTTACCGCACGAAAGATAACAGAGTTCACAAAACGAATAACGGGAGCTTCATCAGCAGTGGCATCAAGAATATCAATCGGACCTTCGAGATCCAGGTTTTCCTCGAAAGTTTCATCTTCAATCGAGTCCACGATGTTGCGGTTCGCTTTCTCGTAAACTTTATTGATCGCGTCCTGAATTTTAATCGGCGTGGTACAGATGATCTTGATCTCTTTTTTAAAGATCATGTGGAGATCATTGATGACGTTGAAGTTAAACGGATTGGAAACGTAAACCGTTACCTGGAAATCTGTCTCAAGACAGGGAAGGACTTCGTGATGCTTAGCATAGTTAATGGAGAGATCTTTCACCACATTGGGATCAATATCCTCGACCTTGAAGTCGACCTGATAGGGGATGTTGATCTGGTGACAGACGACCTTGATCAGATCGTGCGGAAGAATGTAATTCTTCTTTAAGAGAATATCCCCGAGCATGCCTCCTTCGAGGCGCTGAAGTTCTAGCGCCTCATCCAGCTGCACTTTGGTAAGTGCGGTATGCCGGATAAGAAGCTCTCCGATCTTTTCTTTTGTGATCTCGACGTTTTTTAAAATCTCGGTATGCATGTTACCTGCTATTGAACCGTCTTCTTAATGTCCTGATAATCAGGGGTATCGAGTACTGGTTGATCATCGTCCTGATCACGGCCAACGGCTTCGTTATTCAAGTTCTTGTAATGATCTGCATCGGTGAGATCATAAAGTGGGCCACTTACCTGATTATCAATTTTTGCCGAAAGATCGTCAGAAAGTTTCGCGTTCGGATCTGTCTCATCTTCTTCAAACATATTCTTCATCCCTTCGCGACGCTTCTGAAGAAGCTCTCGGGTGTTAACCGATGCAGTCTTGGCGTATGGGGCTAGAATTTTTGGAGTCATAAAGAAGAGAAGATTTACTTTCTCAACACTACGGGATTTGTTCTTGAAAAGCCATCCCAATACCGGAATATCCCCGAGGATAGGAATCTTGGAATTGCTGACTACTTCTCTATCCCGGAGCATCCCGCCCATCGCAATGGTATCACGATCGCGGACCATGACTTCCGTCACAGCAGAACGGGTGGTTGTGGGAAGACCGAGACCATCAACCTGGTTTGCCCCTTGTTTGAAGTCATCGATTTTCTGATTGATTTTAAGGCGGACAAATCTTGTCACCTTGTTAATCTGCGGAGTGATCTTCAGAGTCAACTTTGCTTCCTGCTGAGTGGAGCTGAAGGCCGTTGTACCCTGACCGATCGTCTGGTTTCTGATCGGATTGGTATCACCCATTTCGAATACGGCCTCGGTATTATCCATCGCGAGGATTTGCGGAGTCGCAAGAATATTGGTTGATCCGTGAGAAGCAATCGCCTTAATGAGAGCGGAAACTGCGTTCACGCGGGCAGTTCCTGTGACCGCACCAGTTTGAGGATTTTTTAATTCGATATTCCGTGAAGGACCGATTCCGAAACCGGCAACGAGTCCACCCACTGACTGCGGAACACCTGAAGTAAGGAGACCAAGGAGACCATTTTGAGCAGATCCCTGATTCAGAAATCCTGCTCTTTGTGCAGTTCCTTGTCCGTAAGCACCGGCATACTCCACACCGAAAGCTCTGTTCTTCGAAACGTTGGCCTCAAGAATGAGACCTTCGACATAAACCTGGTCGCGTGGAATATCGAGACGAGAAATAACATCTTTCAGTGTGAGCCAGTCAGTAGGAGAGGCCGTCACAACGAGAGCGTTGTTATTTTTGTCAGAAGTAATTTTTACTTCCGCAGAGAAGATCGGGTTATCTCCACCGCCGCCTCCGCTGGAAGAGAAGCGTGAAACAGCTCCGCCAGCTGAACCAGCAGTTGCTCCACCGGTAGATGTCGCTGCTCCACTTACGATACTCGAAAGTGTTTTAGAAAGTTCTTCCGAGTCTCCGTAGTTCAGGTAATAAACGTGAACGCGGTTTGAGCTGGATGAGACAAGTTTTACGTCCAGCTTCTGGATGAGCTCGCGGAGCTGCTGGGCCCCTTCAGCATTTGCCATCGCAATGATGGAGTTGGTTCTTGGTTCAGCAATAATGCGAGAGATGACACTGGTTGATTCAGATCCAGAACCACCAGCTGAAAATCTCGGAGTCGCTGTTCCCGGACGTGCTCCAGCGGCACCGGCCCCACCTTTCATAATATTATCCAGAAGCTTTGCAATTTCTTGCGCCGAAGAGTTTTTCACGCGAACGATCTGAAGAGCTTCTTCGTGACCGGGAACATCGAGGAACTTCACCATCTTGGCGAGTCGGTTAATGTTCGATCCAGTATCAGCGATGATGATGGTGTTGGTCTGCTTGATGTCGATGATTCGACCGTAGCGACTCATGAAAGGACGGAAGTTTCTCGCGATCTCTGCGGCTGAAACGTGCTTCAGAGAAATAACTCGCATCACATAGTTTTCAGTATCAGGAGTGTAGTTACCGGTATAAATCTTGGTCGGTGTATAGCGGATATCACGTGAGTTGATGACCTTATAGAAAGCACCAGTCTTGATGAGAGAGTAGCCGGCCATGTTGAGGGCCGCGAGATAAGCTTTCCACGCATCACCAACAGTAATTGGTGTTGGTGCGATGATCGACACTTTTCCCTTCACGTCTTTATCAAGAATGAGATTGATCCCCGTAAGCTTTTGCATATGACGGGTGATTTCCATGATGTCGGTATCAGGAAAGTCGAAGCTCTCAACAATTTCCGGACCAAAAGCAGTTTCCGGATTGAGGTTTACGTATTTTGCATTTTTAGGAGCTGCAGGCTTATTACCCGGACGATTGCCGAAAGTTTCCTGATTGGCCTCATCATCTGTGTCAGGGGCAAACGCTGATTCAGCTTCATCGGAATCCGGTTCTGCTGCATCACTTTCAATGGTCTCTGCAGCTTTCAAAGCCGCAGCAGCATCCTCTGCTGACATCGCCGCCGCTTCAGGTTGAGCAAGGGAAGTATCCTGTGTCGGTGGTTTTGCACCAGGAGTTTTAAACCTTGTCTGTGAGCGGTACTTGTTAAACTGGGCCGATGCTCCGCCAGAGAGGAGAAGAAGCGCCAGTAACAGGGTAGCAGGTTTCATCGTGATCCCTTATTTTTGAATGGAGTACTCTTGGTTAGAGTCCGTTCCCTCGCGCTTAATGCCGAGAGAAAGTTGATCCATATTTCTTATTCTTCCAAATAAATTCATGACTTCATTGAGACTATAAATCGGTTTCCCATTGATGTTCGTGATGATGTCACCATCCTGAATCCCAAGGTAAGGGAACAGACCATTAGGATCGATTTCGACAATCTTGAACGCCATCGTTCCATCAGGATTTGTGACAGGAATACCACGCGCCTGAGTGAGAATTGCCTGAAGGTCTTTCATCTTTTCATCGAGGAGTGATTTTTTGATCTGGAACTTGTTACCGACGTTATCGATACCGGACATTTTCTTATTCGCCTTGAAGGCCTTGCTGTCTGAAGGCGACATCATGGAAATAGGGGATGGTCCGCGGGTAAAACCCTTGTCACTCGTCACAGATTCACAGACACCGTTATCAAGATTCCTGAACAGAATTCCTAAGCGTGAGATTTTAAAAACTTCAGCAAGATTTGAAATACGATCGCCTTGTCTCACTTCGAGAAGATCACGTTCCCCTCTGACCTGGACACTGGCGATAGATTTCACAGAATCCTGAAGGACAACAGTGTTGACGAGCTTGATAGGAAGGTTCGATACCTGCTGGGCCTCTTCGCATTTTGTGTCGGCCATTTTTTTCTTACCCACACCAGTGTTCGTGCGGAATGGATTGATACTGCGAACCTGACCGAGGGTCACCGGATCAAAATCATGAGAGCGATTGAGATCAATGGTGTACTCGCGGGGAGTAGCAAAATTCGGCTGACCTTTGAGTGCGAGACCGGCGACTTTTCCCAATGTCCAAGTGAAGCCGCAGATAATGAGAACAACAAAGGCCTGATGTATCGGCTCGCGCGATGAGCGTGAGAAAAATCTTTCAATCGCCTTAGATAAACTTGGTGAAAGGACGGTTCCAGGGCCACCAGTTTTTTTCAGTGAAGGAAGTTTCATTGTTCGCGGACCGAATATTTTCGCGAAACTAAAATTGCTCTTCGTTAATTTACGGAAAGGATTAGTGAGCTGAGTGTTGGTATGG
>JBKJNQ010000029.1:0-4914 GCA_046593575.1 Bacteriovoracaceae bacterium
ATAGCTAAGCCCCGATTCAACCTGCAGGCGGTTAAAGTTATCCGCACTTTTAAGTCTGCTGCGGGTTCCGTTCTCGTCCACAATTTTGGTGGTTTCAAAATAATCACTTCCAAGAAACGCTTCGTAGCCTTCTTTTTTCAATAGACGCGTCTGGGGGACGTAACTCGTCTGGGCGAGAGAGTGAAAGCTGAGAATGAGAAAAGATAGAATGATGATGAATTTCAAAAAGAATTCTCCGGATAAAATAATCAATAAGAAAATTTTATTCTCAAGAGATGATTAACACAATGATTGTTGTGGAGAAAAAAAGGCGGCCGCTAGGTGCGACCGCCTTGGGGAAAAATTAAAGAGGAGAAGCGAGGAACGGGAAAGTCGCGAGAAGCGGAGTCGTGTGTTGTGTGTTGTAGTTAATAGCATCAGAGACAGCATAACTTGGCACAACACCAGCAGCTGCAGGTGCCGCTTGAGTAGCTCCAAGGGCGAGGTAAGTGAGGGTGATGTCGATGACGTCATCACGAATCTTACGGCCACCACAAAGCAGTGGGGCACCAGCAGTAAGACTCACGCAAGAGGTATACCCGACCATGTTCTGATTGGAGTTTGATGTGCGGTCAGTGTTCGCAACCAAAAGGTGAAGACCACCGTAGTGAGCATCGTCGACACTGATACGCATGACGTCGGGTAGGAATTGTCCCACAACATCCGCAACTGGGGGGGTATTTGGGAACCCGGAAGGGTTACCAGCTGCAACAGTCCCGAGGTTATAAACCACACCAAGGACTGTAGTCGCTTCACCTTGCACTGTTGCTACTGCAGGAATCGAGGCATCGAGATCTAGCTCTGGTCCAATGCTGTTAAAAGCGTTCAAGCTGGCGTTGGTGAGAACCAGGCCTTCGTTGACTGCCGGGCGAGCGAGGCGCTCCACCTGAACATAAGTCACACCATTACTTGAAGAAGAAGAATTCCCCTGCGAGCAGGAAATGAGGCCAAGAACTGTAACAAGGTTTAACCCAAGTATTATTTTATATTTCATGTGAACTCCTAAGTTTTATAAGCGTTTATTATTCCGGAATCGAAATCGTTGCCCAAGTATCAAAAACTGTCTCAGTACTCGCTGACTGAAGAGAGACAATCGGCACTCTGATAGCAATAGTATTAGCGTTGTACTGAGAAGTGAAATCTACTGCTCCACCTGTCGCATCGTCCGGAGTATAAGTCGGGAAACTACTAAAGTTAGCTGGGACTGACATCCCATTCACTCCAGCTGCCGCGAGACGGAAGCGGAAGAACGCAGTCACATCAAAGAAGAAAGGATCGCGTCTGAGTCCAGCGAAAAGCTTGATTACCTGTCCGCCGACTGTGATGTCCGAAACTGTCGGAGCAGCACCAAGTGCCGTGGTGTTGATCGCTCCTCCCCCGTCTTTCACAGTATAGGCAGAAGAAACTCCGTCAATAATCGTTGTTAAACTCATCGCTTGAACATCGGCACCATTAGGAGCTGCGAATTCTACTCTCAGAATGATATCCGAACTGGTTACAGCGGGAACATCTTTACTCGTTCCAACGCGACCAATATGCATATCGTACCGGGCATTCGTGGAAAAATAATATTGCTGTTGAGGAAGCGAGCGTGGATTTGAATTGATGATAAAGACCAGATGGGCCGCACTGCCCCCTACAACTTCTTTATCTTCACGGAAAACATAAACATCCGTGAGGTTTAAAGAACGGGCCTTGAGATCGGTTTCACCATCATCATGATCCGATGCTTGCGAAACTTCAGAATGCAAAAAAGACAGAAGAACAGCTAACATTAGCGAGAGGCCAAAAAAATTCCGCATGGGAACACTCCTTGAATTAATATTCTATTCACATAAGATCATACGAATAAAATATGACAGTAGTTACAGAGAAGTACTTCGGTCTGGTATTATTGTGTTAACCTTCTTAACACTCTGAAAAAACAAGGTTCAAAAGATGAGATTTCATTTCCAGTCACTGACACTAATTTTGATTTTTTCATTCGCAGGATGCGTGTCTCCTTCTGAAAAATATCAATACAAACTTCCCTTGATGAAAAAGCCGCCGGAAGATTTCGGCCAACTAAAAGGTCTGTCTGGTAAAATTTCAGGAGATCCGATTTCGCAAATGTCTTTAGCGGACAAACTTTTTGCTGATTATAAAAGAAATGGAAACGAATCTTCCCTCACTCAATCTATCGAACTCACGGAAAAAGTCCTGATCCAGATTAAGGATCATGTCCCCTCACTAATTCTTCTGGCAAAGATGAAGGAAGAACGACATCAGTTTGATGAGGCCATCGCCCTGGCGATGAAAGTCTATGCTGTTGACCGGAGACAGAAAGACGCTCTTTCAATCCTTATTACTGCAAATTTGGCACAGGGTAAGATTTCAGAAGCCGTATCATATGCCGATAAACTTGCGGCGAATTTTCCACGCACAGGTGTTCTCGCCCTTCGCGGACTAACCTATCTTTCTCAGGGGCGTGATGAAGAAGGGGTCTATGAACTTGAGCATGCGATTGCTTTAGAAGATTTGGGTGAAGAAAAAGATTCTTCATGGGCCAGATGTATTCTTGGCCGCCACTTTCTGAAGAAAAATAAATTGAAAGAAGCCGAGTATCTCTTTAATGAAGGTTCCCGCATTGATCCTGATTCTTCTTTATGTCTCGATCTCCTGGGACAACTTCATGCACGGAATGAAAATCACGAAAAAGCAGATGCATATTTTGCGAAAGCTTTTTCCGTTTCAAAACAACTCGCCCATCTCCGTCATCAGGCGGAACTCAATGATGCCATCGGAAAAAAACAACTTGCCCTCGATCAATGGTCTCAGGTCGAACGGATTATAACATCAGAGATGGACCAGGGCCGCATGGATCACCGGGCGGAGCTCGCCAAAGTTCTTATCCGACGTCACTTACCAGGCGATACAATCAAGGCCTCAAAACTTCTGTTGGAAGAACTCACTGTCAGGCAGAATCCGCAAACGTATTATCTTCTGGCACTTTCTGAGAGAGAAAATAAGAATCTAAAACTGGCGATGGAGGCACTCTCTGCTTCACTGAAAACAGGTGAAAAAAGATCTGAGTCCTACAAACTTTTCGCATCTATTCTGAAAGAACGGAAGAATGAAAAGAAGGCCTCGCTGTATGAGGAAATGGCCGAAGCGAATGGACCGACAAAAGGACCTGAGTTTCTGTAAGTTAGCCAATAAGCCTTTCAACAAACCAATAGATCCCAATGGCGAAGATGAAAATCGAAAGTGCCGGCAAACCGTATTTTCTCCCCGCTGGAAACTTCTTCAGAAGAAGAATCAGGGGAAAGAGAAGTGCTATCAAAATGGCCTGAGCGAGCTCAACCCCGATATTAAAACCTGCAACCGCTTTCAGCATCGCCATAGAACTCAGATTGAGATCAACAAGGGCTTCGGCGAACGCCAATCCGTGAATGAGCCCAATGAAAGTGGTGATCTTCCATTTCTGATGAATGCCGAAACTTTTCCAGGAATCGAAGGCCACAAGAGCAATGGTGAGTGCGATGACAGGTTCTACCCAATGGCCAGGTACATTCACGATATGAAAGGCGGCAAGAGTAACTGAAATAGTGTGACCCAAAGTAAAACCGGTAACCAGACGAATGAGACCCATAAAGGTTCCACCAGAAAGAACCAGAGCGAGAAGAAAAAGAATATGGTCAATCCCTGGGGGGAGCCGGAATTTATCGTTTTTGATCCACTGGTCTCCAGAAACACCGATGTGACGGATACCCTGCTGAAGAAAATCACCAAATGATTTTTCAGATGTCGCCTCAATCGTAAAGTTAATCACGGTCGATGCCGGAGTCGCAGACAAAACGCGCTCATGGCCCTGAAGACTTGAGTTCAGGATCAGATTAAAGGAAGGCTCCCTCAGTTTCAAGAAAGGGAACTCGAGCCTCACCTCCCCTTTTACTTCAGCGCATTTGGCTGAGGCCAGGATTGTGACCAAAGTCTCTTCTCTTGAAATTTGAACCGAGTCTTTATCCCAGACACAAAGATTTTTGTTGATCAGGATGGTGCTGGATCCAAGAGTTTCTGAAAACACATCTTTCATCTCCGCTGTCACTGCGGGATTCAGATCGAGCTTGACCAGTAAATCATTACCAGAGTTTCGGATGTTCATTAATCCGATATCAAGAGGATGAGCTTGGACATTCCCAACAAGAACCAATCCGAGCACAAAAAGAATGTTTAATAGATTCATGTCTTAAGTAAAACTGTCTTTGAGGTAATCGTCCACTTAGTTTTAAACAAAAAAAAGGGGCACCGAAGTGCCCCTTAGCTATTTAATGAATTAACGACAGTTCAGATTCGCCGGGATTTTCTTCTCCATCCGGTTCACTCTGCGGCCTTCAAGCTTCACTTCATAGTTCAGCTCGCAGTTTTTATCCTGCGTGAAGAGCGCGTTCATCACGAACTGGTTTTTTACGAGGTCTTTTCCGATCATTGCCAGAGCGTAAGTGTACTGCGCAGCTGTCGTTCTCGTGCTGAGTCCCGCGAGTGCGAAATTCACGGAACGAACACCTTTAACAGACTCTCTCATGAGACGCGCCTTACAAGAATCAGCTGAGTCCATGACGTCAGTCTCATCGTTGCGACAAAGTTCAAGATTATCACCTTCAGCAAAGTACCCTTCCACTAACTTCTTCGCTTCAATCTCTAAAGCTCCGGAAGTTGCGCGGTTACCGGCATTAGCAATAAGTTTTTTCGTGAACGATTCAGGAAGAGTAATCTTCCCTTCGATCCGTACAAAACGAAGCTTCTCGCCTCTTGTAACAGTTGGATTGAATTTCTTCTGAAGACCCAGGTCCTTGTGGAAAAGCTCTTCAAGCGTTGATGCAGCGGTTGAGCTTT
>JBKJNQ010000127.1:0-16126 GCA_046593575.1 Bacteriovoracaceae bacterium
CCATTTGATAGCATGGATCGATGAACATAGGCCTATCTGCCCTCATTCACCCCCTTAAAATGACAGAGTTTCTCACTCACTATGAGAGGAATGAGCCTTTTGTGATTCATCACGGGCCCTCGGAGCTCGGTGAACTCCGAAACTTTTCCCTCGAACCCCTGCTCGCTTCCTGGACCGAAACCGTACAGGTTCATCTTCCGGATTTACGGGATGAAGCGAGTGCTGTGGACGTTTCGGCAGTTGAGGCACGGAGAATGTTTGATGAAGGAATGGGAATACTTTTTAACGACATCAATCGGTTTTATCCCTTCCTGCAAAACTGGCTGGATGCGATCAAAAAAGATTTAGGCATTTCTGCGCAGACTTACGGAAGAAGCCTTATTTATGTAACCCCAGATGGAAAGGGAACGTCCCCGCACTTCGATCAGAATATCAATTTTGTTCTCCAAATCTCGGGCACAAAAATCTGGACCACCGCCAGGAATAATTCCGTCACTTATCCCATGGTAAGACACACGATGGGGCAGCCGGTGGATCCTGAAATGATAAGCTACCTTGATCAGGAGATGGCGGAAGTCATGCCCGAAGATTCACAAACATTTGAACTAAAACCAGGCTCACTCCTTTTCGTTCCCCGCGGTGTCTGGCATTCAACTGAGGCCAGTGGTCACGCGCTCTCGCTCAACTTTACTTTCACTGCTCCCACCTGGGTCGATTTGTTTCTAGCGGCCCTCAGAAGCCGATTAGTTTTATCTCCGGATTGGCGTGAGTCAGCTATTTTGTCTCAAGAACAAAAGTTTGCAATACTTCTGGAAGAATTGAAAGTTGATCTTCCCCACTGGAATGCTGGTGATATTCTTGAGGCGACAGAATCATGAGTATCTCGACAACCCTCTACCGCTTTCAGATTGAACTCTCAGACATCACACGTGGAATTTATGAGACACTTGATTTTCGTGTTTCTCAACATCCCTCTGAGCACATGCCCTACCTCATGACCCGAGTTCTCGCCTATATTCTCAATTCTCAGGATGGACTCGCCTTCTCCTCGACCGGCCTTCATGATCCGGATGCTCCGGCGATCAGCATCCCCGATTCTTACGGGGGAAATAAACTTGTGATTGAAATTGGAAATCCATCTGCCAAAAAACTCCATAAGGCGACCAAAACGGCGAAAGAAGTCAAAGTTTATACCTACAAAAATCCGGACTTACTTATGAGAGATTTGCGGGAAGAAAAAATCCATCGATCTGACGAAATCGAATTCTACTCCGTCTCTCCATTATTTCTTGAGGAACTTGCCGGAGTAATCAAGCGCGACAATCGCTGGGGATTTTTATTTGATGATGAGCAGATGACGATTCAAATTGGCGAAAAATCTTTCACTGGTGAGTTGAAAAGACATACCTACTAAGCCGCGTAACGTGCCTTCACAGCTTCTTGTTTCTTCTTTTTTTCTTGTTCAACATACTTCTTATTGAGCGACCGGAAAAACTCCGTCACAACGGCAAAAATCACAAAACAGACGAATACCAGGACCAATCCTCCGAAAGCATAGAAATACAAAGCGAGATCATTCGTCATGATTGATAAATCGGTCATTGTTCAGCTGTTCTTAAAGAAAATACTCTTCAAGAAGAAACTTTCGCATGTTTATAAACTTAATTATTTGGGCCTTCACTTAGGGACATTTCAGGATCTTTCCGGCTAAAATGAACGAAATGTATAAGCTACGCGAATATCAGCAAGAAGCAGTTGATAGCACCATCAGATTCTTCCAGAAAAGCCGGGAGCCGGCCCTCATCGTCCTGCCGACAGGCGCGGGTAAAAGTCTCGTGATCGCTGAGCTCGCCAGAATCGCTAAGGGCCGGGTGCTGGTCCTTGCTCACGTGAAAGAACTGGTGGAGCAAAACTACGAAAAATATAAAAGCTACGGTCTGGAGGCAGGAATTTTTTCCGCGAGTCTCGGGAAAAAAGACTGGTCTGATAAAGCGATTTTCGGAAGTGTGCAATCAGTGGCGCGCGCTCCGGATGAATTCTTTGAAAACTTCTCACTGCTCGTAATCGATGAATGTCATCGGGTCGCAGAGACAGGCGATACCCAATACCAGGATGTGATTAAAAAACTCAGAGAAAATAATCCCAATCTCTGTATCCTTGGTCTCACCGCCACTCCTTATAGGATGGGTCTCGGGTGGATTTATGAGTACTCACACAATGGGGAACTAAAGTCCGACCAGAAAAAATTTTTCCGCCGCTGCGTTTATGAGCTACCTCTTTCCTACATGATTAAAAATAAATTTCTCACTCAGCCAGTGAAAGTGGATATTCCGGTAACCTGTTACGATTTTTCTGAACTCACAGAAAAAAATCGTATGTACACCATGGCCGAAGTGGAAGAACTCCTTAAGTCACAGAAACGACTCACTCCCCTCATTGTGAAAAACATTATTGATATCACTGACCGCTTTCATCGTCAGGGCGTGATGATCTTTAGCTCAAGTGTTAAGCACGCCGAAGAAATTCTTTCTTATCTCCCCGAAGGTCAGGCACAGCTGGTGATCGGAGAGACCGATATCAATAGTCGTGATCAGATTGTGAATGATTTTAAACACCGAAAATTTAAATATCTCGTGAACGTCTCTGTTCTTACCACCGGCTTCGATGCTCCCCACGTGGATGTCATCGCCATTCTTCGCCCGACGGAATCCAATAGCCTCTATCAGCAGATTGTCGGGCGTGGATTAAGACTCGATACCGGCAAAACAGACTGCTTCATTCTTGATTATACAGGCATGGGCCACGATATCTACACGCCGGAGATCAGCGACCGGAAACCCAATAAAGATTCTGTCGCCGTGAATGTCCCCTGTCCGGATTGTGGATTTGAAAACAGCTTCTGGGGAACAGTTGATTTTGAAGGAGAGATGATTGAGCACTTTGGAAGGAAGTGCCGGGGTGCTAAGCATGATCCGCAAACACTCGCTGTCATGGCCTGTGGTTTCCGATTCCGCTTCAAGCTCTGTCATGCTTGCGGTGAAGAAAACGATATTACGGCCGCAAATTGTGGCAAATGTCAGTCGACACTGATCGATGCGGATTCAAAACTCAAACAAGCGAAGCTCTCTAAAAATGCGCACGTCCTGACTCCGGATAAGATTACCTTCGATGAACGCCTCGATAAAAATTCAAATCCGTATCTGGAAGTTCGTTACTACGATGCTGACGCCAAATATCTCTCTGAAGCGCACTTTTTTAGTAATCCCTCTTCAGTCAAAAAATTCAATATCAATTTTCTCAGATCTCACCTGAGGCGCCCCGAGCTTGCGATGGAACTTCAAACTCCTGCGGACGTCATCCGCTATCAGAAGCTTCTGCGGCTGCCTTCATTTGTGATTGCTCGTAAACAGGAAAAGTTCTGGAAGATTACAGAAAAGGTTTTTGCTGAAGAACTCTAGGCCTCGTTCATTTCTTTCAAAACCAGTGAAATCATCTCATCATCAATCTCAGCTTGCCTGAGCAGTGACATCACTCGATGAATATCATCGGAGTCCACCGCCTCTAAAAAGTCATCGACGAGATTTAAAGCAGCGAGTTTTTCAAGTACCAAAGAACCTTCGAAATCACTCATGGCTTGACCACCTTAAAAATACCGTAAGTCATGCTCCCCGTTTCATAGGCCGCACGAATTCGTAAGAGAGAGAGAATAAATTTCTTGTTCGAGCTGGATCCCTGGATAAAAAACTTGAGATATTTTGAATCCGTCATAAATTTCCGGGCACAGCGGTTGATACACAAGGTCCAGGTTTTCTTCACCTGCTCTGTGATGTCTTCAAACTGATAATTCGTGAAGCCGGTTTCTTCCATGAGCTTCCGGTACTCACCTTCCTCACATAAACGAAGTCTTCCTTCCTCACAAATAGGTTTTAGAAGATGCTTCATCTCCCAATCCTGGGCATTTTTTTTACTAAGCCAAGCACAGATACGAAGACTTCCCCCAGGTTTCAGAACGCGGTAAGCTTCCTCAAAGAACTTCCTGAGATCAGGCATATGCTCAGAACTCTCAATCGAAAAAGCGAGATCAAAATAATCTGAAGGAAGATCGTTTTTCATCCAGTCACGATGAAGAAGGTGAACGTTGGGCACTTTTTCCAATGTCGCCGCAAAATCCAGCTGACTCTTAGAAACCGAAAGTCCCGTGAGCTCTGAGCCGAAGTTTTTCGCGAGGTAGCGGGAGGTCTCACCGTAGCCACAGCCAATGTCACAAATTCTTGTTTTCTGGTTAAGCTCTAATCCCAAAAAAAGATGCTGGATCAAAGCTTCGGTCGCCACTTCACTTGATTCTTTTCCCGTCTCCCATAATCCGTGGTGAACATGCAGCCCCCAGATTTCCCGGTAAAAGGGATCGAGGTCGTTATAGTGTGAGGCGACAGTATCTGGTGTTTCCTGAAATGCCGTTTCAATCATTTTTTGTCCTTGGAAGTTTGACCGACAAAAGGATTACCATTTCAGATCTTTGAAAAAAAGATCAATCTTTTTTGGTCTAATATTTTAATTAAGATTATCTAAGGCCCATCACTGATAACTTATTTAAGAGGGACATTATGCCAAACCAAGCTTCGGAACGACTGAAACGACTCAACAATAAAGTCATGGCCACCTGGGAAAAGCGCGCCCTCGAAGAGGTCCGCGCTTCCATTCATCAGGAGTCTCTGGCACTCCGTGATTCACTTCCTGAATTTCTCAATCAGATTGATCGCGCTCTTTCAACAACCATTAATAGAACAGACGCGCGAGTAAGATGGGATAAAAGTGAAAGCAAAAGAGTGGGCAGAAAGCACGGCCACGAAAGAGCAGATACTCTTCACTACACGATGGACCAGCTTATTTTTGAGTACCACATTTTAAGACAGGTCATTTTCGAAGTCATGGAAGAAGAAGCACCCCTCTCTGCCATTGAAAGGGAAATTATTATCTGCGCCATAGAACAGGCCGTAAATGATGCCGCGACAGAATTCAGTGATGTCTTAACTGAGGTCCAGGATAATTTTACGCATACACTTGCCCACGATTTGAGAAGCCCTATTGCCGCCGTGAAATTGTCAGCACAAGTACTTTTGAAAGCTCCCCTAGATCCCAATAGAAGTATTAAAGTTGCGGAAAGGATCATGAGGTCCATGGATAGACTGGATAAGATGATCCAAAATCTTCTCGACTCTGGTCGAATCCGCGCCGGGGAAGAGCTCATCTTACCAGTAGAAGAATGCGACATGGATAATATCCTGAGTGAAATAACGGAAGAGGCGAATTTCGTTCACCATGACCGCATCACATGGAAAAGTTCGGGGCCTTTAACTGGAAAATGGAATGAAATCGGTTTGAGACGAGTTTTTGAGAATCTGATCAGTAATGCTGTGAAATTTTCCAATCCAGACTCATTGATTCATCTTGATTTGCAAAAGACCGGCGACGAGGTTGAGATTTCCGTTCAAAATTCCGGCATTGTGATCCCCGAAAAGGAATTACCACTGATGTTTGAAAATTATCATCGTGTAACAAAGACTTCAGAGGGAAAAACGGGTTGGGGTCTTGGATTGACAGTAGTAAAGGCGATCACAGAGGCCCATGGGGGCCACGTCACAGTCAGTAGTGATTCGCAGAAGGGAACCATATTTACCGTTTGTCTTCCGAATGTGTTGATTTAATCACAATCACCTTCCCTCATTGCGTCTAGCAAGAGACGTGCGCTATAGTGAGAGCGAAGGTACTTTCCTTCTTTCTTTTCTTCCTAATTTAAGAGACAGCATTTCATGAGCGAAAATTTAGTGAACTTGGTTCTCCGGAACTTTTTCAAATTCACCTTCACCCTGATCATTCTTTCCTTGTTTTTCTACTTACTCATGCCATTCATCATTTCTATCGTTCTCGGTGGAATTTTGGCGATGGCACTCATCCCCTTCGTTGATTTTTTCATGCGCCGGGGACTGAAGAGAAATACCAGCCTTCTTCTTTTTAGCTTTTTACTTGCCGTTGCTGGCCTCATCCCGACGGTAGCTTTTGTTGTCCGTGGGTCGAGAATCGTATCCGAGCAATTGCACGAATCAAATTTCAGCGAATACAGCGACAAGCTGACGACTTCCAGCCATCACCTGATGGACAAGTTCAGCCGCCTATACAGTCTTGATAAAACAATCCTGAGAACAAAAGTTAACCAGCTCGTGGTTTTCACCGGAAAATATGTCACTGAGACATTCAACAATTGGCTTAGTGAATTACCCAACATCATCATGATGGGTCTCATTACCATTATCTCCATGTACTGCTTTCTCCGGGACTCTGATAAAATTCGATTACTCTTTGACAGGTACTTTAATTTTAATCAGAGCAATGGAAATAAATTTATCAGAATGTCCAAAATCAGCTGCCGCGAGGTTTTCTTTGCCAACATCATCACCGGACTTTTACAGTCCTTGATTGTGGCGGCAGGAGCTTACTTCTTTAACGTAGGTGATATCTTCCTGGTCTTCTTCATGACTTTCGTCTTCAGTTTCATTCCCATTATTGGTGCTGCCCCCATGGCCGCCGTACTCGGAGTCATCTGCTTTATTGATGGAAGTGTGGGTTCAGGCATCGGGATGATGGTCATAGCTGCCTTTTCGGGAGTTGCCGATAATCTCATTCGCCCCTTTTTAGGATCAATCGGCGAAGTGAACGTTCACCCCTTCATTGGACTATTGGCCGTGATCGGTGGCGTGATTTTGTTTGGATTACCAGGCCTCTTTATCGGGCCATTAATAGCGTCTATTAGTTTCGGCGCACTCCCTATTATTATTGATGAATACTTTCCACAAATAGCTGCAACAGATGCAATATAAACTTTTCCTCAAAGGATTTTATGAAAAATTTTGGAGCCGTAGCTCTCTTGGCCTTAACTATACTCGGGTCTTCACAGACTGTGCGCGCAGACGAAACGCCTGGTGAGAAGGTCCACGCTGTGGTGAATTCTGCAGCGAGAGGAGTTAAGAAAGGTGCTAACCGCGTAACGGAAGCAGCGTGTATGAAAGGTGACCTCAAGTGTGCTGGTGATAAGGCCAAGAATCGCGCTGTGGAAACGAAGGACGCTGTCGTAGACAAAGTTGAGGAAACAGCAAATAAAGTAGACTAAGAAGTTCCTAAGCCTGCGAAATATGCCCGCCAAAAGCGGGTATATTTTACTAGCAAGTGCGCCTCTCGGTGTTTTTCATGTAAAAGGGCACATGAAAAAATTCTGCTTTAATGCTTCGGTCTTTGTCCTGCTCTTGAGCATGTTGGGTGAGCGAACTTATGCAGCTACGGGAGTGAAAGAGCTTATTGAAAATTATCAATATGCTGTCACCGTAGAATGGGACCAGAAAGACGAGAGTTTTCTCGCGATTCAAAATGAGACATTCAAGTCCGGAGTTCAGCAACTCATTCTATCTGAACAATCTTCAGAACAAATCATGAATGAAACTTTGAATATGATCAAAGACGAAAAGATGAAGGCAGAGCTGACTGAATCGATAAATCTTCTCAAAAATAATCAGACGAGCGCAGATCAGGTTCTTCAGGTTTTGGAAAATCATTCTTCTCAGATGCAGGAGCAAGGTACGTCCTGGTCTCCGGCAGTAAAGATTATCGTGGGTGTTTTGGCGGGGTACGTCCTTTTGAAGCTCGCTTTCCTCGCCATTTATTACGCAGACACTGATCCGAATTATGGACAGACTACTGATAGTCCACCCAAACCTTAAAATTTCAGATTAGTTCCTTGATCATCCAGATCGTACAGGCATCGTGACCCGATTCGCCTAAAGACTTATTGAGAGCTTTGTATCCCAGAGATTTGTAGAGAGTGACTGCGGAGCTTAATTCCCCGAATGTCTCCAGATAGACATGGGTAAATCCCCTCTCTCTGGCCCATTGGTGACATTTTTCCATAAGCGCCCTGCCTATCCCCTTGCCACGGGATTTTTCTGCGAGATAAAGCTTCACGAGCTCTACGTAACCGTGGGGCAATCCTTTGGTCGGATAAATTCCGCATCCACCCAGGACTTCACCAGATTCATCTTCAGCAACATAATAGACGGAAGATTTATCCTGAAACAGTTCGTAGAGATGATCGGTCGTGGGATCGGTGTAGACCGTCCCAGGAATGTTCAACTTATAGCTTTCAAGAGTCGTGCGGATTACGGAGGCGAGCTTTTCATTGTCGGAGGGCCTGATTAACCGAAATTGCTTCATAAATACCTACGTCTAATTTGTAGACAGTATCTCAGATTTCAGTCGAAAAATATATGTTCGACTCCTAAGAACCTATTTATATGCCGCTCTTTTTGGCATCCCGCCTGCATTATTGAACGCATCAACCAAAGGGGCCTTCATGAAAAAGATTATTTTCCTTCTCTCACTTGTCTTGAGTTTCTATGCCATGGCGGGAACTGATGCAGACATGATTAAGGCACTGGAGGCACAAGGCTTCAGCAGCGCAGACATTGAAGTGATCGCAAAAATTGTACTAGATCGTGATACCGGAATTTCGGCCATGAAGAATGGAGTTGTGAAATTTTATAATGAGACCAAAGGCATGGGCCTGGTCTTTGTCGAGGACGGAACATATCTTGTGTTCGAAGCAAGCACTAAGCTTAAAATAAACGACCTCGTCGTCTTTGAAGTCCAGGAAGGCAAGAAAGGTCTGAATGCCGTCAACGTGAAGAGAGTTATTGCGATTCAAGATGAAAACAAGGGCTTTAGCTCACTTATCCGCTAATCAAGAATTCCGGGGTCATATGCGTTGACCCCGGATTACAAATTACTTTGAAGAAATCCAGACTTAGGAATCGAATTCACGACAGCTTTCAGAATGCAATTTTCAGCAGTCGCACATTGCTGAAACATACTCACGATCAGATCATTGTAAATCCTCTTCTGCTCATTAAAAGCGGAAGATCCAAATAAATTCGTATAACTAACATGTAGATCTGATGGAGAAATCATGAGGGATATCGAAGATATTGAAAATGAACTGGACGAATTGCAGGCAGCTTACCTGGACGCTGAAGATGAAGTAGAACAGATGAAGCTTGAAAGTAAATTTACACAGCTTCTTTTGGAAGCAACAGAAGTTGACGGAAAAGATAGAATTGCCGCCAACATCACGATCACCAACTGGAGCCGGGCGGATTGAATGACGGAGAATCAGTTTTTATAGAAGCGCACCATGACCAAAGTCATAGTTTCTATTTCCTAACCTGATAAAATGTTTTTGAAAGAATATTAGGATCAGGATAAATCAAATGAGCTTTCTCGTTGCATTTAATGGTCAATTCTCGCCTTTGATCAGGAGAATTGATAACCCCTCGGGAACGGTTCAATCCGTAGGGCCGATTCATGCCATGAATTCAGTTCATGAGTTCATGGGCATCTTAGCGCCAATTGACGAGGCAACGAGTTCCCGGCCTCATCGTAAACTGGATGTTTATCAGCAGTATACAAAGTCATATCGGAAACAAATAAAACTCGAGCATGCTAAAGACATCATGAGTTCACCTGTAAAAGTAATTCATCATGAAGCCCCGACACTTGAGGCGTTGAAGATGTTCAAGCAATTTGGATTCAGACATCTACCGGTAGTAAACGATATGAACCTGATTGTCGGAATGATTTCCGATCGTGAACTTCTTGGACCAATAGAAAATAAGCTCTGTCATGAAATAATGATACAAAGGCTGCTGGTAAGTGAAGAGCACACCAGTATTAATGAAATTGCTATTACGCTCTTAAGCGAGAAGATCAATGCTCTTCCGATACTAAATCGAAAAAACGAAATCGTCGGCATTATCACCCTGACTGACATCCTTAGCTATGTAATAAAATCCACTTCGTTTTTAGGCTCTGCTTGATATTGAAATTTTATTCACAAATACAAAAGGAAGATAATACACACTCCAGATGATAGCCCCGATCGCCAGAAGAATTGAACTGTATCCCAGATGAGCAAGGTAATACTCAGGCAAAAGAAAAGCACTTACTCTGGTGGCACCTGCAAGAACAATGAAAATAGTAATGATATAAAGTACACGCGAGCGCTCCCATTTCTTATCTCCAGGACCATGTGACTGAAGGACTCTAGTTGCAATCAGAAACGACATCAGAGCGATCCCGTGGATGAAGAATGCATGAGATGCGTGGATGCCCGCATCTGCCCATGTCGCGCGAAGAACGAAACTTAAAGTAATAAGCCAGGCACTCACCCAGATACAATAAGTCAGCGCAGACCGGTCTTTGGGTAATAGATAGAGACGCCAATATTTCAACGCAATAGAAATGGCCACTAAAGCGCGAAGAGAACTTCCCCACTCTTGCAGAAAATAACTACCGGCAAAAACGACAATCAAAAGAAAAAATGATAGAGGAATAGTTTTCAGAAGAGGGACCGGTGCCTCATAGACCTTTCGCTGGTCTGCTACAATCTCTTCATGGCCCAAAATGCCAGGAATGAGACGGCTTCCAACGCCGAAAATAATCGAAGCTACCGCTCCTTCGTAATGAAGTTGGCTAAAGATTTCTGGATCGCCAAAGTAAGACCCTATGGCCGATAATAGCCACAATAAAAGTCCCACAAAGATGAATATAAAACTATAGGGTGGGTTCTGTTTTCTTTTACCAATTCGCAGGAATAGAAAAACAAGCAGAATAAAGGGCTGCAAAGCCGAGAAAACAAACAAACTTTCACCAGTGATAAAAAAATAGAAAATCCCACTCAGAGTTATCAAAAAGAATAACGAAGTTTCTACGTAAGTCGCTTTGGGAGACCCGGAAAACCGCGGAACCGCTGTCATAAGAAAGCCCGCGATAAAAGATGCAGTAAAGCCGTTCAACATGAGATACCGGTGAAGGATAACGGGGTATTCTCCGCTTTGCCAAATCAGCGGCAACCAAAGAAGAATTCCCCACAGGAAAAAAAATGTTCCTAGAGGAAAAAAAAACCGGAATGGTTCGCTGACGTTACGATTGAAATTCAACATGAATTAAGAATAACTCCCGAATTATATAAAAGACCTGACTATCGTCATGTTTTACCAGCATCAGGGTGATAGAGTTAAGAATAAACATATGTAGGAGAATAATTTGAAAACAACTAGACTTTGGTTTGGTCTTACCAGTGTGATCATCATCTCCTTTGCTGTCTTATTATATTTTGGCCGTGAAATCTATTTCAGCGCTCCTCCAACCGAGTCCTGGATCATAAGAGGATGAAGTCGAACAGATGAAGCTTGAAAGTAAGTTTACGCAACTCCTTCAAGAGGCAACGAATATCGACGGTAAAGATCGGATTGCGGCCAATGTTACAATAACAAACTGGAGCCGAGCGACTTAGATTTCCACTTTCACTGGGAAATCTTTAGTGGCTCCCAGGCCTTAAGTTGCTTCTTTTAACATTTCCGAAATCAAGGAAAGTAATTCATCTATATCGAAAGGCTTTTGGATAAAGGCAGAATGCTTTTTGATACCGATTTCATCAAGCTGGATCGGCGCTGCACTCATCAAGATAAACGGAATATCGACGATCTCAGGCGTGGATTTCACTTTATTAAGAAGCTCTATACCTGAAAGACCGGGCATCATAATATCACTGATAATGAGATCCGTTTTATTCTTCAATATCACTTCGAATCCTTCATTGCCATTTATCGCAACAACGATTTCGTAGCCTTCATATTCTAAAAACATTTTAAGAATATCTCGAATGGTAAATTCATCTTCGACGATCAGAATCCTTTTCATTTGGATTCCTTTTCTGGCCTGTCTTTTCCAGATCCAGACAGAACATGTTCAACGTTAACAAATGACTTTTTGACATCTATGCCTTTGCTGGTTATTGAAAGCTCACTGATTGAAGAATCATAGCCAGAGTCTCGAAGCTTGAAGATTGAAATCAAGCGCAGTAATTGTGCATCCACTTCCACGTATCTCAGCAAAAAAATATTTTCGACTGTCGCGGATAAATTCGTATTTGTTCTTAGTACCTCTGAACCGAAGAGATTGGTTTCCTCGGTTAAGAACGTGGTGACACCTATGCATCTTAAATATGTCGTAAGAGCTATGAAGAAAGCCTGAGTTCTATTCGTTTCGACAGCACATGCTCTGAAGCCGTCCACTCCATCAATCACCAGTCTGGAAATTTTTTTATCATTGACGGTCTCGTAGATTATTTGTGCCATTTCATCAATCATTTGATCTACTGCCGGGAACCATCGAACATGAAAATGACCGGATTCAATGTAAGGCCTGAGATTTATTCCCACGCCCTCTGCCTTCAGAAGAAGACGATCCGGTGATTCATAAAATCCAAAGTACAGACAGTTCTCTCCTCTTTTGAGGCCTGCCTCTAAAAATTTGAGAGATAAAAGAGTTTTGCCAGCACCCGGGGCACCAAGAATATTGGTGACCGATCCAGTGGTGACTCCCCCTATCAGCATTTTATCAAATTTTGGTATATCGAAAGCTAGTTGCTCAGTATGAGCTTTTGGCTCAGAACACTTATCAATCAGAGCTTCAATCCGAGGATAAATAATAAATCCAGATTCAGTAATCTTATAATAATGTCTTCCAGCTAATGACTTAGTTCCACGATTTTTAGTCAGCACAACATATCTGTATTCTCGCAGACCGGTGGTTCCAACATTCAACTGTATCATCCCATCCACCAGGGCATCTTCAATCCCTGATTTTAGTTCTTCTTTGGGAGCAATGAGAATAATGGTGCAACCTGAAACGCCTGCAAAGCTATTTAGATAAAAAAGAAAGCGTGAATATTCACCTTCTGATACGGCAAATTCTTTGGCAGAACGAAACCCATCAATAACTAAAAATTTAGTTTTTTGACTTTTCACAACTTCAAACAACCATTTTTTTAAGCCCTCAATCCCATCATTGGCCATTGCCGAATATCCTGAGGCGTAACAAAGATCTTGAGTAATAATCTGGTCATCAAAGAATTCTAGTGGTCTAAGGTAATGAAGCATTTTACCTACAGACTCACTCATGAGAGATACAAATAAGGTTTTCTGTCTATGAACTTTAGCCCTATGGAAGCAAATTTGATTTCCTAGTATGGTTTTACCGGCACCCGCTGATCCTTCTAAAAGATAAAGTCCATGTTCAATCAGTCCTCCACCAAGAATTTTATCTAGGCCTGGCACACCAGTTGAAAATTTCACAATACTCATATTTTTCTCCAAAAGAAGGAAACTATCAAAAAGTGTAGAACAACAATTTCAAAAGAAGTTGGTAGGCGAATCAATACTGAGTAAATCGGGGAATCTGAATCGTGTGCGACTTGCTATAGCCAAACCCATAGCTTTAAATTTTTTGGATCAGAATGTCGTTTCACAAAAGTAGAAAGGAGAGGAAGATGAAGAACGGAGGAATGGCACCCGAGACAAAGGGAGTTAAGGTGGAATTACTGAGCACTGTCGACCTTGGCATTGAGATCCCCGGCATGGAAGGGCGAGAAATGAGAATGCGCAAGGTGACTATCGAACCAGGCGGAGTTTTCGGGCCGCTGCATGACCATATTGGCAGACCAGGAATTGTTTATATTCTTCAAGGCACCATTACAGATCATAGAAATGGTATTGCCACAGATTACGGCCCGGGAGTTGGCTGGCCTGAAGATAGAAACACTCTTCACTGGCTTGAAAATCGAGGAACAATACCGGCAGTAGAAATTTCTTTCGATATCGTAAAAAAATAGCGGCATGATCCAAGAAATAGTCGAAAAACTCAAAAGCTGAGTATTGCAAATTTATTACTTCTTCGCACAAAGCTTTAGAGAATTTAATTCTTTAGCTCACTCTAACTTGGCATTGAGTTCGCAATTGATCTCGTTTCAAGGTCCAGTGGGACTTTCTGGCAGGACTTCTTTGAGAGCCATGAAAAAAAAAGCTGTCACGACCCAAAATCAGCAACTTGCATATATATGTGCATATATACGTATAACTATGATAGGATGACCATGAGTTGGCAGGTACAAATCAAAACGAAGGTTGCAAAAAGCCTTAAGAACCGCCAGAAGGTACCGATGGAGGTCGAGAGTGCAACGATAGCTCTCTTAGCTGAACTCGAAACTTCAGGTCCAGCAGTGAATTGGCCTAACTACGGCAGGCTTAAGAACCAAGGGAAGAACGTCGATCGAAGACACTGCCACCTCCAGAAAGGTAAACCCACTTGGGTCGCCTGCTGGGAAGTCGATGCGAAGAACAAACTGATAGAGGTATACTATGTCGGCACACACGAGAAAGCACCCTACTAAGAGCAAAGCTCTCCTAAAGCGCGAGATTTCAGCGAAGCTCGCTAAAGTCACGAGCACCGATGACTTAATCACATTAAACAAGGTGATTGAGAAATACATTTCCGCGAAAGAAAAAACTCTTTCCCCGGAAGAAGCCTTCGGCGAAGACTGGGCCGATGAAGCTAAAAAAACAGGTCGAATCATTCAAGGTCTTCGCTTCCGTGAAGGAATAAGCCAGATCGAATTAGCGAAGGCACTCAAAGGAGTAAAACAATCGAATATTTCTGCTTGGGAAAACGGGAAAGAGAAGATTCCCAAGAAGAGATTAAAGCAAATGTCTGCTCTCTTCGAAACAGACTTACTGAAACTAATTAAATAAGAGCATGCCCGAACTCCCCGATGTATTTTCGGGATCAACAACAGGTCAAGCAAAACAACAGTTTGTGAGTGAAAACGAATAAAACGCAGATGTCATTATTCACCTTAAGAATATAACGGAAAACTCACTGTGAAGACGGTTCCTTTCTTAGCACTGCTTTCAACCTTCACTGTTCCCTTATGTGCCTCAACAATACCTTTCACCAAAGTTAATCCCAGACCCCAGCCTTTTGCCTGACCTGTAAGTGCACTATGTGTTCTACGATAAGGCTCAAATAAATATTTCTGGTCTTCTGGAGAAATAGTATTTCCATAATTCTTAACTGAGATCTCGACGCATTTATCGGCAGGGATGATCTTGACCAAAACATTTTCTTCCTGTGATCCATATTTAACAGCGTTGCTGCAAAGGTTTTCTATGACTCTTTGGATATCTTTGCGACTCCACTTGCCTATAATGGGTTCCGAAGGTGCTTCAAGAGTAAAACGATCCCCAAACTCAGTACCAAGTTCATCAATGATGTCTTTCACTGATAGTGTCATGTCAAACTCAGAAATATCCAGAGGAAGAGGTTCACCAGCTTTAATTCGATTAGCATCGAGCAGATCACGAATCATTGTATTAATACGATCAATATTGCCGTTGACCTTATCCGATAGCCTTCTGACTAAAGCAGTGTCTTCTGCCTTTCGTGCTATCATTTGAGAAGTAAGTTTGGCAGCACTCAGAGGTACCCTTAAATCATGCGTGAGTGTCGCCACAAATTGCTCTCGCACCCCGCGTTCCAGTTCTAATGTAGAAATAGAACGCTGTAACTGGTCCTGCTTTTGAATCAGTGACTCTCTGGCAGAAACTTGTTCCGTAACGTCTTGAGCAACTCCAAGAATGGCCTTCACTTCACCATCTTTGTTACGTAATGGGTAAAACCATTCGCTTACCCAAATCGAGTACTCCTGACCTTCCGGACTCTTGATACGATAATGATTTTCTTTTGAAACAAAGGGAACTCCAGATTTGTAAACATGATCGAGAATTTCAGGAACATCCTTTGCCTCTTCAGGTGAATGGGCCTGCCGGATAGATTTACCAAGCACAGGCCTGCGAAGCATCTTGTCGTGAGCATTATTTACGATGGTGTAAATATGATCTTCCCCACGCCACAGCACCATGGGTACAGGGTTCAGTTGAATGAATAGCTTTAGTTCGAAATTTGAAGCATCAAGATCGAACTGGATTTGCTTAAGTTTTTCTTGATCCAGTCTCAACGTATGGATAGAGCTTCTATACTCTATTTCCTTAGCTTCCGCCACTGCAGCAGACTTTTGACTTTTCATCAGTGCTGTCACGTCTACAACATTATGAATAATGCAAAGTAGTTCTCCTCCATCATTGAGAACAGGAATATTGCATGGACTCCAGAAACGAACTTCAAATTC